>DATJLT010000141.1:0-35714 GCA_035509195.1 Streptosporangiaceae bacterium | reverse complement strand
GGCCGGTATCATTGGCTCGGAAATAATGCGGGGTTGCTTGCTTTGAGTGTCTGGGATCTGGCGGTTGATGTTGGCGTGACGGCCGTTGTCGCGGCTGTTCGCGATGAGGCCGGCATTGAGTTGGTGACGTTTGACGGCAGGTCCGTACTGCCGGCGCTGGTGCGCTGCTCGCACGGGCCGCCGCAGGCGGGAGTCTGGCTGGCGGATGACCGGGTTACGGCTACTCCCGGCACGATCTTGCTCTCACCGAAGCGGCTCATGGTGTCGCCCGCGCTTGCGAGCGAAAGCGACTTTCCCGCGGCGGCAGCCGAACTCTACGCGGCGATCTTGCAAACCGTTGCCGAGACGGCGGCGGAAGGACGGGAAGAGGCCGTCCCCGGCCGGCTGATCCTCACCCACCCCGCGAACTGGACCGAGGATCATCTCGACGTTCTCAGGGACGCCGCGGCGGCCGCGGAACTTCCCGATCCTGAGTTCCTCGCCGAACCGTTCGCTGCGGCCTGGTGCCTGGCACGCGGTAACGTTCCCGGGCAGATCGTGGCGGTCCTCGATGTCGGCGACGGCAGCGTGGACACCGCTTTGCTGCGGCGCACGGCCGCCGGGTTCGAGCTGATCGGCTCGCCGGGAACTGTGACCAGGACCGGAGATGACCCGCTCGATGTCAGTGCCAGGCGCGGCATTTACGACCTGCTCGCCACGATCAGGTCGGCCGGCCTTACCGCCGACGACCTCGCCGAGGTCTACGTCACCGGGGGAGCCAGCCGCGAGTTCCAGGTCGAAAACCTCATCGGCCAGTTTCTCGGGATCACCGCAAGGCTCGACCGCAGCCCGCTGACGGCATCGGCCTGGGGTGCGCTGATCTCGGCGACGGCGCCAGGCGAAGCGCAAGATTTCGCGGCCGCTGAGGAGTTCACCGAGCGGAGGCCGGGGCGGGTAGCGGCGGTGCGGACTGCGCTCGTCGTCGCGGCCATCACGTTAATCGCCGCCGCCGGAGCCATCATCGTGCACCAGAACCTTGCCGGGCACCAGACCGCAGGAGGGCCGGTGACCAAGCAGCGGGTCACCACTGCCGACCCGCCGAGCCGCACGGCCGGTTCGCGATCGCCCGCTCCCCGCCATACCGCGCGCGCATCGCGCCGGCCGAAGGCGATCCGCACCAGTCACGCTCCGAGCCCGAGCCCGACGGCGACATCGACCCCGGTCACCAGCCCGACGCCGGTCGCTGATCCCGCCGCGGTCGTCGAGGACTACGTCGGCGCCATCAACGATCACGACTACCAGGCGGCATGGCAACTTGGCGGATACCACTTCGCGAGCAGCTACTCTGCCTTCACCGCGGGCTTCGCGACCACTGTCCGCGACGAACTCGACATCACCGGCGTGAACGGCGACGACGTCTCCGTTCAGATCACAGCTGTCCAGACGAACGGGACAAACGTGGTATTCGAGGGTACCTACGTGATCAGCGGTGGCGTTATCGCCAGCGCGTCCATGCGAGAAGCCGGCTGATCGGCGGGAGGACCTGGGGTGCCTGCGTGAGGAGTGCGGGCGGCGAAGCGATCGCGGCGGTGGCGAAGACGTACCGCGCGTTCGCGAGAACCGAGGCGCACGGGCGCTCTCCTGCGTACGAGGCGCTCGCCGAAGCTGTCGCCGTGGACGAGGTCGTGGCCCCGTTCGTTGCCTCGCTGCCCAGGGACAAGCGGCAGCCGAACCTGCTGTTCGCGGCCGCGCGTTACCTGCTCGGCTCGCCTGCGGACCTCGGGCGGCTGCGCGACCTGGTAAGGGAGTCAGGCGCTGAGCTCGCGAAGGTGATGGCGGAGCGCAGGACGCAAACCAACGAGCCTGCCAGGTGCGCGGTCTTCCTTCCGGCGCTAGCCCAGCTCGAAGGACCGCTCGC
The DNA here is from genome assembly GCA_035509195.1 of Streptosporangiaceae bacterium. GTDB lineage: Bacteria > Actinomycetota > Actinomycetes > Streptosporangiales > Streptosporangiaceae > Chersky-822. The sequence continues at coordinate 33,817 of DATJLT010000141.1, read as the reverse complement.
CCTGATCGAGCTCGGTGCCAGCGCCGGGCTGATCATGCTTTTTGACCGATACTCATATGACTATGGGGGATACCGCCTCGCTGGCAGCGATGAGGCGGCACCGACCTTGCGCTGCGAACCCAGAGGGCCTGTGCCGCTTCCAGAGCGCGTTCCCGACATCGCCTGGCGGGCCGGCCTAGACCTCAGTCCGCTCGACGTTACCAGCGAGGACGACGTCCGCTGGCTGTCCTGCCTGGTCTGGCCGGGCGAAGGTGACCGCGCGGAACGACTCGCCGCCGCGATCGCCTCGGCTCGCCGTGATCCGCCTGCCGTGCATCAAGGCGACCTGCTCACGGACCTGCCCGCGCTGGCGGCGCGGGCGCCGGCCGGAGTGACCCTGGTCGTCTACCACAGTTCAGTCCTCTATCAGGTGCGCCCCGAGTCGCGGGAGGCGGTGGCCGCGGCCATCCGCGATCTCGGGGCGATCTGGCTGTCTTGCGAAAGCCCCGGCGTGGTCGCGGGGACGGCGGACTTGCCGTTGGCGGCACCAGACGGCCACCTCCACGTGCTTGCCCGCGACGGGCGGCCGCTCGGAACTGGTGACAGTCACGGAACCTGGGTGCGCTGGCTGACCTGAAACGGGCAACTGTCGTTTATTTGGCGAATGTCCCCCGTTTCTGAATCGTGATTTCTATTGCGCGCATTGCGTGTTACTTTGCCAGCGTATTGCGGGTTCATTTCGCCCGGATTTCGCGGGCGTACGAGGGCAGAGGAGAGTCAGTGTCCATAGGTCGCAGGGTCGTCAGCCTCGCCGCAGGGACGGCGATGGTCACAGCCATGACGGTCACGAGCCTGGGCGGTACCGCCGGGGCCGCGCCAGTCCACGGCTACCTGCAGCTGCCTGGCAGCGCGGTGCCGTTCACCAGCTACAGCAGGCCGACAGGACCGGTCGCGGGCTCCGCCCGGCTGACCATCCAGGTCTGGATGCGCCCAGGCCACCTCACCGCCGCGCAGCAGTATGCGACGGCGGTGAGCACGCCGGGCAACAAGCTGTTCCACCACTACCTCAGCCCTGACGCCTACACCGCGAGGTTCGGTGCCAGCAGGACGGCCGCTCGCGCGGTGGAGTCATGGCTGCGCAGCCAGGGCTTCACCAGCCTCCAGCCCGACGCGCAGCGCAACTACGTACGGGCCACCGGCTCCGTGTCGGCTATCGACGCGGCCTTCAAGACCCAGCTAGAGAATTACCCGTCATCGGCTACCGTGAACGCCGGCCGTTATCAGCTCAGGGCCAATGCCAGGCCCCTGGCCATCCCGAGGTCGATGTCGCAGTACGTACTCGGAGTAACCGGCCTGGACAACGCCGCGCCGAGGCTGCCGCTCATGCGCGCTCCTAAGGGCGCGGGCAAGGCGCCTGCGGCTCACTGCTCGCAGTACTACGGCCAGCATGAGATCTCCGGCCTGCCCAAGCAGTTCGGGGTCACGTCGTTCCCGACCCAGATCTGCGGCTACGGCGCACAGCAGCTACGCGGCGCCTACGGCATGAACACGAGCAACAACGGTCGCGGGCAGACGATCTCCCTTATCGAACTCGGCCTGGCTCCTTACATGTTCACGACGCTGAAGGACCTGGAGGCGTCGCAGCACTTCACCGCGCCTGACCCGAACCATTACACCGAACTGTCGCTCGGAAGCAACGCCTGCGGCGACCCGTTCGACGTGGAAGAGCAGCTTGACGTCGAGACCTCTTATGACATGGCGCCTGGCGCGAACCAGCTCGTGGTCGGCGGCGATAGCTGCAACAACGGCGACTTCGGCCTCCAGGGCCTGTTCGACGCCGACCTTGTCGTCATCGACGGCATGGGGAGCACTCACCACCCGCTGTCGAACATCAGCTCCAACTCCTGGGGGCCTGGTGACGACACCCAGCCGGCCATCGACACCAACATCATGCACGCCTATCTCGTGCGCGCGGCCGCGCAAGGCGTCGGCATGTACTTCGCGTCGGGCGACGCATCGGGCGTGGAGACCCCTGACGACCCGTTCACGATCCTGGTGGGCGGCACCTCTCTCGGGGTCGGCAGTCATAACCAGCGCCTGTTCGAAACCGGCTGGTCCACCGGCTTCTCCTTCGCCCGCAAGAAGCAGTGGGTGCTCGCGGGCGAGGACGGTGCCACCAGCGGCGGCCCGAGCCTTCTCTGGGCTCAGCCGCATTACCAGCGCGGAGTGGTGCCGCGGTCGATGGCCACCACGCCGGGGAACCGTCCTGGCCTGGTCAGGTCAGAGCCTGACCTGTCCGCCGACGCGGACCTTTACACCGGCTTCAGCACCGGGCTCATCATCAGCAGCAAGAAGGGACTGAAGTTCATCAAGCTGACGGTCGGCGGCACCAGCATGGCGTCGCCGCTGGTGGCAGGAATGATCGCCGACGCCCAGCAGGGCCGCAAGGCCTTCGGGTTTACCGATCCCGTCCTCTACCACCTCAACGGAACGCCAGCGTTCCACGACATCCTTCCTTCTACTTCCAAGACCCTGGCGTTCTACCGTGGCGAGGCGTGCACCGTGTCCTTCTGCGGCGGGGAGGCGCTGCTCACCTTCGACGACCAGAACCCGAACATGTTCGGCTACGACGGTCAGGTCACCGTCAAGGGCTATGACAACATGACCGGCATCGGCACGCCGAACGGCCAGGTCTTCATCAGCGCCCTGCGCAAGATCGAGGGCTGAACCCGGATCGGCGGGGGCCCCTTCCTGTTGCTCTGACGACAGTGAGGGGCCCCCTCGCCAGGCGCGCCCCTAGCGGGTGATCTGCCAGATCACGTCGATGCCGGTCTGACCGGGTGCGGTGGGGCCGAGGTCACGGGCCGGCCGCTCGCCGAGCCGCGTGTAACCGAGCTTCGCCGGGATGCGTCCGCTCGCCGCGTTCGCGGCATCGTGATAGATCTCCACGCGCATGATGCCGGGCATCGCAAGGGCGGCCTCGGTCAGCGCCGCGGCCGCGTCGGTCGCGATGCCTCTTTTTGTCCAGCCACTATGCACCCAGTAACCGATCTCGAGCGCGTCATCGCCCACGCGCCGATGCAGGCCCGCGCTGCCCACGATCCGATCACCGACAGTGATCGCATAGGAGAAGTCGCTGCCAGAATCCCACTGCGCCGCGCTGTTGCTCAGGTACTCCGCTGCCTTATCGCCGTCGTACTCCTGTGCCCACGGCATCCAGGGCCTCAGTTCGTCGAGCGACTCGGTAATGGCGATGAGCAACTCGGCGGCGTCCTCAAGGCGCCAGCGGCGGAGGGTAACCTGCCCGTGAGTAAGCGCTTCCGGCGGTCTTGTCATCAGCCAAGGATGGCCGGCCTTCCGCCGGCCAGCAAACGGATTATGACGCGGCCCTCATCCACGATCGACCGTCACGTTAAGGCGTCGGTCAGCGGCGCGGGCGCCGTGCGTCAGGCCCCGCAACAGCATCGCGGAGCCACCGATGTCGCAGGCATCCTGGGGCCGGCAGCATCGCTGGCTCCGCGTTGCGGCGTGGACAACATCAACTGGCCATAGATGTCGCTGGCCCTGGCCCGGCAACGACAACGGAGAGCCGCCGATGCGGTAAGCACTGGGGGAATGTCCGGAACGCGCCGCTTGTCAGGACTCGCGGCCGACCTGGTAGCCGATCGGGAGGAACGACCAGCCGAGTCGCTCGCTGGCGTAACCCCAGATGCCGCGCGAGGCGATCAGCGTGACGCCGACCGCGAGACCGCCGACGATGACCAGGTACCAGGCGCCGTAAGCGGACAGGGTTTCCTGTAGCCCGAACAACACCAGCGCGCCGAGGATCGGGCCCTCGATCGTGCCCACGCCGCCGATCAGCACCATGAACAGCATGTCCACGCTGTACTGGATGCTGAAGACCGAAGTCGGCTCGACATACAGGGTCTGGAGCGCGATCAGCGCGCCGACCGCTCCGGCCAGGCCGGCCGCGACGACGTACGCAAGCAGCCTGATCCGGCCGACCCTGACACCCGCGCTGGCCGCCGCGACCTGGTCGCTGCTAACCGCGCGGGCGTCGAGTCCGAAGGTCCGCCTGACGAGCAGGTACACGCCGGCCACGCTGACGACCGCGACCGCGAGCGTGGCCCAGTAAATGAGTGCCTCCCTGAGCACGTCGCTGTAGCCGGCGAGTCCCGGTAGGCTCACGCCCGTGGTACCGCCGACCGAGGGAGACAGCGTCGCCGCGATCTGGAACACGGCGGCGACGACCAGGGTCGCCACCGCGAAGTACCCGCCTGACAAGCGCAGCACCAGCCCGGCTACCGGCAAGGAGATGACCGCCGCGGCGATGGCCGCGGGGATGATGCCGGCGAACGGGTTTATCCCGTGCTCGGCGATCAGGTACAGCGCGTAGGCGCCGAGTCCGAGGTATGCCTGCTGGCCGAATGAGGTCAGGCCGCTGAAGCCTGCCAGCAGGTTCCACATGCTCGCCAGCGCGATGAAGGTGAGCAGGGTAATCAGCGGCTGTTCGGCGGGCCCGCCGAAAACATAAGGGACCGCCGCCAGGAAGGCCACGACAAGCAAGCTCACCCCGGTGAAGCCGGAAGCCGTGCGGCTCCAGCGGCTGACCGCGACCTGTGCCGTCATCCTGCGGCTCCCTGCGCGCCGATCTCGCGGATCGCATGACTGCTGGTGAACAGTCCGCCAGGCCTGACCGTGAGCACGGCGAGGAACAGCAAGTGAACCGCGAGCACCGCGTAGTCCTGGTTGATCTGGCCGACGACGACCTGCGTCACGCCGAGTGCCAGCCCGCCTGCCAGAGTTCCCCACAGGGAGCCGATGCCGCCGATCACGACGGCCTCGAACGCGAAGATCAGCGTGTTCGTCCCGGCGAGAGGGTCAAAGGTGCCGATCGTGCCGATGAACACCCCGGCTAGGGCGGCGGTGGCGACGGCTACCCCGGCCACGCTGGCGAACACCGGCTGCACCTTGATCCCGACCAGCCGCGCCGTGTCGAGGTCATCGGCGGTGGCACGCACCTTACGGCCCCACGACGTGCGGGACAACGCAAGCTGAAGGCAGGTGAGCACGGCGCAGGCGGTAAGAAAGGCCGTCATGAACAGCCAGGAAACCACGAGACTGCCGAGATGGAAGCTGGCCAGTGCCAGCGAGCCGCCATTGAGTCCGCGCGGGTCTGACGTCGCCCCGACCTGCAGCAGGTTCTCGATCATCACGGAGAGCCCGAACGTGACGAGCACAGGAGCGAGCACGCCGCGCCGCAGGGCGCGCCCGAACAGCAGCCACTGCAAGGCGACGCCGACGGCGAACGCGGCAGGGAGCAGCAGCGGAAGCGTAACCCAGACGGGCACCCCGAGCGCCGAAGAAAGCACGAGCCCGAGGTAGGCACCGCAGACAGCGAGGTCGCCGTGCGCGAGGTTGACGATGCGCATGACACCGAAGGCGAGCGACAGCCCGCAGGCGATCAGCGCGTACTGGCCGCCGAGCAGCATCCCCTGGACGACGGAGTTAACCCAGGTCATGATCGCACCTCACCGAAGTAGGCGGCGACGACCTGATCGATGCTGACCTCGGCCACGGCGGCAGCCAGCGCGACCCGCCCCTCGAGCAGGCACACGAGGCTGTCGCAGGCGGACATGGCGCGGCGCAGGTCCTGCTCGACGATCACCAGCGTGGCGCCGGCCTCGCGCAGTTGCGCGAGTATCTGGTAAAGCTCTCCCACGATTCTCGGGGCCAGGCCGAGCGAGACCTCATCGAGCAGCAGCAGCGAAGGACCAGAGGCTAGTGCGCGTGCGATCGCCACGGCCTGCTGCTCGCCGCCTGACAAGGTCGACGCGCGCCGCTTACGGCAGCGGGCGACCAGCGGGAACGCATCGTAGATGCGCGTCAGGGGCCAGGCATCAGAAGCCGAGGCCGAGGCACCGACCTTGATGTTCTCTTCGACCGTGAGGCTCGGGAAGAGCTTGCGGCCTTCTGGTACCAAGGCGATGCCGCGGGCGACTCGCTGGTAGGGCGGTGCGGACGTGATGTCCGTGCCCTCATGCCTGATGAGCCCGGACGAGGTAGCCTGAGCACCCGCGATCGAGCGGAGCAAGGTGGTCTTTCCCGCGCCGTTGGCACCGACGAGAGCCAGCGCGGAGCCGCCCTCGACCGTCAGGGAGATACCGAAGAGCGCCTGGAAGTCGCCATAGCAGACGTCGAGTCCCTGCACTTCGAGCAGCGCCCTCATAGCACCCCGCCGCCAAGGAAGGCAGTGTGCACCGCATCGCTGGCAAGCACTTCTGACGGTGCCCCGTCGGCGATGATTTCCCCGTCAGCCAGGCACACCAGCCTGGTCACGACCGCGGTGAGCACTCGCAGCACGTGCTCGACCCAGACAATCGCCGTGCCTGCCGAGTTCACGGTGCGGATAGTCCCGATCAGCACTTCGGCCTCCGGGTCGCTGAGACCGCCGGCGATCTCGTCGAGCAGCAGCACCTTCGGCGCCATGGCGAGCGCCCGCGCCAGTTCGAGTCGCTTGCGGTCAAGCAGCCGCAGTGTTCCCGCGCGAACGTTAGCCAGTTCGGCCATGCCGGTGAGCGAGAGAGCCTCGTAGGCGGCATCGTAGGCATGCCGTCCGTGCAGACCCGCTGCCCGGGTGGCACCGGTCAGCGCGTTCTCGAACACGGTCAGGTCGCCGAGCGGCCTGGGCACCTGGAACGTGCGGGACAGGCCCATCCTGGCACGAAGCGGCGGCGGCAGCCTGGTCACGTCCCTCCCGTTGAGTACGACCCGGCCGGCGTCGCTGCGCCCGGTACCCGTGAGCAGGTCGAGCAGCGTGGTCTTGCCCGCGCCGTTGGGCCCCACGATGCCGACGGCCTCGCCCGCGGCGACCGCGAGCGAGACCGAGCTGAACACCGGCAGGGACCCGTAGCTCTTGGCGAGTCCGGTGACCGCTAGCGCCGGCCGGTCCACGGCGACTGGCTCAAAGCAGCTCGAGTGAGCCCGCGACAGGAACCGCGGGAAGGAGGGAGTTGTTGATGACGACGAGCTGGTAACTGCCTGACACCAGCCGCCATTGCGCGAGCAGTTCAGGAACCTCGGATACGTGCGGTACCGGGCCAGTCGCGAAGTCGTAGGCACCGGTGATTGCCTCGCCCTTGAGCGTGCTCAGTGCGTGGGCGACGGCAGCGCCGTCCTTCGGGTTGCCAGACGCCTTGAGCGCGGCGACGGCGATCTCGAAGATCGCGTAGTTGAAGCCCATCGGCTGGGTCCACTCATTGCCTGTCTTCGTCTTGTAGCCGGCCGCGAACGCCGATGCGGTGACTCCGTCAAGCGAGCTCTTGTAAGGGAACTGCGGCGTCCACCACAGCGGGGACATGACATTGGTCACGAGCTTGCCGAGGGCCGCGGCGGCGCTCGGGAACAGCAGCGCCTTGGAGATGGAGGCGATCTTTGGCTGGAAGCCGTTCTGATGTGCCTGCCGCCAGAATGTGATGAAGTCGGGCGGTATCGGGGCGGCGTGCAGGATCTGCACGTCCGCGCTCTTGAACTTGGAGATGATCGGCGTGAAGTCGGAAAGGCCATCTGTGTATGCGCCGGACGGCACGACCTTCCAGCCGAGGTTGTGTGCCTTCTGCGTCACGTACTTCTGGAACCCCGCGCCGTCGACGTCGTCAGGCCAGAGGCCGCCCACGACGTGGTCTGTTTTCGCGGTCTGCCAGACCGACGCGAACAAATCGGTCTCCTCCTGCGTGCCGAGGAAGTACATGTAAGAAAATTTGAACGTATTAGCCGTTCCGTTGCTCTTGTAATACCACTGTTCCCAGGGACAGATCGTCAGGACGCACGGCACGCCAGAGGCCTCGGCCTGTGCGGAGACAGGGATAACGGTCTCAGGGGTCGCGGTGGCGAGCAGCATGTCCACCGAGTCCTGCTGCACCATTTGCGAAGCTACGGAGGCCGCGCGGGCCGAAGACGACTGGCTGTCGGCGGCGATGATCTCCACCTTGTATTTCTTGCCGCCGATGGTCAGGCCTTTGGCAAGCGCCGACCTTACCTGGCTCAGCACGTAGGCGTTGGACTGCGTGAATACGGAAAGCTGCCCGGTCTCAGGGCTGATGAACCCGATCTTGATGGTGCCGCCAGCGGCTGAGGGAGAGCTCTTCAGCCCGCTTGAGCATCCGGTGACGCCCGCGAGTCCGGCGCCGGCCGCGAGGCCAGTGGCGCCGAGGAAACCGCGCCTGCTCAGCTGGTTCATTGTCTTTGCTCCGCGAGTGAGAGTTGAACCCCGTGGTTGCCTCATTAGAGCCGGACAAGTGCTCGCGGGTCTTGCACTACCGGGCACATCCCTTGACCATCCGCGCATAACGTCAGCAAGCTAGGACGATTACCCGAGGAGGCGGTCAATGCCGGATGTCGCGCGGACTATCGACCTGCCGCCTGGCCAGCGGTTCGACTACTGGAAGGACGTCCTGTCCGAGACGTTCGTCCCGCTTGAGGTGTCGACTCCTGAGCGGGGCGGCGACTTCCTCGGCCGGCTGCGGGGAACAGAGTTCGGCAGCCTGCGCCTGATCGAGGTGCACGCCGAGCCGCATACGGCCCGCCGGACCGCACGCCTGGTCAAGGTGGCGCCGGCCGGCTGTTACAAGATCGGCGTCCAGCTCCGCGGCACATCCGTGCTGATCCAGGACGGCAGAGAGGCAACGCTGACGCCAGGCGACTTCACGTTCTACGACACCGACAGGCCATACACGCTCGCGTTCAGTGATCCCCACCGCATGCTCGTGCTCGTTTTCCCCAGGGACATGCTCGGCTTGCCGCAGCACCGGCTCGCCGGCCTGACCGCGACCAGGCTGCCAGGCGAGGCCGGGGGCATGGCCACGCTGATCGGGCCGCTGCTCGTCAAGGTCGCCGACCTGCTCGGCGAGGTGTATACGCCTGGCCCTGGCATCGGCATCCGGCTCGCTGGAAATGTCGTTGACCTGCTCGGGACCGTACTCGCCGAGCGGCTCGACTCCGCGCCAGGCGATCCCGACGCCGCGCACCGCGCGATGATGGTCAAGATCACGGCGTTCATCGAGGATCACCTGGGTGAGGCGGACCTGGCTCCGGCTCAGATCGCCGCCGCGCATCACATCTCGCTTCGCCAGCTGCACAAGCTCTTCCACGCCAACGGCACGACCGTGGCCGGCTGGATCAGGCAGCGCCGTCTTGAGCACTGCGGTCACGACTTGCGTGATCCGCGATGGGCCGGGCGGTCGGTCGCGGCGGTCGGCGCACGGTGGGGATACCCGGATCCCGCGCACTTCAGCCGGCTGTTCAAGGCCACTTACGGGTTGGGCCCCCGCGACTACCGAGCCAGCCAGGGGCTGGTCATCACCGACGTCGTACCCAGGCCGTCAAGCAGCGTGCGCTGACGTGCAAGACGAGCGGCGGCTCGGCCGCGAGCATGTGCGGCATGGCCAGTTCACAGCGTCTGCTTGGCAGGGCTGCCATCATTACCGGCGGCGAGGGCAGCATCGGGATGGCGACGGCGCGCGCCTTCTTGGCCGAGGGGGCGCAGGTCCGGCTGATCGGCCTGCTCGACGACGAGCTTCGCGCAGGCGCGGCTTCGCTCGGCGACGCCGCGAGCTGGGCCGTTGCTGACGTTACCGACGTTGTTCAGGTGAAGGCCGCGATCGCCGAGGCGGCCAGCGACTTCGGCCGCCTTGACGTGGTGGTGAGCAACGCGGGGATCAGCGGAGTGATCGCCCCGGTCGCCGAATACCCTGAGGACGTCTTTGACCAGGTGCTTGCGGTACACGTGCGGGGATCGTTCCTCGTGTGCAAGTACTCGCTGCCTTACCTGGGACCTGGTGCCAGCATCGTCATCACGTCCAGCGTGGTTGGCCTGACCTCGGACCCCGGGATCTGTGCCTATGCCACGGCCAAGCACGCGGTCGTCGGGCTGATGCGCACACTGGCCAAGGAAACGGCGCCCAAGGGCATCAGGGTCAACACGATCCATCCAGGTCCGGTCGACAACGAGTTCCAGCACTCGATCGAGGTCGCCGCGACCGGCGCCGACCGTGCTGGCGCCGCTGCCATCTTCGACTCGTTCATCCCGCTGGCCAGGCATGCGAACCCCGACGAAGTTGCCAGGGTAATGGTGTTCCTGGCCAGCGACGAGAGCTCTTTCGTCACCGGAGCGACCGTCGCCGTCGACGGCGGCATGTCAATCTGAGCCGCCGCGCGGTCCCTCTCCCCAAGGCTCCCCCTCAATCCGGGGATTGAGGGGTCCATCCGCCCTCGATCCCCGGATTGAGGGGCTCCCGGAGGGATCGCCGCCGCGCGGGTGTCAGGATTTGTAGGCGACGGTGCCGTAGGCCGCGCCGTAGAAGCCCGGTCCTCCCTGGGGGAAGCCGGTGACGCCGGTGACGAAGACGCTGCTGCCGTTCGGGCTGGCCGCGATGGAGTAGCCGACGCCGCCGCCGACTCCGTACCACTGCTGGCCCCAAAGGCGCGCGCCCGTGGCGGCACGGTACGCGACGGTGGCATAGGAGGAGTTAGCGCCGCCGGCGGCGTAAACGGTGGATCCGTCAGGGCTCACGGTGATCGAGGTGCCCGCCGCGCTCGTGCCTCCCGGCGTGGGGTAGAGGGCAGCCCACTGCTGATGCCCGGTGCCTGCCTGGTAGGCGACAGTGCCCAGGTGCCCGTTGGCTGTACCGGTAACGAAAACAGAAGACGCGCCCGCCACGATCGCGCTCGCGGTGCTGGTGAAGCTGCCAAGCTCGTACGTTGCCTGCCACAACTGCTGGCCGCTGGCAGCGCTGTACCCGATGGTCAGGTACTGGGCAGTGGACCGGTCGGTGGTGCAGGCGGTGAAGATCTTCGGGCTGTCCTGGCTGACGGCGAGGGTGCAGCGCACGAGTTGATCGGGGCCCGTGTAGGTGGTGGCCCAAAGCTGGCGGCCGGTGGCTGCCGAGTAGGCGACCGCGCCGGCCTGTACCTCTGGTATGGAGTCGCCGCCCGCGTTGCCCGTGCCGACGTAGACCTTCGAGCCGTCAGGGCTGGTGGCGATCGAGGTTCCTGGCATGGCGGCGGTCCGCTTGCTCCACAGCAGGGTGCCGTTGACCGCGTTGTAGGCGACGGTGGCGAGGTTGTAGGTGTTCGGCGTGCTGCTCCAGACCTGGCCGGTGACGAACACCTTGCTGCCGCTCGGGCTGACCGTGACGGCGTTCGCGCTCCCGGCACCGAACACCGGGCCGCTGTAGAGGCGCGACCAGAGGTAATGCCCGGTCTTGGCGTTGTAGGCGACGGTTGCGATGTCCGAGCCTTGTACCGGATCGCCAATCTCGGCCAGGCCGGTCACGAAGATCTTTGAACTGTCCGGGCTGACCGCGATCGAGTTAGCGAAGGCCGCGATGCCAGGGCCGAGCCACCTCTCGACCCACAGGCGCTTGCCGGTTACGGCGTTGTAGGCGACCGTGCCGAAATAAGAGGCCGGTTCTGAGCCTGTCGAGCTCGGGTATTCGGTTGACCCGGTCACGTACACCGTGGAACCGTCAGGGCTGACCACGACGTCCGCAGCCCGGTTATCGCTCAGGCCAGGGCCTTCATAGCGACCGACCCAGAGCCGCGTTCCCTGTGGTGTCGCCGCCCATCCCGCAGCAGGTACTGCCACGATTGCGACCGCTGCCAGCACAGAAGCCAATTTGCCCAGCCGGAGAATCCCCGCCACTTAAGCCCACCGCCCCGCCCTGCCTGGCGCCCGGCGGTAATAGGACTGTATGACCGCCCGAGCGCGGATTGAGAAGTTCACCGGTCACGGTACTACCGTGATAGGCAGCCGTGAAACTCCGCGTGGCGAAAGCAGGTCAGCTAAAGGCTCACAGCCTGGACAGCAAGTTGTAGTTCCAGACCAGGACCAGGTACTTGCCGACGTGGTAGACGTGGGCCGGGGGGCCGAAGGTCCGCGTCATCTGGCTGAGCCAGGGCAGGTTCTCTTCCTTGCGGGGTACCGAGGCCAGCGCTACGAAGCTGGCGGAGTTACGCCACGGGTCATACCAGGTGCTTTCCGATTCCCAGTCGTAAGGAATCAAGTGGGAAGGCCCGGTGGTGACCGCCCTGATGCGGACTTCGTCCTCGCTCGCGAGCGTCGCCGAGTTGGCCAGCCAGTAATCACCGAGCCCGTACCGGTAGCCGTGCCCGGCCAGCCAGCCGGTCAGTTCTCCGTTCGCCGCAGGGGCCGGCCCGGGAGCGAGATTTACCGCTAGCGTTACCGCGTAGCCGACCGCGACGACCGCTAGCACCGGCACCAGGCGGGCCGAGAGCAGGCGGCCGGCAAGCAACCGTCCGGCGAGCACGGCACCGAACGGCAGCGCGGCCGCGATCTCCCTGATCGAGATGATGCCCTCGGCTTTCTGGCCGAATACGTACGCGGTAATGATGATGAGCGTGCCGGCGACCAGAAGCTGGACCACCAGGTCATCGACCTTCAGGAACCGGCGCAGTCCGCTGCAGAAGGCCCAGATCGCTAGCGCGAGGCCGACGACATGCAACAGCACCAGGCCGGTGGCAAAGGAGAAACTCAGCCGGTAGAAGTTCGCGCCGAACAGCAGCAGGAGCCCGTGCAAGGTCAGCGACGCGGTCGCGGGCAACTGCGTTCCGCTGGTGAAGTAGTTCGGCGCCTCGTGGACGTGGTACCCGGCGAGCAAGTGGATGACTGACGGCACCGCCAGCCCGATCGCTGCTGCCGCGACCGCTGCCGCCGCGAGCGAGAGTTCAGGCCGGGCGGCAGAGATTTCGCCTCGTTCCTGAACGATAACCCGATACGCCCGGATAAGCGACACCGCGAGCAGCGGCGCGATGGCGATGTACAGCACGATCGCGTCGGCGGCCAGCGCCCACGCCAGCATCAGGCCGACGGCGAAAGGCACCCAGCGGCGCGGGCCGGCGCGGTCAATGATCAGCCACGTCAGCAGCACGGGGACCGTCGTGCCGACGTGGTCGGGCTGAAGGATCAGTACGGAGACGCCGGAAACCAATTGGGGCGACAGCATGATCCCAGCCGCCAGCGACATCCGAAGGTAGCCCTCTGCCCCGGTGGCCTTGCCCTTTGCCAGCAGCGCGGCCGAGACCACAAGGACGGTGTAGGTCAGCGCGCCCCCAATGTTCACCACATGGGCGCTGAGACCGAAAATCAATTCGACGAGAACGTATTCAGGAAGCTCGGTTGTGTAGAAGGACACGTCAGACAGCGACCAGCCGTGCAGCAGCAGATTGCCATGCAGCATGTCCCACGCTTGCAGCGCGTTGGACGCCCCGTCAGATGTCGGGGCCATCGTCAGCGACATGCGCAGGTAGCAGGCGAAAAGCAGAACCCCCGCCAGCGTTACTGCCAGCGGAAACACCAGCCGCCGTGCCGCCGGCCGCCAGCTTGCTTCAGTTTCGGTCAGGTTGTCCTGCTGAACACTTACCACTATCCAAAGATAAAGCCCGCTCGCTAACGCTATTTGCCTGATTAGCTATCGCGGCGCCCTTTGTTAGCAGCGGGCAACCTGGCGCCCGCCGGCGCGCAGGCGCGCGAGGGGTTAGCCAGGGGTTGACGTGATCGGCCTGTCGTACGGGTCTCCGCCGGTGATGGCGCTGACCTGAGCGCAGCGGGCACGGAAGGTGGGCGGGTGGTACCAGTGCATTTTCAAGTGGCGGGCCACGTGGCGCTGGGCGGACCAGAGCTGGACCTGGTCGAAGACCTTGCGCAGCGGCCGGCGGGCGAAACAGAACGATGCGGCCAGGCCGACGATCTTCATGTCCCAGCCGGAGGTGTCCATAGACGCGGCCCGCTGCCACATTGACGCGTGCGGGGTGAGGGCGAGGATGGTGTTCCCCAGAAGGTTAATGTCATGGCGGATGACCGAGTCGAGCAGGTAGGCCGCGGTAAAACCGGGCGAGCCGTAGACGGGTGCCCAGATGAGCAGCGCGCAGGGAACCTGCCAGAAAGAAAGCGGTTTCTTGTTGCGCAGGTTCGGTATCCTCAGCCGGTCTTCCAGGCGGTCCAGCCAGTTCGCTGGCCTGTCGAGATACCTGGCCCGCCGGTTAGCGAACGGGTTCCAGACGAGTTGCTGCGCGACCGCGCCGCCGTAGAAGCCCTCGGCGGCGTCCACGATCGTGTGCCGCAGGCCGGAATCGGGGATGATCGTGTGCCACCAGGTAGCCGCGCTGGAACTGGCCTCGAACACCAGGTAGTACAGCCCGGTGATAAACAGCGCGGCGAGGTGCGCGAAAACGACGGCGGTGACCAGTGAGAACGCTGTGACGGCGAGCCATCGGCCAGGGTGGCGAAGCGGATTGACCAGCGGAGCGGGCGGCTCGTATTGGCGCGCGGTTGCCACCGCCTCAGCCAGGCGGGTCGTTACGCTCCGGCCGGCGGAAATGGCCGGGGCAGCCGGAAGGCGCGGGGTGAACGGCGCGGCGGGCACGCGCGGAGCAACCGGACTGTTCTCGCCGGGCGCGGCAGCCGGCCTGACCCTGACCGTCGGCGCGGACGGCGGAACCCGGCCGCCAGGCGGGAGCCTGGGCGGCTGTCCGCCGCCAGGCGGTAGGCCAGGCGTGTTGTTGACCCCCATGGGCCATATTGTGCCTGCAAGACTTCGGGAGTGCCTATGCCAATCGATGAGGTAATCGAGGCTGCCAGCGCGGAGATCATAAGGAGAGCTCTTGACGCCATGGCAGCTACCGGCCGTTTTTTCGAACTGTCGAATGCGCCGCAGGACGGCGCGGATTGGCGACCAACCGCCAGACTTTATGCTATTTCGGAGATTGGCGATCTTAGCGGGGTTCTCAGCCGGATGCGGGTGTCCTTGTCCTGGACCGAGGAACGTGTCGCCGCGTCTGTCTTCCACCTGGGCTATGCTTCCCGGCTGCTATCGCCGGCGCTCGGCTCGGCTGCTCTTTACGGTCACCTGCCCGACCTGCGCCAATCCAACGTGCTATGGCGACCCACGGCAACTGGGAGCGTTGAGATAGCCCTGCGCCGGACTAGGGGGTGGTCGGGCTCGTATCCCGGCGTGCTCGGACAGGCCATGGACCTTGTCCTCACCGAGCACCTTGAGCCGCTCGAGCGCGCATTGCTGCGGCACGTCAAGCTCCCCAGCGGGCTACTCCGCGGTAATGTGGCATCGGCGGCGATCGGTACCCTCAATATGGTCCGTCCGATGCTCGGCCTGACCTGGCTTCAAATGGTCGAAGCTACGCTCGGGCCCCGTGGCCTCGCAGGGGCCGGTACCTTCAGCGGCCCCGATCTCCGCTATATCCGGCGGAGTTGCTGCCTTTTGTATCGAGCGGGCGGCGGCACCTGCACCGACTGCCCGCTGCGAACATCGGCCGCCGCACGCCAGGCAAGAGGTGGCCGATGAGCGGGCCGCGCAACCGGACCGGCGCGGCCACCGCGCCGAATCGCCGGATGGGGCAGCGATGCTGATGAGGGCGGTCAGCGCAGTTCTCTGAGAGCGGCGTGGATGTGCCGCGCGCCGCGGACACGCCGATCGATTTCTGCTCTTACCGGGATGCCCTTTCTCGGGCCTTCGGCGCGGGTAGACAGCGAGGCCGCGACGATCGCGGTCGGCACGGCATCGGCCAGAGCCGCGCCTTCGGCCAGCCGGGCCGCGAGCACGCCGGAAAACGTATCTCCTGCGCCGGTGGTGTCGACCGCTTTGCCGGCGAGGGCAGGTGCCTGATGAACTTGGCGGCCATCATGCAGCAGCACTCCCAGAGCCCCCCGTGTTACGACAACAGGGCCGCGCGTCATCGCCGAGATCGCCGCGGCCGCGCTGGCAACGTCGGCGTCACCGCCCAGAGCGGTGGCCTCAGCCTCGTTGGGCGTGAGGATCACGCAAGCGCCGAGGATCGCCTGGTGCAGTTCCCTGACGGGGGCCGGATTGACGACCACGCTGGCTCCGCCTGCCTTAGCGGCAGTCACGGCCGCGACCGTGACGTCCTCTGGCACCTCGAAGCTGATCAGGACTACGTCCCCTGACCTGAGGTTGCCGAGCCTGGCCACCGTCGAAGGCGCGTCTGACCGGGAGTTCGCGCCGGGTGACACGACGATCTGGTTCTCGCCTTCGTCGTCGACCACGATGACCGCGCGGCCCGTCCTGTGCTCGCTGTCCACGATCACGCCTGACACGTCGATGCCTTCCGCGCGCAGGTCAGCCAGGCTGAGCCGCCCGGCCTCGTCGTCACCGCACCGGCCGATCAGCATCACCTGGGCGCCGGCCCTGGCGGCGGCGACCGCCTGATTGGCGCCCTTGCCGCCAGGGCACTCTTCATAGCCCGACGCGATCACGGTCTCGCCAGCGAGGGGAAGTTGGCTCACCCGGAACGTCAGGTCGACGTTGATCGAGCCGACCACGATCACGCGCCCCATAGGCCGTCCCTTCCGCCCTTGAAGGTGGACCTCCTTCCTACCAGTGGCCGGGCCGAGTTCCCGGCACCACCGCATCACCCGCCGTCCGCCCGGCCTACGACCAGGCAAACCACATCTGGCCGCCAGCTGGGAGGGTCTTCCGGATCATGAACGCTCCCGGCAGCGTTATTGCCTAGATACAGCGCTTTTCCGGTTTCTGCGGGCTAAGCAGCTTCAGGTCCGGTCGAGGCAGGTGCAGACGCACACCTTGTTACCGTCGGGGTCGGCGAGCAGCGTGAACGACGGAGCTTCTGAGTCGTCGATGACGCGCCCGCCCGCGGCGACGGCGGCCTTGATCCGCTCCTCGGCCGACTCGGCTGCCAGCCACAAGTCGAAATGCCAGCGCTGGCGCGGGGTCTCGTGCTCGCTGGTGCCCTGGAACCACAGGCTCGGCACCCGGTCCGTCGGGTCGAAGACGGTGTCATAGATCTTGTTGCCAGGGCTGCCCGTGAGCAGCGCTGACCAGAACGGGCCGACGCGATCCTCGTCCGCCGTATCGAGCGCGAGCTCGAGCTGGGTTACGGCACCTGGCTCTGGCTCCAGGCCGTGCTGCCGCGCGAGCTCAGTGATCTGCCTGGCCAGATCGATGTCTTTTTGCGTGACCCACAAGCCGTCCTCGCGGGTGCACAGTGAGACATCGATCACGCCCTGCGTCAGCTTGAGATCGGGACCATGTCCGGAGGTCTGCGCCGCCTCCGCCACGGCGGCGACGAACGCCGCGCCTGCCCGCAGGTCTTTTACCAGGTAACGCGCATGCAGGGCCTGGGCCAGCTTGCGCCAGTCCGCAAGGTCCGCGTCGAGGATGTCTTGAACGCTGAGCTTCTCCATGCCCCCACCCTGTCACGAGGCACTGACATCGGCGGCTCGCGCTAGCCGGCGAGACCAGGGTCGATGGGCTCCACACCGGTGCCCTGATAGCGACCGGTGTCCACCGAAAGGATCACGCGGCCCTCCGGGTGAATCGCGCTGGGCAAGGCGGCGGCAACGGCCTGCGCGATCCGCCAGTCGACGCCATTGCGAATCAGCGTTCCCGCTCCGATGGCGGCAGACAGTTCCAGTGGCTCTACGTCGACCGGCAGCATGCCCAGGTGCTCAGCGGTTCCAGGGCGCTCGGCCTCAGCGGCGCACAGGCACATCGCAGGCACCGTGAGTGCCGCTCGTCCGGCGGCGGCATCGACAATGAATCCCGACAACGCCGCGTATCCTCTGCCGAGTGCCAGGACCGAACTGTCATCAAGCAGGCAGGTAATCACGCCGCCGTCGCCCGCGCCGCGATCAGTGCCCGCAGCCGGGCCGACGCGGCGAGCTCGGCCTCGGTGACCTTGACGCCGAAGTGCTCCTCGAGCACGCTTCGCGCGCGCAACTCCCGGTCGGCGAGCTCGGCGGCGGTCAGCGAAGCGGCCGCCAGCTTCTCGACCAGGTCCTTGAGTGTAGTGCCCTGTTCGGCGGCGAGCCGGGCCAGTCGCTCCCTGGTCTGCCGCGATACCTTGATGCTCGTGTCGTCCTCAGCCATGGGACGGGACTCTACCAGCGGTAGATGGGACTGGCGGGGCGACGCGCCGGGCGGGTCTGGCGAGCCGCCGATGAGGTTCGCCGGCCGGGCAACATCTGCGCCAAGACCGCCACCGCACTGCCGCCCGCCGTCGATGCCGCGACCTGGCAGCGTGAGCTAGGTGCCTTGCGTATCAGGGAGAAGGCCGCGACCTGCGGACTCGACGCGATCGCCGCTCGGCGCCGCCGGCTCCCGCTGGCAGCCCGTTCGGCGCCTGCCTGATCAGGATGTTTCGCGTTCCGGGCATTTCGCCGGGGCGTACAGCATCGCTGGCTTGTTGTTGTCGTTCGCGGGCCGGGACCGGGGACATCGGTGGCTACCTGCTGCTGTTCCCGCAGCGTCGCGGGGCCATCGATGCTGTTGGCGCCGGGACGGCTGCGACATCGGTGGCTTCCCGATGCTGTTCCGGGGGGCCTGGCGGGCGCCCGGGTCGGGCGCGCAGTCAAGAGGTCCGTTGTTGCACTTTCCTGACCTATCTGGCGTTTAATGAGTTTGCCTCCGGTCGAAAAAGGGGAGTCGCTGGCATGAGCTTCGATCCTGCTTCTGAGCAGCAGCCTGGTTTCGGGCAGCCAGGATATCCGGGCACTGGCTACGGGGTGCCGGCCTACGGCCCGCCGCCGCCTTCTTACCTGATCTGGGCGCGGATCGCCGCGGTCGGCGGCGTGCTGTTTAACCTGATCCTCGGCCTCCCCGCGGCCCTGGTAGCCACGAGCTACGCGCGCAAGGTGAGGCAGCACTGGGAGACGGGGAACGCGCAAGCGGCGCTGAGCGCCTCAAAGACGGCCAGGACCTGGGCGATTATCGCGACCGTTCTCGACGTGCTCGGGATAGTACTGCTCGTTGTCATCCTGACGCAGTCTTCAAGTTCGGGATCGAACTTCAATAATCCGTCGGTTCTCGCCGCCTCGATCAAGACCCAGCTTCAAAAGCGCATCAGCGATCCCTCAAGCACGTACTACAGCCCCGGCCTGAAAGTCACCTCGGTGGTGTGCAAG
This sequence comes from Streptosporangiaceae bacterium, assembly GCA_035509195.1. Lineage (GTDB taxonomy): Bacteria > Actinomycetota > Actinomycetes > Streptosporangiales > Streptosporangiaceae > Chersky-822. Next base: position 14,865 of record DATJLT010000141.1, on the reverse strand, counting down.
CCGATCCGCACCAACACCGACCGCTGTACCGACCATTTCTCCAACGGAGAGACCTCCTCTGAGATAGCCGTGATCTCCGACCACGGCGAGCGATATCTCACGCACTGACGGGGAACTGCTCACGCGGGCAGTACAGTCGGGTTTGTGAGTCGCGCTGACTTTGATACAGGCGTGCCGCACCCGGCCCGCGTCTACAACTACTGGCTAGGCGGCAAGGATAACTACGCCGCCGACCGGGAGGTCGCCGAGCAGGTCCTGCGGGTCATGCCCGTCATGGCGGAGGTCGCTTGCGGCTGCCGCGAGTTCCTCGCCGCCGTTGTCGGTCACCTGACGGTCGATCTGGGCATCAGGCAGTTTCTCGACATCGGCACCGGCCTGCCGACCGCCGACAACACGCATCAGGTCGCGCAACGGTCCGCGCCGCACGCGCGGATTGTCTACGTCGACAACGATCCGATCGTGCTTGCCCATGCCAACGCGCTGCTGCGTAGTCACCCGTCCGGCCTTTGCGCTTACGTTGCCGCCGACGCCAGGGACACCCGTGCGGTGCTGGACGCCGCCTCCGCCACGCTTGACTTCAGCCAGCCGATCGCCGTCATCATGCTCGGGCTGCTGCATTTCATCACGGACGAAGACGATCCTTACTCGCTGCCTCGCCGGTACCTGGACGCATGCTGCCCAGGCAGCTACCTCGCCCTCTCGCACGCCTCGAGCGATATTGGCGGCAACGGCCAGCCTCAGGCCACGAGACGCTACAACGCCAGGGCTATTACCCCGATCACGCTGAGATCGCGCGAGCAGGTTGGCAGGTTCTTCGACGGCCTTGACCTGGTGCCGCCCGGCATCACGGCGCTTGGCCAGTGGACGCCAGACGGTGAAGCCGCCGCCACTGTGACTGCTCTGCCTACCTACACTGCTCTCGCCGTCAAGCCGTAGTTACGGTCGCTTGAGGAACCGTAGATAGCAGGCGATGAAAACCAGGACAATTCCGACGTTGACCAGCAGGCGCTCCCAGAACTGGTTCCTGAAGAACAGGACGTCCACGCCGACCACCACCGCGATCATCGCCACGATGTAGAGCACGGTGATTGCCTGTTTTCCCACGGCTTCGTTCTACTCGGTGAGGGAGCGCGAAGCAAGAGGGCCAGGCGGCCGTGATCAGCACGCGCGTCACGGGCTGACGCCGTTGACGCGCTGGACGCGGCCCCAGATGCCTTTCCTTTGCGTGGCGAGGTAAGGCCAGGTGGCGGGGTAGCCGAAGTAGTCTCCGCCAAGACCGCAGTTGCCAGGGGCGCCGCAAGACAGGACTGGTTCAATTCCCGTAGTGCTTCCTTTCAGTGCGGCGAGCCCCGGCAATTCGGTGGCTTTGCCCCAGACGCCGTTCTTCTCGGTGCTGACATATACCTCGCCGCCTCCGCCGGGATCAGGGCTGTACTCGCCGGCGGCGCTGCAGTTGCCAGCGGACCCGCAGGCGACTCCCGCGAAGTCAGCGGCCTGCGATGCGGCGCTCAACGCGGCCACCCCCGGGATCGACCGCGCGTTCTGCCAGATGCCTTTCTTCTCGGTCACGAGGTAGGGCTGCCCCTCGTCGATGTTGTCCAGATTGGTGAAGTCGCCGCCAGTTGTGCAGTTACCTTGCGAAGGGCACGACAGCGAGCCGATGGTGATGTCGCCGTCAGTAATCTCAGGCGCCAGCTCAGCCATGCCAGGTATCGGGACTACGTGGCCCCAGACCCCGTTCCGCTCGCTGAGGGCGAAGACCGTGTCGTTCTGGCCCCTGGTGTAGTAGAAGCCGACGGTCGTGCAGTTGCCGAGTGTCGCGCATGAAATGCTCGAGAAGTCCGCGTACTTGCCAGAACGGCTGGCCAGCGCGACGAGGCGAGGGAAGGTTCGCGCCCTAGCCCACCTGCCGTTCCGCTGCGTCACCGCGAACGGGTAAGCGCCGCCTCCGCTTCCGTAATCTCCCACGCCAACGCAATTGCCTGGCGAGACGCAGGTCAGGTGGCTGAGGTTGTCGGCTACGGCGGTGATCTTCGTGGCTCGCCCCCAGGTGCCGTTCTTCTCGCTGACCACGAACCCTCCCACGTCACCGCGGCCGGCGACATAGTGCGTGGTGACGTAGAAGCCGCCGGCGCTGCAGTCTCCCGGCGCCGTGCACGAGATGCTCTGGGTCATCGCGTAGTGGCCGGTGTCCAGTACGTCCAGCCCGGAAACCTGTTCGGGTTTGCCCCAGCTGCCATTCCGCTCGCTGACCACGAAGGCCTGAGTAATCACCTTTCCTGTCGGACCGGAGATGTAATAGCCGCCGGCTCCGCAGTTGCCCGCTGACGAGCATGACAGCACCGTAAATTCAGCCTGCGACGCGTCGCTGCCCAGCAGGGCCGCCACGCCAGGAACAGCCTCAGCGCTGCCCCAGGTCCCATGAGTCTCGCTCACGGCAAAGAACGCCTTCCGGCCAAGCGGCGGCCGGTGCCCGACGGCAGTGCAGTAACCGGCTGAGGTACACGAGATCGCGTCGATACTGCCGCCCGCCTGAGCTGATCCCGAGGTGCTCGGTGACGGCGGCCCGGTCGCCTCCGCCGTCGGTGCGTAGACCGAAGCCGAGCCGACGACCAGCGCCACGACGGCGGCAAACGCCGCCAGATGGCGGTGCGCGGCCGCTGCGAGGTTCAACAGACGCTTAAGCATCCCGGCGATCCCTTCTCAGGCCAACGACTCGCATCAGATGACGCTTACCCGGACAGTTTGGTTTGCCGGCCGCTGCGCCTGGCGGCTCGGGAGGCCCTGCCGACAGCATCAGGTAGCCATCGATGCTGCTGGCCCGACCCCGGGTACAGCAGCGAAGTTCCAGCGATGTCGCCAGTACAGCAGCAGGTAGTCACCGTTGCGGTTGCATCCGCCTGGTCAACAGCAACGCGGGGCCAGCGATGCTGCGGGCCTCGGCAAAATGCGATCGGCGCCCGAAATGTCTCGGCTGCTGAGCGGGGTCGGGGCGTGGAGCGGGGGTCGGGGCGTGGCGCGGGGGTCGGGGCGTGGCGCGGGGGTCGGGGCGGGGATCGGGGCGTGGCGCGGGGGGCGGGGTGTGGTGGAGCGGGGGTCGGGGTGTGGTGGAGCGGGGTCAGGGGCTGGCCGGCCCGGGCTCCGAGCGCGGGGCAAGGGCGGTGCCTGCTAGTACCTCTTCTGCGCGGTGGCAGGCGGCGTGGTGGCCTGGGGCGACCTCGCGGAGGGCAGGAACTTCGGCGCGGCAGCGATCGATGGCCAGGGGGCACCTGGGGTGGAACACGCAGCCGGGCGGCGGGCTGGCAGCTTGGGGCGGGTCGCCGGCTAGCACGATGCGGGATCGCCGCCCTGCGGCGTCTACTTCGGGCACCGCCGAGCGGAGCGCCACCGTATAGGGGTGCGCGGGAGCACGGAGCAGGACGTCGGTGGGGCCTAGCTCGGCGATCTTGCCCAGGTAGAGAACGGCGGTCTGCTCGCAGAGTTCGCTCACCACGCCGAAGTTGTGAGTGATCAGCAGGTAGGCGAGCTTGCGCTCGTCCCGCAGCCGCGAGATCAGCTTGAGTATGTGCGCCTGGGTCCTGACGTCGAGCGCGCTTGTCGGCTCGTCGAGCACGAGGAGCCTGGGCCGGACGCTGAGGGCGCGGGCGATCGCGACGCGCTGGCGCTGGCCGCCGGAAAGCTGGTGCGGGTACCGCTCGGCGAACGCGGGGTCAAGGCCGGCCTCGGCGAGCAGTTCCCCGGCGCGGGCCTGAAGGTCGCGGTGAGGCACGACTCCGTGCGTGCGAAGCGCCTCGGAGAGCGTCGCCCCGATCCGCATCCGGGGATCGAGGGTGTTGTCAGGATCCTGGAAGACGATTTGCGCGTCGCGCCGGTAGGCCTTCAGCGCGGCACCGCGGAGCGAGCCAACGGAAGCGCCGCCGAAGACGATACTGCCGCCGGACGACGGGACCAGGCGGAGAATGGCCCGGCCGATCGTGGACTTGCCTGAGCCGCTCTCCCCGACGAGGCCGAGCCCGAAAGGCCCGGCGGGCACGTCGAGCGAGACCCCGTTCACGGCCAGCACCGGCCCGAACCTGACCTTGAGGTCGGTGACACGCAAGAGAGGCGCGTTCACGAAGAGCTCCCGATCTTAGGCACCGATTCGAGCAACTCGATCGTGTAGGGATCGGAAGGCGCAGACAGCACCTGGCCGGCCGGACCCTGCTCGACGATCAGCCCGTTACGCATCACCGCGACGCGGTCGCACAACTCGGCGATGACGGCGAGGTCGTGGCTGATGAACAGGATCGACAGGCCGGTGGACTCGCGCAGCGAGCGCAGCAGGTCGAGCACCTCGGCCTGGACGGTCACGTCGAGTGCGCTCGTGGGCTCGTCGGCCAGCAGGATTTCCGCCCGCAGCGCCAGTGCCAGCGCGATCGCCACCCGCTGTAGCTGGCCGCCGGAAAGCTGGGACGGGTATCTGCGCAGCAGGTCGGGCGGCAGCAGCACCTGGCGCATCGCCGAGGCGGCGAGGTCGGAAGCCTCCGGCTTGTCCGCCCCGTGCAGGCGCAGTGCCCGCGTGAACACGGTGCCGACCTTGTATACCGGGCTGAATGCCGTCGCCGGGCTCTGGAAGATCGCCGCGATCCGCCTGCCACGGATCGCGCGAAGCTCAGGAGCGGACAGCGTGGTCAGCTCCTGCCCGTCGAGCTTGATGCTGCCGCCCACGGTCGCGCCAACCGTCGCGGCAAGCCCGAGCACGGCAAGCGTTGTCATCGACTTCCCTGACCCGCTCTCCCCGGCAAGCCCGAGGATCTCACCGTGGCCGAGCACGAGCGAGTCGATCGCCACGACCCGCCGTGACCCGAAAGAAACAGAAAGCTCAGACAGGACAAGGTTCATGGCAGGAAGCTCCGCCGGGGATCGAGCAGGTCGCGCAGTCCGTCGCCGAGCAGGTTGAACGCGAACGCGGTGACCAGGATCGCGAGCCCTGGAAAGGTCACCAGCCACCAGTCAGGCGTGAAATAGCTTTGCCCGTCCGCGACCATAAGTCCCCAGTCAGGCGTCGGGTCCTGCGCCCCCAGGCCGAGGAAAGAAAGCGCGGACGCGGTCAGGATCACTCCGCCCACGTCCAGCGAGACCTGCACGAGCAGGGGAGTAAGGGAGTTCGGCAGGATGTGCCGCCAGATGATCCGAAGCCGGGACACCCCGAGCGCGCGGCATGCCTCCACGTAGGGCCGCCCGGCCACCGACGCGGCCTGGCCCCTGATCAGCCGCACGTACCACGGCCACCACACCGCGGCGATCGCGATCGTCAGGCTGGTCAGGCTCGCGGGCAGCACGGACGCCAGCGCCAGCGCGAGCAGCAGCGGCGGGAACGCCAGGAAGACGTCGGTCACCCGCATGATCGCCTCGTCCAGCCAGCCGCCGAGGAACCCGGCCGCGACCCCGAGCGGCACCCCGATGACGCAGGCGATCGCCAGCACGATGACAGCGATGACCGGTGACACGCGAGTGCCGTAAATGACCCGCGACAAGATGTCGCGGCCCACCTGATCGGTGCCGAACCAGTGGGCGGCCGACGGCCCGTGCAGCACAGAGAACGGATGAGTGGCATTGCCTGCGTCGCCAGGGAACGGTGCAAGAAGCGGAGCGAAAATGGCTACAACCATGATCAGCAAAACGACACCGCCGCCTACCGTCAGCAGCGGATTCGCCCTGAAGGCACGCCACATTGCCGAGCCACGTGGCAAGGCCGCATCGGCGGGCGCGATGGCCGGGGACTCGATCATCTCAGCCTGATCCTGGGGTCGATGGCCGCCTGAATGATGTCGACGAGGAGGTTCGCGATCACGTAGGCGACCGCGACGAACAGCGTGACGCCGAGGATGGCAGGCGTGTCAAGCGTGGCGATCGAAGCGGCGGCGTAGCTGCCGAGGCCAGGCCAGTCGAAGATCGACTCCACCAGGAACGTGTTCACCAGCGAGTAGCCGAACACGAGCGCGATCGCGGCCACGACCGGCGTCCAGGCCTGCTTCATCGCGAAGCGGGCGAAGATCTGGCCTTCGCGGAAGCCGAGCGCGCGCGCGTTGAGTATGTGCGTCTCGCCGATCGTGTCGAGTACCTGCGCCCGCACCATGCGGGCGATCAGGCCCGCCGGATACGCGGCGACGACGAGGGCTGGCAAGATCAGGTGGACCAGCGTGCTGCCGAGCATCGGGAGATTGCCGGTCAGGATCGAGTCGAGTACGGGGAAGCCGGTCAGCTTGGCCAGGGGATGGCTGAACAGCAGGCCGGGGGAGTACTCGCCGGCCGCGGGAAACCACTTGAGTTTCTGCGAGAACACAAGCTGCAAGATCAGGGCCATCCAGAAGATCGGCATCGAGACGCCGAGTATCGAGCCCGCCCTGATCAGGTGATCGGAAGGCCGGCCGGGGCGGCGCGCCGAGATGAGGCCGGTGGGCACGCCGACCACGACCCCGATTATCAGCGCGGTGATCACCAGTTCAAGCGTCGCGGGAGCAGCGGTGAGAAGGTCGGAAAGCACCGGGCGGTGCGTGTGAATCGACACGCCCCAGTTCCCCGTCGCGATCCCGCCGAGGTAGGAGCCGAGTTGCGCGATCAGCGGCCGGTCAAGGCCCAGGAAACGGCGAGCCGCCGCGATCTGCGCGGCAGAGGCGTGCGGTCCTGCCCACGTCGCGGCCGGATCGCCTGGCACGACGTGCGCGACCACGAACGTCACGATGATGACGCCCACGATCACGACGAAGGCAAGCACGATCCGGCGCGCGACGAAGACCAGCATTTACGCCGTCGGGTGCAGGTCGTAGACGAAGATGACGTTCGGGTACGCCGGGTTCACCTGGAACCCCGAGAAGTTGTTCGTCATCGCGTACTGGTAGTTGCTGTTGTAGAGGAACGTGATCGGGGCCTGCTGCAAGATCTCGTCCTGCATGGTCTTGTAGAGCGCGGCCCCGGCCGGGCGGTTGGTCGCGACCAGTGACTCGACCGAGTTGATCTGCTTGTTCAGCGTCGGGTTCGAGTAATAGGACAGGTTGAAGAACGGCTGCTTCTCGCCGAGCAGGAGGTTCACGAACCACGAGTACGGGTCCGCGTAGTCCGGCCACCAGTACTCGATGAAGATGTCCTGCCGCGATGAGGCGTTGCCCGACTTGCCCTTGTTCCACTGCGTTGCCCAGGCGAGCGGCTGCACGGACAGGTTCACGTTGAGCTTGGACAGGCTGGACTTCAGCAGGGCGGCGACGACCTGCTCGTTGGTGTCGCCAGCCGTGTAAGTGAGCGTCAGGTTCAGCGGCTTCTTCCCCGGGCCGTAGCCGGCCCCGTTCAAGAGCTTCGCCGCCTTTGATGGGTCGTAGGTGTAATTTGGCAGATCGGAGAAGTGCCCGAACAGTCCTGCGGGCACGATGCCGCTTGACTGCACGGCCGCCCCGCCGAGGGCCGCGACGATGCCCTTGTAGTCGGTGTCGTAGGAGATGGCCTGCCTGACCGGCAGGCTGAGGGCCTTCGTGTTGAGCTGGGCAAGCAGGTTCTGCCAGGACGGCGAGCTCACCACGTTCAGGCCGCTGACGCCCTTGAGCGAGTCCCACAGCGTCGGGCTCATCTGCTCGACGAAGTTGACCGAGCCGCTGCGCAGTAGCTGGGCGGCGGTGGTGTCCTGCGGGGTGACGCGGAACACGACCTTGGAGTAGTGCGAGCCCTTCCAGCCGCCCCAGTACTTCGGATAGGCCTTGAGTATGACCTCGAGTTCCTGGCCGCTGTTCCAGGTCTGGAGCGTGTAAGGTCCGGTGCCTGCGTCGTGCGGCGTGTTCAGCCACTTCGTCAGGTTCCCGCCCGCGCCGGCGGCCTGGGTGTCGTAGATGTAGGCCGAGTAGTCGGCCGACGCCTCAAGGTCGAGCGGCGAGGGGTACGACAGGTGGAACACCATCGTGTACTGGCTTGGCGTGTCGATGCTCTTGACCGCACCCCAGATGTAGGACGCGCCGCCGTTCAGCTTCTTGGTCCGCATGATGGCGGCCGCGGCCGCCTGGGCGGTCATCAGCCGCCCGGTGTGGAAGTAGACGCCGTGCCTGAGCTGGAAGGTCCAGGTCAGGCCGTTGGCCGTGTGGCTCCATGAGGTGGCAAGCTCGGGGTCGACCGCGTGCGTGACAGGGTTGTAGTGCGTGAGCGTCTCGTACATGTTGCTCATCGCGATGATGCCGTTGGAGTACTCGGTCGCGGGGTCCCAGCCGTCGACCATGACCTGGGTATAGGTGTCGTAGGTGAAGACCTTCGACGTGGTGGCCGGCTTGGCGCTTGATCCGCCGCCCGACCCGTAGGTGCTGCCGCTGCAGGCGGCCAGTGCCAGCGCGAGACAGGCACCGGCGGCAGCGGCCGCTATCCGCCCTTTCAATGTGTCACCTTCTATCTGGGGTGGGTTAAAGACCGCCGAGTGCGCCGGCCGCCTTTGCCCGGATGCGCACGGCGGGGGAGGTCAGGTAGGCGAGCGGTATCTCTTCAAGCTCGACGATCTCGACCGTGTCCGGGTCGGCTCCTGCGGCGACCGCGTGGTCCCTGGCCTCGGCGCTTGCCTCGTCAAGTGCCGCCTTGCGGCCGCCAGGTCCGAAGTGGAAGATGCGGTCGACCTGGCCGCTGACCGAGGCGATCGCGGCGCCGATGGCGTTGGCGGCGTCGAAGTGGGCGGGCCTGATGACCTCGCTGACGCCTGGCAGCTCGTCGGGGATCAGGATGCTGCCGCCGCCGACCGCGATCAGCGTGAGGTCTCCCTTGGCGGTCTTGACCCGGTCGATGGCGTCGGCCAGTTCGGTGTCCGACCTTCGCAGGGCGTCTTCAAGCAGTTCAGCGAACGGCGCTGTGCGCTTTCCTTCGCCAAGACTCGCGCGGCCCGCCGCGACGGCGGCGTCGGTCAGGGTGGGCGTGCTGCCGCCGAAGACCAGCGCTTCGTCCCTCAGCCGGTAGCCGACGCTTTCCGGGCCGAGGCGTTCCTCGTGCAGGACCGTGCCGCCGCCGAGCGCGATTGTCACGAGGTCGGGCATGCGGAAGTTCGTGCGGATCCCGCCGATCTCCACGCCTTGAGAGGACTCGCGCGGGAAGCCGTTGACGAGCACCCCGACGTCTGTCGAGGTCCCGCCGACGTCAGCGACGAGCGCGTCGGTGCGGCCGGTGAGGAACGCCGCGCCCCTGATCGAGTTCGCGGGGCCGCTGCCGATCGTGAGGACGGGATAGCGCAGGGCGTGGTCGAGCGCCATCAGCGTGCCGTCGTTCTGGGCGAAGAACGTGACCGGCGACAGGTCGTGAGCCGCCAGTGCCTGCCCGAGTGCCCTGGCCACGTCGCCGGCGACGGCAACGAGTGCCGCGTTGAGTATGGTCGCGTTCTCCCGTTCGAGCAGTCCGACCGAGCCGATCTCGTGTGACAGCGAGACGTGGACGTCGCCGAGTTCCCGCTTGGCGATCTCGGCCGCGAGGAGTTCGTGCCTGGCAGAGACCGGTGCGAACACGCTGGTGATCGCGACCGCGTCGCACTGGCCAGCGACGGAGGCCAGGAAGCGTGCCACGGCGTCCTCGTCGAACGGCGACAGGTCACGGCCGTCGAACTCGATGCCGCCGGCGACGATTGCCGCGCCAGCAGACACGACCGCCGTCAGGTCGGCCGGCCATTCGAACATCGGCCTGACCCCGAGCGTTGCGGGGGCACCGATCCTGATGACCGCGACTCGCTGGAGCTTGCGGCGCTCGAGTACGGCGTTCGTGGCGTGCGTGGTGCCGAGCATCGCGTGCGTGATCTTGCTTTTGTCCGCGTCGGAGCCCGCGATCACCGCGTCGAGCGCGGCCACGATCCCGCCGGTCACGTCCGGCGTCGTCGGCACCTTGGCCTTGCCGAGTACCTGGTCGTCGCGGTCGAGTATCACCGCGTCGGTGTTGGTCCCGCCGACGTCGATTCCCAAGCGGTAATTAAGCGCCGGCACCGGCGAGCTCCTCCACGCTGATGTAGTCAAAGTCGTAGCCGAATGCCCGCGGGCCGGCCATCTCGAGGCCGAAAGGCGACCGCCAGATCGGGGCGCACGGCATCGCGATCACGGTGACGCGCTGGCCGTAGCGGACCCGCTCGGTCGGGATCGCATCGGCGGTCTCGCTGTCCAGGATCGTGATGAGGTCAGGCACGGAAGCAAGGACGCGGCCCTGCTCCAGCGCGACCAGGTTCTCGTTCTGGATCTCCAGCCTGAGGAGCCGCCCCGAGTCCTCGCCGAGGCCCTCGACGACGGCCGAGCCTCTGACGAAACCTTTGGTCGTCCGGCGCTCGACGTCGGTGATCTTGCCGCTCAGCAGCGGGTAGCCGCCAGTGATCTTGGTCAGGGCGCCGATCGCGTCACCGACCGCCGCGGTGAGCGCGTCGCCGATGCGGATCGCGAGGGTATAGGTGCCCTGGACGGTCGCGCCGTCTTTGGCTTGGGCGACCGTCATCGTGTATTCGGTCGCGGCGCCTGCCCCGCCGAACTCCACGGCGGCCGAGCGCTCGAGCCGTTCCATCCAGTGCCCGGAGATCGCGGTGAACACCAGGACGTTGCCGCGCTCGTCGGTCATGATGCCAGGGTTCGGGTCGATCCCTGCCAGGTGCATGGTGACCTGCGGAATGAGAGGAAACGCCCGGCCCATGCCGTCGGCGTCGACGACCGGCAGGCCCATCGAGCCCGCCCAGGCGAGCGGCAGCAGCCCGTTGGACCCGCCGATCTCGGCAGGCATCAGCGCGGCCACCTTCCGCCCGGTCAGCCGCTCAAGCTGCTCGCGCAGCACCGCGCCTTCGCCGCCGTTCTCGATCTTCTCGATGTGCACGGTTGGCGCCCCGACCATCCCGCAGGGCATTATCAGCGCGTCCTCGTCGAGGTCGGCCAGGTCGACAAGCTCCGTTGGCCCGTGCTCCTGCATCGCCTGGAGCGCGAGCAGCAGCCCGATGTGCGGGTCGCCGCCGCCGCCGGTTCCCAGCACGGCGCAGCCCCGCGCCAGCGAGCGCAGCGCGGCCTCGTCAAGCGGGCGTTTCATGAGCGGATCCTACGCATCCTTAAGTTTCCTCCGGATATGTACCGTATATCTGCGTTGTTTCCTCGCGGGTCACGATCCCGTCGCGGAGGTCTTTGAGCACGAGGGCGGGCTCCCGTTCGCGCGGGTCGCCGTAACCGCCGCCGGTGCCGGTCACGAGCCGGACGACGTCGCCGCGCTTCAGCGGCATCCGCGACACCTTGCCGAAGCGCGGCCCGAGCGGCTCGCCGTCGCGGATCACCTCGACGTAGTTGGGCGAACCGTCGTTGCCGCCCGCGGCACCCCAAGGACGGAAGAGGTGGCGGCCCCAGGCCACGGTCAGGAGCGCGTCGCCGGACAGGATGCGGTACTCGCGGACGAGGCCCCGGCCTCCTCGCCGGCGCCCGGCGCCGGCACCGGGGACGATGTCGAAGCCGAACCGCTCGACCCGCACCCCGTAACGCTGCTCGGCGACTTCGACGGGGATCGTGTAGGTCTCGCCGTCGCCGACCGAGACCAGGCCGTGCTGGCCGTCTTGATCCCTCGTCGCTCCCCAGCCGCCCGGCTGCGGCTCCACCAGCAGCGTCTCCTCGCCGGTGTCCGGGTGGGTCAGCGCCAGGGACGTCGAGCAGACAGAGACGAACGTCCCGGCGGGCAACCGTTCGGGGAAAGCCGGGGCGAGCGCGTGCCAGACCAGGTCAGAGGCCATCTCCGTGGCCTCGAAGTAGGCCGCGACCGGGGCCGGCCGACGCGCGTTGAAGATGCTGCCTTCCGGGGCGATGATCTTCAGCGGGCGGAACCAGCCGTCGGTGGCCGGCTCATCCGGGTCGGTGATGGCCTTGAACACCGTGCGGACGCCGGAGACCAGGCCGCTCCAGGTGCAGTTGATCGGGCCAGGCACTTGCGGGCTGCTGCCGGTGAAGTCGCAGGTGACGTCCTCGCCGGTGATCGTCACCTTGACCTGGACAGGGAACGGGCCGTTGCCGAGCCCGTCGGTGTCGGTGAAGTCCCCGGCGGTAAAGACACCGTGCGGGATCGTGGCCAGGGTGGCGCGGGCAAGCTGTTCCGACCGGTCAAGCACGGAGCGCATCGCTGTCTTGACCGTCGCGGTCCCGTAGCGGGAGCAGAGCTCAAGCAGGCGGCGCTCGGCGACCTCAAGGCAGGCGGCCTGGGCGGTGAGGTCACCGACGACCATCTCGGGCAAGCGGCTGTTCGCGGCCAGGATGGCGCGGAGGTCCTGTACGGGCTCGTTGTTACGGTAGGCGTGGACGAACGGGAGTTGCAGTCCCTCGGCGTAGACGTCTTGCGAGTCCGCTGTCCACGAGCCTGGGTCCTTGCCGCCCACCTCGGTCCAGTGGCCCTTGGCGACGGCGAAGCCGATCAGCTCTTCCTCGCTGTAAACGGGGCGGATCAGGGCCACGTCTGACAGGTGAGTGCCGCCGCCCCTGTAGGGGTCGTTGGCGGCGATCACGTCGCCTTTCCTGAGTTCCTTGTTCATCGCCAGCAGCTCTTTCACCGCGTCGCCGAGCGGGCCGAGGAAGCCGGCGATGCCGTTGCCCTGGCTGACCAGCTCGCCGTCGGCGTCGCTGATGCCGACGCCGAAGTCGAGCACCTCGTAAATGATCGGGCTCTGCGACGTGCGCTGCAGCGAGACGAACATCTCGTCGCTGATCGCCGCGAAGCCCTCGCGGAGCACGTCCATGGTGAACCGGTCCTGGCTCACCGCTGCTCCTCCAGAATCAGGTTCCCCGCACCGTCCTGGCGTGCTTGCTGGCCGGGCAGCACGAGCGTGGTGGCCGCTGCTTCCTCGACAACGCAGGGGCCGGTGACCGGCTTCTCTAGCGCTTCGCGGACGATCACGGGAACCTCTTGCAGGCCGCCGTAAGGGTCGAGGTCGACCAGCCTGGTGTTTGCTGGCCGTCCATCCGAAGCAGCGCCAGCGTCGCTCCAGCTGATGTCCCCGGCCTGAGCGGTCGCGCTGGCACGGAGCGAGACGATCTCGAGCGGAGCGTCGAGCCGGAACGAATAGCTTTCCAGGCAGCGCCGTTCGAAGGCTGCGCGGATGTCGTCCTTCGCGGCGGGATCGGGGACCGGGACTTCGAGCGTGTGCTCCTGCCCGGCGTAGCGCAGCTCGGCGTACCTGGCGATCTCTGCGCTGCTGTTTTGTTCGCCGAGCTCGGCAAGTGCTGCCTTCTCGACGGGAGCGAACGCCGCCGTCAGGTCGGTCTGGGTAAGCCGCCCGAGAACGGTCCGCACGGCTTCGCCGCGCAGCGGGCTGGCCAGCATGCCAAAGGCGGAAAAGTGACCGGGTCCTGGCGGGATGACGGTTCGCTCGATGCCGAGTTCGCGGGCGAGCAAGGCCGCGTGCAGCGGGCCGGCGCCGCCGTAGGCGACGAAGACGAAGTCTCTCGGGTCGTGGCCGCGCCGCAGGGTCACCAGGCGCAGGGCGTGGCTCATCTGCGCGACCGCGTAGCGCAGGACGCCCCGCGCGACCGACTCGGCATCGGCGTGCAACTGCCGGCCGAGCGTGGCGAGCGCCTTTTCCGCGGCACTGGGGTCGAGCGGCATCGTGCCGCCGAGGAAGTAGCCGGGGTCGAGGCGTCCGAGCAGCAGGTTCGCGTCGGTCAGCGTCGGCTCCGTGCCGCCCCTCCCGTAACAAGCCGGGCCCGGGTCGGCGCCCGCGCTGCGCGGACCGACGTGCAGGCCGCCGGCCTCATCGGCGGAGACAATGGAGCCGCCGCCCGCGCCGATCTCGACGATCTCGACCGTCGGGACCTGAACCGGGTAGCCCGCCGTGGCTGGTGTTTTTCCGATGTGGTGCAGCGTGTCGATCCTGACCTCGCCGTTGCGTATGGCCGACGTCTTGGCCGTGGTCCCGCCGATATCGAGGGTGAGGACGTTGTCGTTGCCGAGCCGCCTTCCGAGTTCGGCGGCGGCCATCACCCCGGCCACTGGCCCGGACTCGAGCAGCGCTATCGGCGCTTGCGCCGCGCGTTCGAACGAGCTGACGCCGCCGTTGGACCGCATGGCCCGCATCGGTGCCCTGACGCCGTTTTGCCTGAGCGCCGTCGCGAGGGTATCCAGGTAACGGGCGACGACCGGCTGCACGTAGGCGGACAGCACCGCGGTGCTTGTCCGCTCGTACTCGCGCCACTGGCTGCTGATCTCATGCGACGCGACGACTGAGATTCCTGGCAGCCGCTCGCGCAGGGCAGCGGCGAGCTTGCGCTCGTGCCCGGGATTAGCCCAGGAGTGGAGCAGGCAGATCGCGACCGCCTGCACGCCCGCTTCGCCGAGCCGCGCCGCGAGTTCGCTCATCTCCGCCTCGCTGAGCGGCTCGGCGACCGTTCCCAGGTGCGTCATCCGCTCGGCGACCTCGAACCGCAGATGCCTCGGCACGAACGGCTCAGGTTTGGCGTAGGCGAGGTTATAGAGGTCTGGCCGGTTCGCGCGGCCGATCTCCAGCACGTCACGGAAGCCCCTGGTCGTCACCAGCGCCGTCCGTGCTCCCCGCCGCTCGGTGACCGCGTTGATTACCACGGTCGTGCCGTGAACGAACGCACCGATGGACGCGGCGGGCACGCCTGACTTGGCGAGCGCGGCGAGCACTCCGTCGCTGAGGTTTCCTTGCGTGGTGTCCGCCTTCGCCCGGATGACCGCGCCGGTCTTGGTGTCCACGGCCGCGAGATCGGTGAACGTGCCGCCGATATCGACCGCGAGCCTGACGTGCATCTCCCGATGGTCGCAGTCATGTCACCTTGCGGTAAGAGCCGTTCTGCACAAGATCCGCACTGATTCTGTGCATAGCGCCCAGGCAATACCAGAACCGGCCGCGCGGGGCGCCAGGGCGGGCGG
>DATJLT010000140.1:0-8886 GCA_035509195.1 Streptosporangiaceae bacterium | reverse complement strand
TGGCTTCGGCTATCTGCTGTAGCTGGGGGAAGTTCGGCGGGTTGCCGAACACGATCATGATGATGACGACCTTGCGTTCCGGGTCGTAGAGCCGGTTGATGGTCTTGAGAAGCTGTGCTGCGGTGATGTCGTTCTGATCGTTCTCGATGCCGGAGGCAAGGACGATCTCGCCGTTGAAGTAATTTGGCCGGTATGTCTGCTGCATGTACTTGTACCCGGCCAGGATGGTGCCGTACAGGGCGACGTCCGGATCGGTGCTCGGGGTCAGGTTGGCCGAGATGTGCTCGAGTACCTGCCGTCTGCTCGTGATGCCGATGTTCGATGGCAGCGGCCCGATCGACACAAGCTTCTTGTAAGGCAGCTTGCCGTCCAGATCGGTAGAGAACTCCCAAAGGCCCAGGTTCGACGTATCGGCGAAGAGCGACAATCCGATGGAGGCAGCCTGAGTGAGTTCTGCCTCATATGTCGGAGCGCCAGGGGTCAGTGACTTCCCCATGTTCGACGAGACGTCGATCATGGTCAGGTCTCTTGAGTAGAGCGCGATCTTGTTCCACGACTGCAGTGCGGTGGGTTCCTCGACCGCGCTGGCTGCGGGGGCGACCTCGAGAAGCTGGCTGTCCAGGCCGTAAGAGGCGGGGAAGCGGTCAGGAACTCCGGCGGAACTGCCTGCGGAGCGGAACCCCGCGAACCTGATCACGCTGGCCGCGTACTTGGTGCGCAGCATCTGGCCGAAGACGGTAGCGGCGGCGATCTGCCCGGGGCTCGATGAGGCGAGCAGGACGTACGGGTAGTCAAACTCGGGGTCGCCAAGCTCCGGGTTCTTGCTTGAGGGGTAGGCCGCCGCCAGCGGCGTCTTCGGGTTGGCGGCATCGTAGGCAAGCACGGCCTGCTCGGTCGTGACCGTCAGCGGGTCGCCGTTGAGCGGCGGCTGCGCGAGCGTCACGAACGAGCCCAGCGACGCCGGGTCGTCGAAATACGAGGTCACGGCCGCGTTGTGCGCGAACTTGGTGAACTTGAGCCTGGCGGCCTGGCTGGAACCAAGAAGCCGGCTGATCTCGATCAGGCTGGCGAGGCCGGCCGCGGTCTGGGTCGGGTCCGGCAGGTCAACCCTGAGCCCGGCAGGGACCTTGGGACCGCCGTCAGACGCGGGCAGCAGCAGGTTCCAGCCGTCTTTGTAGAATCCGGGGGTCCTGGCAGCGGCCGACTGCGGCATGACGAGCATGAGCGGTGACCTGGCGACGCTGAACCCAGCGGGGTTCACGGTCTGCGCGCCTCTGGCGAACCCGCGTACCTCGTCGATCCACAGGTTCGAGTCGGGGATCCAGGCGTTAATAGGGAAGCCGGTGGCGTTCGCGTGCTGCCCGTCGATCTGCTCTGCCGCCAAGGCGGGCGAACTGGCGTTGATCTGCACGGCGATGCAGTGCCCATCGGCCACGCGGTCCTGGCGGTTGAAGACGTTCGCGATCTGGCTGATCGCGGGGAAAATGTCAGGGCTCACCGCGATGTCTACGTTCAGCGGCTGGTTCTCGCAGGAGAGCCTGTTAACCACCTGAGCCGTGCCCCGCCCGAGCATGAGCAATACGCAGGCCGTGACCGACAAGAACACCAGCGTTCTCGTGCGCAAGCGATGCTTGCGCCGCCTGGCGGCCTTGCTCCGGCCGCGCAGCCCAGAGAAGTTCACGGCAACCTTCGATTCGTCCAGGGGAAACGGGCCGACGACGGCCCGTCAGCAACTCTACCGAATTGCGCTTTTATCGTGTTCCTGGTTCAGGCCGAACGAAGACCGCAGTCTGGCCATGGCCTCAACAGGGGCGCCGATGGCGTCTAGCCCCAGCAGCGCGGCCCCGGCGACCGGCGCCGCCTCAACCACCCGTACCGTGCACCCGCGCACCCCGGCCACGATCCGTGCCGTGGTCTCGGAAATGAGCAGCGGGTTGTTAGCCGCGAGTACTCCGCCGCCGAGGATCACCGGGACCGGCTCGGACGCCAGGTCGAGCCTCTTTACCACCGCGATCACCATCAGGCTGATCTCTTCGGCGAGCTGAAGCACCAGCGCCCGCGCGACCTCGTCGCCCTCGTCGGAAGCGGACAGCACCAGCGGCGCGAGCTCACCGAATCGTCCTAGCCCGACCTTCCCCTGGTGAACGGCTACGGCCAGGTCGCTTGGCTCGGAAAGGCCGAAGTGCGCGGGCACAAGCCGCCGGAGCACGGTATCGGGACCTCGCCCGTCCTCGGCCCTGATGGCGTGCCACTGCGCGTCGAAGCCAAGGCTGTACCCGCCGCCGCGGTCGCCGGTGATCTGCCCGAGTGCCAGGAAGCCAGCGGTACGGCCGTCAGGCGCCAGCCCCGCGCAGTTGATCCCCGCGCCGCAGGTCACGCCGACGCCCCACAGTTGCGAGGCGCCAGCGACCGGCACGTCGTCAAGCCCGGCACGAAGCACGGCGAACGTGTCGTTCGCGACCCGCGTGGTCGGCGTCCATCCCTCAGCGGCCAGCATGCGCTCTAGCTGCCGCTCATCTTCAGGCAGGTCCACGTTGGCGACGCAGGCCACGGTCGCGGTCGCGATGCCGGAAAGCGAGGGACCTGCCCCGGCGGTAGCGGCCGCGTCGCGGAGCAGCCCCGCGATCACGTCGACGTTGACCTGCGAGAGTTTCGGCGGCATGCCGGGGCCGCGGTCCATCGCGAGCAGGCTGCCGTCGGCGGCGACCAGGGCCAGGTCGGTCTTGCTGTTGCCGCCGTCGATGGCGACAACAGCCGCGGGCGGCGTGCTCACCGTTCCCCGGCTGCCCAGGGCAGGAAGCTGGCGTTCTCGGCGATCAGCTTGTCCGCGAGCTCGCTTGCCTGGTCGTACTGCCCAACGAGCGGATTGGCGAGCAGCGCCTGCACGACCCGGTCGCGACCGCCGCGCAGGGCCGCGTCAATGGCCAGTTCCTCGTAAGCGGAAGCGTGCGCGATCAGCCCTCGCAGCAGCGGACTGACCGGTTCGACCGGCACTGGCTCTGGTCCGGTAGCGCGGATGACGGCAGGTACTTCGATCACCGCCTCATCGGCAAGGAAAGGCAGCGTCCCTTCGTTCCGCAGGTTGACGACCTGGACGTCCCCTGTGCCGTTGACCAGCGAGGCCAGCAGCGCGACAGCCGCCTCTGAGTAGAACGCGCCGCCGCGCTGCCCGAGCAGCTCGGGCTTCTTGTCCAGGGCAGGGTCGGCATACATCTCAAGCAACTGCCGCTCGATCTGCGCGACCGCCTGGGCGCGGGTCTGCTGTCCGCGCAGTCCTGCGACGACGCGGTCGTGCTCGTAGTAGTAGCGCAGGTAATAGGAAGGCACCGTTCCGCCGGTGAGGTGCAGCAAGGGCTCGGGCATCTCCACCAGCGCCGCGATGTCACCGCCGCGCTCCGCCAGCAGCTCGGGCAGCCGGTCTTTCCCGTCAACAAGCACCGACCGCTCCCAGGTCAGGTGGTTGAGTCCGACGTGGCCGAGGCTGACGCTCTCGGGAGAAACCCCGAGCCATCCCGCGAAGATCCGCTGGAACCCGATCGCCACGTTGCAGAGGCCAACGGCACGGTGACCGGCGTCGAGCAGCGCCCTGGTCACGATCCCCACGGGGTTGGTGAAGTCAATGATCCAGGCGTCGGAGACCGCGCGCTGCCTGGCCCGCTCGGCGATGTCAAGCACGACAGGTACCGTGCGCAGCGCCTTGGCGAGCCCCCCAGCTCCCGTCGTTTCCTGGCCGAGGCAGCCGCAGTCGAGCGGCCAGGTCTCGTCCCTGTGCCTGGCGGCCTGCCCGCCGACACGGAGCTGTAGCAGCACGCCGCCCGCGCCATCGAGCCCGTCATCGGTGTCTGTCGTCCACCTGACCTGCGCGGGATGCCCGTAGGAGCGCATGATCCGCTCAGAGAAAGGCCCGACCACCGACAGCCTGCTCTCGTCAGGGTCGACCAGTACGAGCTCGGTCACCTTCACCTGCCCGGCCAGCCTGGCGATCCCGTCGATCAGTTCCGGGGTGTAGGTGGAGCCTCCGCCGATGACAGCGAGTTTCATTTAGAAAGCCTTTACTTCAGCGCCTGATTGGGCGACGTGGCAGGCGACCTCATGACCGCCCGCGATGGGTTGCAATGTCGGTGTGATGCTGTGGCAGGCATCGATGGCGATGGGGCAGCGCCACCTGAACCGGCAGCCGGGAGTGGGGTTGATCACCTTGGGAGGTTCGCCCCTGTCGGTTTCTGCGTTCACGCCGAGTGGCGCGCGTGGGTCAGGGGCCGCGGAAAGCAGGAGCTGGGTGTAAGGGTGCTTCGGCGCGGACAGTACCTCCTCCATCGGCCCGGTCTCCGCGATCTGCCCGGCGTACATGACGATCAGGCGGTCGGCGATATACCTGGCGCTGGCCAGGTCGTGGGTGATGAAAAGGATCGAGACGTCTTCCTCGTCCCGCAGTTTCGCCATCAGGTTCAGCAAGCCGATCCTGATCGACACGTCAAGCATCGACACCGGCTCGTCTGCCAGGATCAGCTTGGGCCTCATCGCCAGGGCCTGCGCGAACCCGACGCGCTGCCGCTGGCCTCCGCTCAGCTCGTGCGGGTAGCGCTCGAGCACCTCCGCGGCGGGGGAAAGGCCTACTACGTCGAAGACACGGCAGGCCTCGTCGTACATTTCCTTGCTGCTGAGGTCGGGACGGTGCAGTTTCAGGCTCCGCAGCACGCCGTGAGAGACGCGGAACACCGGGTTGATTGACGCGAAAGGGTCCTGGAACACCATCGGTGCCAGCCCCGAGTAACGCAGCCGGTCACGGCGCGATCGGAAAGATGAAATCTTTTTTCCTTCAAATAGCACCTCGCCGGCTGTCGGCTTGTAGACGCGCGCGAGAAGACGGCAAATCGTAGATTTGCCGCTGCCGCTCTCTCCCGCCAGCGCGACGATCTCCCGTTCCCCGATCGTGAAGCTGACGTCATCCACCGCGTGCAACGTCTGCTGCGAGAGCGTGTTGCCGATACGGAAGTGCCTGGTCAGCCCGGCCGTACGCAGCAAGGGCTCGGGCTCTTCCGCCTCGGTCTCCGCCTGCTCATCGAGCTCGGTCATGAGCGCGCTTCCCTTCCGGCATTCCGCCAGGGCTTACCGCATCGCTGGCTTCCTGTTGTCGTTCGCAGGCCGGAGCCGGGGACATCGGTGGCTAGCTGATGCTGTTCCCGCAGCATCGCGGAGCCATTGTTGCTGTACGCCGGAGGCCGGGTGACGACATCGGTGGCTAGCTGATGCTGTTGCGGGCCGGGCGGAGCCAGCCGAAGAGTCATGGGGCGCTCCCGTCGTAGAGGAAGCAGCGCACTTGCGTGCCGTCGACCGGGTAGAGGGCGGGTCGCTCGCTGTTGCAGCGGTCGAAGACCTTGGGGCAGCGAGGCGCGAACCAGCAGCCCTCGGCTCGCCTGGAGAGGTTGGGCGGGCTCCCTGGAATGCCGGCCAGCGGCACCTTGGGTCCCCTGATCGACGGGAACGCGTCCATCAGGCCGTCCGTATAGGGGTGCTGCGGTGAGTCGAAGAGCGTGCGCGTCGGGCCAACCTCGGCGACCTGCCCCGCGTACATCACCATGAGCCGGTCGGAGAAGTGCGAGACAAGCGACATGTCGTGGGTCACGAAGATGACCGCGAAGCCGAACTGTTCCTGCAGCTCCTTGATCTGCACCATCAGCGACCGCTGCGCGACGACGTCCAGCGCGGAGGTCGGCTCGTCCATGATCACGAGTTCGGGCGTGAAGAGCAGCGCCATCGCGATCATCGAGCGCTGCCGCATGCCGCCAGATAGCTGATGCGGGTAGCTCTTCAGGTGCAGCGGATCGATGCCGACCATCTTCAGCACCTCTGCCGAACGGTTAGCTATCTCGTGGTGCGAGGTGACGCCGTGCGCTTGCATCGCGTCCTTGAACTGGGCGCCGATCGACTTCACCGGGTTAAGCGCGTTCATCGCGCTCTGCATGACGACAGACAGGTCTTTCCACCTGATCGCGATCAGCGACTTGTCGGTCAGCCCGACCAGGTTCCTGCCCTTGAACATCACGGTGCCGCCCACGACCTCCGCCGGGGGAGTGAGCAGTTGCGCTACCGCGAACAGCATCGTGGACTTGCCGCACCCCGACTCGCCGACGACCGCGACGAACTCGCCAGGATCAAGCGAGAAGCTCACGTTGTCGACGGCGAGGACGCTGCCGCCATCGGTGACGTACTCGACGGACAGGTCGCGCACGTCGAGGATCGTCTCAGTCGGCGATCGCACTTGTCCTCCTGAGCGCTCGTGGCTGCGTGGCCTGCTTCTGCCGGCGCAGTGGCCGGAGCGCGGGGTTGCCTACTTCGTCGAATGCATAGTTGAGCAGGGCGAACGCTGCCCCGAGCGCGACAATGCAAAGCCCAGGGGCGATGATCCACAGCGACTGGCCGGTCTGGAAGGCCTCGTTATTCTCTGCCTGGTGCAGCATTGTCCCCCAGCTCACCTGGTTGGGATCGCCGAGCCCGATGAACTGCAGGCTGCTTGAGAACAGCACCGCGTAAAGCGCGTTGGTCAGGAAGCTGGCGACAAGCAGCGAGGTCATTGTCGGGATGATTTCCACCACGATGATGTAGAGCGGCCGCTCGCCGCGTACCCTCGCCGCCTCGAGGAAGTCGCGCTTGCGCAGGGACAGTGCCTGGCTGCGTAGCTGCCTGGCGGTGTATGACCAGCCGGTCAGCGTGATCACGGCGATCATCACGCCGGTTCCCGCGCTGTTCTGCAGGTAGCCGGCGATGACGATGAGAAGCGGGAACAGCGGGATGACAAGCAGGATGTCGGTGAGCAGGCTGAGCACGTTGTCCCACAGGCCGCCAAGGTAGGCGGCGGCGACGCCGATCAGGACGGCAATCGTCGTGGAGAGGATGCCGACGCCGAAGGCGATCTCGAGCACGGGCCTGGCGCCCCACAGGATCTGCGAGAACAGGTCCTCGCCAAGGCCGTTGGTGCCGAGCAGATGATGTGAGGACGGGCCGAGCCCGACCCTGAACTGACCGGTCTGGTTCGGGTACTCCGGATAGAGCAGGGGAGCGATCAGGGCGATCACGCACATGAAGATGAGCAGGCCCGCGCCCCAGCTCGCCTTGCGGTTGGACCTGATCGCCTTGCCGAGGCGGGCCAGTGCCCTGAACCCGGGTGACCGGCTGCGTCCCGACCGGCCGACGGGCGGGCTGTCGTCGGTGAGTTCGATCGGGGCGGCAGGCTCGGTCGTCCCGCCGGGGATGATCATGGCCATGGCGTTACCCCGCGTCCCTGGTCCGTGGGTCAAGCAGGGCGGTAGCGATGTCTGACAGCAAGATCGCGACCAGCACAGCGACGGTGATCAGCAGGAACAGCGCCTGCATCAGCGGATAGTCCTCGTTGTTGACGGCCGCGAGCAGCCAGTAGCCGACGCCCTGGTAGTTGAAGACGTACTCGACGAGGATCGCGCCGCCGAGCACGAAGCCGAGCGACATCGCGAACCCGGTCAGGTTAGGCAGGATCGCGTTTCTTGCCGCGTAGTCGAACATGATCCGGCGGCTCGACAGGCCCTTGGCACGCGCCATCCGCACGTAATCGTCGGCCAGGGTCGTGATCATGGTGTTGCGCATGGTCAGGATCCAGGTGCCGATGGTCGTGATCAGCAGCGTGAACGCGGGCAGGATCGCGTGCTGTATCACATCCCAGATGAAGGTCAGCGTGAAGGCTGGCGTGTCCGTGTAGGCGTAGCTGCCGCCGTCGGGCAGCCAGCCGAGCTTCACGCCGAAGATGAGGATGAGCACGAGCCCGAGCCAGAAGTACGGGATCACCGACGTGATCACGAACACCGGCGGCATCACGCTGTCCAGTGTCCCGCCCCTGCGCCAGGCGCCGACGATGCCGATCGCGGTTCCCAGGATGAACGCCAGGATCGTGGTCAGGCCGACGAGGCCGAGCGTCCAGAAGATGGCCTGCATGATGATGTGCCCGACGGTCGCCGGGTACTCGGAAAGCGAGATGCCGTAGTTGCCGGTCGCGATGTTCCTCAGATAGCTGAAGTACTGGCTGACCACGCTGTGGTGCGTGTTGACACCGAACTGGGTCTCGAGCGTCTTGAGTGCCTGCGGCGAGACCCCGCCCTTGAACTTGGAGATCATCGCGATGGCCGGGTTGCCAGGCATCAGCCTCGGCAACGCGAAGTTAAGCGTGAGCGCTGCCCACAACGTGAGCAGGAAGAAGCCCAGACGGCGAAGCGCGAATCTCATGTCCTGCTTCCAATCACGGAGGTACTGCCCTTATCGTCGCCCGGAGGGGCGGCTGCGGGAAAGGGCGTGAGCCCATCCCGCAGCCGCCGATCCTTACTTAGTCGGCGTCAGGTGCAGCATCACCTGGCCCCAGTCGGGGTAGTTGTAGGCCGCTGGCTGGGCGTACGGGTCGCTCGGCGTCGGCCAGCCCGCGAACTTCGAGGTGTCGTACTGGAACCAGTCGACCGCCTCGGTGACCGGGATTACGGGCACGTCCTGGAGCATGACCTTCTCGAGCTGGTCCACGATCTGCTGCTGCGTGGCCGGGCTCGTCGTGGTCGGGTACTCGTTGATGAGCTTGTCGGTCGCCGGGTTGCTGTAGCGCTCGAAGTTCGAGCCGGCCGGGGTGCCGATCGGAGCCGAGTTCGCCGAGTACAGCCACTGCCGGAGCTCGAAGTACGGGCTCGGGCCGCCGGTCTCGGCGCCGTAGCCGAGCTCGAACTGGCCCGCGTAGAGCTTGGCCTCGTACGTGGTCTGCGACAGGTCCTGGGCGGTCACCTGGATGCCCACCGCCTTGAGGTCGGAGACGATCACGTTGACCGCGTTGACCCAGTCGGAGAAGCCGCCGTTGTTGATGATCGAGAAGGACAGCGC
>DATJLT010000139.1:0-5878 GCA_035509195.1 Streptosporangiaceae bacterium | reverse complement strand
TTGGCGAAGACGGGTATGTCGTAGCGCGCCCGCGCACGCACCGCCTCGATGACGGCGCCGGCGTCCGAGGCTGAGCAGGCGAAGACCTGTCCCCTATGCTCCACGTTCGGGCAGGAGATGTTCACCTCGAGCGCCGTGACCCCCGCCGCGTCTGACAGCCGGGAAGCCAGTTCCGCGTACTCATCGACCGTGCTTCCCGCGATCGACACCACCGCACGCGCGCCACGTGAAAGCAGCCAGGGCAGGTCCCGCTGCAAGAACGAGTCGATCCCTGGGCCCTGCAAGCCAATCGAGTTCAGCATCCCGCTGTTCGTCTCTGCCATCCTCGGCGTCGGCCGCCCGGCCCGCGGCAGCAGCATCACCGACTTGGTCACTACGGCGCCGATCTTGGACACGTCGATGAACTGCGCGAGCTCACGCCCGGAGGACGCGCAGCCTGACGCGGTGAGCACCGGGTTGGGCAGCTCGGTGTTGCCGAGCCGCACCCGCAGGTCAGGCGCCATAACCGTGCCTCCGGGCAGCATCTGAGGACGGCCGGGGAGGCGCGGCGGGAACCCGCCGCATCTTCGGCTCCCAGCCAGGCGCGCCGAACGCGTCGAACGGTATCGTGCCGACCTCGTCCCAGCGCACCTGCTCGCCCCTGAAGACCGGCCCGTCCACGCAAGACCTGACCATCCTGGTGATCCCGTCCGTACCCACCACAGGCAGCACGCAGGTCATGCACACCCCGATACCGCAGGCCATCGATTCCTCCACGGCGACCTGCACGGGAAGGTCGTACCGCCGTGCGAGCGCCGTCACCTGCCTGAGCATGCCCATCGGACCGCACGCGTAAATGACGTCCGTGCGGGCTTCGTGGATGACCTGGCCAAGCATGTCGGTCACGATGCCGCGGACTCCGAGCGACCCGTCCACGGTCGTGATCGTCGCTGACCGGCCGGTACGCCGCGCGGTCAGGGCGCCGAACACGCGGTCGCCGCTGGCCGCTCCGAGCAGGAAGTCCACCGAGCACCGCCGCTCCCTCAGCCGCGAGGCAAGCGCGAACAAGGGCGCGCTACCGTACCCGCCGCCGACAAGCAGGCAGCTCACCGGGTCCCTTGGCACGGGGAACGGCCGTCCGAGCGGCCCGGTGAGGTCGAGCACGTCACGAGCCTTCCGCTGCGAAAGCCACCGCGTGCCGCGTCCTCCGGCAGCGAACACGAACTCGACAGTCCCCCCGTGGTCGGGTCGCACGTCATGAATCGAGAACGCCCTGCGCAAGAGCATGGACGTGTCTGGTCCGCCGACCGCGACCGCGACGAACTGCCCCGGCTTGAACCGGGCCGCGATCCCCGGCGCCACGATCGTGATCGCGTAGTACGCGTCGATCTGACGCACGGTCAGCACCGTGCCCCTTACCTGCAAGGGCCCGGTCTCAGACTCGTGCTCGCCTGAGCTCATGACTGGCCGCGGATCTTACTCGCGTGCTGCTGCAGCGACCGCACGCCCACCTCGTTCCTCATGATCGCCTCGATTCCCTGCACTACGGCGGCCAGCCCGGCCATCGTGGTCACGCAAGGCAGGCCACGCCGCACGGCCGCCGTCCTGATCTCGTAGCCGTCGCGACGCGGGCCCGGCTCGCCAGGCCAGCCGAACGGAGTGTTGATCACCAGGTCAACCTGCCCGTCAAGGATCCGGTCCACGATAGTGGGCTCACCATCTGGGCCTCGGCCGTCGCTGTGCTTGCGCACGATCGTGGCATGCACGCCGTTGCGGCGCAGAACCTCGCCGGTGCCGCGCGTCGCCCAGATCTCGAACCCGAGGTCAGCGAGCCGTTTGACCGGAAAGATCATCGCACGCTTGTCCTTGCTCGCGACCGAGACGAACGCACGTCCCTTGACAGGCAGCGCTCCGTAAGCGGCCGCCTGTGATTTCGCGTAGGCGGTGCCGAAAAGCTCGTCCACCCCCATGACCTCGCCGGTGGAGCGCATCTCTGGACCGAGCAAGGTGTCCACGCCCGCCCCTGTCTTGTCGGCGAACCTGTTGAAGGGCAGCACCGCCTCCTTGACCGCGATCGGCGCGTCGAGCGGCAGCGACCCGCCGTCACCTGACGCCGTGAGCACGCCCTCGGCACGCAGGTCAGCGATCGTGGCGCCGAGCATGATCCTGGTCGCTGCCTTGGCCAGCGGCACCGCGGTCGCCTTGGATACGAACGGCACGGTCCGCGACGCCCTCGGGTTGGCTTCAAGCACGTAAAGCACGCCGGCGGCGAGCGCGTACTGCACGTTGAGCAGTCCCCTTACGCCGACTCCGCGCGCGATCGCCTCAGTCGAGGCCCTGACCGATTCGATGTACTCATGCCCGAGCGTGATCGGCGGCAGCGCGCACGCCGAGTCGCCCGAGTGGATCCCTGCCTCCTCGATGTGCTCCATCACGCCGCCGAGGTACAGTTCGTGCCCGTCGAACAGGGCATCCACGTCGATCTCGATCGCGTCGTCAAGGAACCTGTCGATCAGCACCGGATGCTCGGGGCTCGCCTGGGTTGCCCGCCGCATGTAGCCGTGCAGCGTCGGCTCGTCATAGACGATTTCCATGCCGCGTCCGCCAAGCACGTAGGAGGGCCTGACCAGCACCGGGTACCCGATCTCCGTCGCGATCGCCGCCGCGTCCGCTACCGACATCGCGGTGCCGTGCCTGGGCGCGAGCAGCCCGGCGGCCGCCAGCACGGCGCTGAACTCCGACCGGTCCTCAGCCAGGTGAATCGCCTCGGGCGACGTACCGAGGATCGGCACTCCTTCGGCCGCCAGTGAACGCGCCAGCCCAAGCGGCGTCTGCCCGCCGAGCGAGACGATGACGCCGGCGACCTCGCCTGCCGCCTCCTCAGCCGCCACGACCTCGAGCACGTCCTCAAGCGTCAGCGGCTCGAAATACAGCCGGTCAGAGGTGTCGTAGTCGGTGGAGACGGTCTCTGGGTTGCAGTTCACCATGACGGTCTCGAACCCGGCCTGCGACGCCGCGAAGCACGCGTGAACGCAGGCGTAGTCGAACTCGATGCCCTGCCCGATCCGGTTGGGCCCGCTGCCCAAGATGATCACCTTGGGCCGCCGCGACGGCCTGACCTCGGTTCCGACGTCGTAACTCGAGTACAGGTAAGGCGTCGTGGCCGCGAACTCGGCGGCGCACGTATCGACGGTGTGGTACACCGGCCTGACCCCGTGCTCGTGTCGTTTCCCGCGTACGTCGGCTTCTGAAAGGCCGGTGAGCTGCCCGACCTGACGGTCAGAAAACCCAAGGCCCTTAGCCGCCAGCAAGCATCCCGCACTGAGCTCAGGCCCGGCGGCGGCAATCTGCCGCGACTGTAGTTCGATGACTTCGAGCTGCTCGATGAACCAAGGGTCAATGCCCGACGCGGCCGACAGTTCGGCCACCGTCGCGCCGGCTCGCAGTGCCTGATGCAACGT
This sequence comes from Streptosporangiaceae bacterium, assembly GCA_035509195.1. GTDB lineage: Bacteria > Actinomycetota > Actinomycetes > Streptosporangiales > Streptosporangiaceae > Chersky-822. Next base: position 2,438 of record DATJLT010000139.1, on the reverse strand, counting down.
TGACATCCGCCCGTCATGAGGCACGGCGCAACGCGCGGTCAGAGCGGACCTGGCTCCAGGGTTACTGTCCCAGCGCAACGGCGCTGACGGCTGCTCGAGCGAGCGCAGCGCCTTCTGCAGTGCCTCGGGGAACGACCGGCCGATGGCCATCGCCTCCCCGACCGACTTCATGTGCGTGGTCAGCACGGGGTCGGCGCCGGGAAACTTCTCGAACGCGAACCTGGGCACCTTAACCACGACGTAGTCGAGTGCGGGCTCGAAGCTCGCCGGCGTCAGGCCGGTGATGTCGTTGCGTATCTCGTCGAGCGTGTAGCCGACAGCCAGCCTGGCGGCGATCTTGGCGATCGGGAACCCTGTCGCCTTCGAGGCGAGAGCACTTGACCGCGACACGCGCGGGTTGAGCTCGATGACGACGAGGCGCCCGGTCTCCGGGTGCACGGCGAACTGGATGTTGCAGCCGCCGGTGTCCACGCCGACCGCGCGGAGCACGGCGATCGCGAGGTCGCGCATGCGCTGGTACTCGCGGTCGGTCAGCGTCATCGCAGGGGCGACAGTGACCGAGTCGCCGGTATGGACGCCCATGGGGTCCACGTTCTCGATCGAGCAGACGACGACCACGTTGTCGTTACGGTCGCGCATCAGCTCGAGCTCGAACTCTTTCCAGCCGAGTATTGACTCCTCGAGCAGCACCTCGGTCACCGGGCTGGCGTCGAGACCCGCCCCGGCGATCCTGTGCAGGTCTCCGGCGTCCCTGGCGATCCCTGAGCCAGAGCCGCCGAGCGTGAACGAGGGCCTGACCACGATAGGAAAGCCGAGCATGGCAGCGGCGGCCTCGCACTCTTCGAGTGAGTGGCACATGATGCTGCGGGCGACCTCGCCGCCGAGGCCGGTCACGATTTCCTTGAACCGCTGCCTGTCCTCGCCCGCTTTGATCGCCTCGATGTCGGCGCCGATCAGCTCGACGCCGTACCTGGCGAGTACTCCCGCCTCGTGCAGCCCCACGGCCGCGTTCAGCGCCGTCTGGCCCCCCAGCGTCGGCAGCAAGGCGTCGGGACGCTCGGCCGCGATCACCTTCTCGAGGATCTCGAGCGTGATCGGCTCCACGTAGGTGGCGTCGGCGAATTCTGGGTCGGTCATGATCGTCGCCGGGTTGGAGTTGACCAGGCTGACCCTGATTCCCTCCTCGCGCAGGACCCGGCAGGCTTGCGTGCCCGAGTAGTCGAACTCGCAGGCCTGGCCGATCACGATCGGGCCCGAGCCGATGACAAGTACCGAGTTGAGGTCTTCTCGCTTCGGCATCAGGCGAAGACCCCCATCAGGTCGCAGAACTCACCGAACAGGCCGGTCGCGTCGTGGGGTCCAGGAGCCGCCTCAGGGTGGTACTGGACCGCGAAGGCGGGGGCCCCGGTGAGGCGAAGGCCCTCGACGACGTTGTCGTTGAGGTTGACATGGGTGATCTGGGCGGGGCCGAAATCGGTGGCGAAGGTCCCCGTTCCGCTATCAGGCATCTTCAGCGCGAAGCCATGATTGTGGCTGGTGATCTGGACCTTGCCGGTGCGCTGGTCTTGCACGGGCTGGTTCACGCCCCTGTGCCCGAACCTGAGCTTGTACGTGCCGAGACCGAGCGCCTGGCCGAGGATCTGCGAGCCCAGGCAGATGCCGAAAAGCGGCACACGGGCGGCCAGCACCCCTCGCATCGACTCGACCGCGTACTGGCAGGCGGCAGGGTCGCCAGGGCCGTTTGAGTAGAAAACGCCGTCCGGGGCCAGTGCCAGGATCTCCTCCGCCGTCGTCCACGCCGGCATCACCGTGACGCGGCATCCCAGGCGTGCCATCGCAGCCGGGGTCGCCGCCTTGATGCCGAGGTCTACGGCGACGACCTGGAACCGCTGCCCCGTGCCCATTGGCGGACTTACGTGGTAAGGCTCCTTGGTGGAGACCACGCGCGCCAGGTCGGCGCCGGTCATGTGCGGACTCGAGCGGACCTTCTCGGCCAGTTCCGCGGCGTCGGTCGGCTCCGTGCTGATCGCGGCCCGCATGGCGCCGCGCTCGCGCAGGTGCAGTGTCAGGGCGCGGGTGCCCTTGATCTCGATCGCGGTGATGCCCTGTCGCTTCAGCTCCGCGTCGAGCGTTCTCGCCGAGCGCCAGTTCGACGCGATCGGGGAGGCGTCCCTGATCACGAAGCCGCTGACCCACATCGCGCGGGACTCGTTGTCCTCGTCGTTGATGCCGGTGTTGCCGATGTGCGGCGCGGTCATGGCGACGATCTGCTGGCAGTAGGAGGGGTCGGTCAGGGTTTCCTGGTAGCCGGTCATGCCCGTGTTGAACACGGCCTCGCCGAACGCCTCGCCCTCCGCCCCGAAGCTGACGCCTTCGAACGTGGTGCCGTCCTCGAGCACCAGCATGGCTTGCCGCGTCATCGGCACAGCCTTCCCTCG
>DATJLT010000138.1:0-2497 GCA_035509195.1 Streptosporangiaceae bacterium | reverse complement strand
GACACACCCTGCGCCAGCAGCACAGTGTCCAGCAACGTCATGTCGGATGCGTAGGTCATCAGGCAGACATGCAGCAGCGGATCGTCCGGCAGATCCCCGTCGGCTCGCAGCCAGACCACGTTTCGCGACGAGATCAGCGACGGATCCAGCGCGGCCTCAGCCGTTAGCGGGCCCACGTACCTGATATCGATGGGCCCTCGCCAGGAGTAGTCGTCGGCAGACGCCCCGCGCAATCGGCGGAGCCGGTCGGCGGTCGGCTCGACCTCCTCCGGCCCCGGAACGGCCGGCATGGTGTCTGCGTGCTCGAGCCCTGGCTCGCCGCGATGGAACGACGCCGAGAGCGTGAAGATCGTCTTGCCGTGCTGGACCGTACTGACCCGGCGCGTCGTGAAGGAACGCCCGTCGCGGACCCGCTCCACGATGTACACGAGCGGGACCGTGGGATCGCCGGGCCGGATGAAATACGCATGCAGGGAGTGCACGGGCCGGTCGGCCGGCACCGTACGACCGGCAGCAACGAGTGCCTGACCAGCCACCTGCCCCCCGAATACGCGCTGGCGGCGCTCGCCTGCCGGGCTCTCGCCGCGGAAAATATCCTGCTCGATCTGCTCTAGATCCAGCAGGTCGATGACCTCATCAAGCGCCTTGGTCATGGTGCCGCCTGGCCGCCAGGGCTCGTGGGAGGCGCGGCGGCCGACGCGCATAGTTCAAGCACTGCGGCACCGTACCTGTCGAGCTTGACGGCGCCCACGCCGGGGATACCAGCAAGCTCGGCCCTGTTGGCCGGCCGCGCCGCGGCGATCGCCTGCAGGGTGGCGTCAGAGAAGACAACGTACGCGGGAACGCCCTGTTCTTTGCTGACCGCCAGTCGCCACTCCCTGAGCCGGCTGAAGAGCGGGTCGGCGGGATCCGGGCTGACACCGCCCGGTCGTGGCGCGGAAGCGGCTGAGCCGGCCCGGCGGCCGGCCGCGGAGCGCTCTGCGGCCCGCATGCCGCGGCCACCACTCAGGTCCGCCAGGAACCTCGACGGCTTCCTTGTGCGACGCCCTCCCGGCGTCCTGGCGAGTGCCCAGGAGAGGTAGAGCCGCTCGCGAGCCCTGGTGATCCCGACGTACAGGAGCCGGCGCTCCTCCTCCACTGCCTCGTCGGTCTGTGCGTAGACGATCGGAACCGTGCCGTCGGTCAGGCCTGGCAGGAAGACGGCCTGCCATTCCAGCCCCTTGGCCGAGTGCAGCGAGGCAAGGGTGACCCCCGCCATTGCCGGAGCGTGCCCGATCGCACTGCGAACCGCCAGCTCGGCGGACAGGTCGGCCAGGCCGGCCTGCGGATTAGCGGCGAAGAAAGCGGCAGCGAGCTGCGCCAGGGCCTCGAGCGACTCCCAGCGATCGCGCGCGGTGCCGCGACCTGCTGGCGCCTGCGCAGTGAGGCCGATGCTGATCAGGATCGGCCTGACCTCAGCGGCCGGGTCGTCGGGCGCAGTGGCCGACCGGGCGGCGGCCCGCAGCAACCCGACCGCCTGGCGTACCTCGTCCCGGTCGAAGAAGCGCTCTGCGCCGCGCAACTGGAACGGCACGCCCGCCTCCGCGAGCGCTTGCTCGTACGCCACGGTCTGCGCGTTCGTACGGACCAGCACGGCGATATCGCCGGCCGCCAGGCCGGCCTTCAGCAGCGCCCGCACCTGCTTGGCGACAGCGGCCGCCTCGGCTGGCTCGTCAGCATGCTCAGTCAGCCGGGGAGCGGCGCCGGCCGGCCGCTGGGCGACAAGCGATCCGGGACCCGGCTGCGCGGCGTCGGCCACGAGCTTGTTGGCGAGCGCGACGACCTCGGGAGTCGACCGGTAGTTGCGCACGAGGCGGATCACTCTGGCTGTCGGGAACTCGCCGGGGAAGCCTGTCAGGTACGCCGGCGTCGCGCCGGTGAAAGAGTAGATCGTCTGGCGCGGGTCACCGACGACGCAGATCTCGTCCCTGCCGCCGAGCCACATGTCGAGCAGCAGCTTCTGAAGCGGGTTTACGTCCTGGTACTCGTCCACTACGAAGCAGGCGTACCGGTCCCTGACAGAACGAGCAGCGACCGGGTACTCGGCCAGAATGGCCGCGGTCAGCTCAAGCACTGACTCGAAGTCCACCAGGTGGCGCTCGGTGCGCAGCTCCTCGTAGCCCGCGTAGATCCTGGCCAGCGCGGCCGCATCGAGCGGCGGCGTGCGCCCGGCCTTGGCGCTGGCGGCGGCGTAGTCATCGGGCCTGACCTGGGTAACCTTGGCCCACTCGATCTCGCCCGCCGCGTCACGCAGCTCTGGCAGCCCAGCCGAGATCCGCAGGCGGCGTGCCGCCTCGGCAACCAGGCTGATCTTAGATTCCAGTACGCGCGGGGCCGGCCCGCCTACCGTCGTCGGCCAGAAATGAGTGAGCTGCCTCAGGGCAGCCGAATGGAACGTCCTGGCCTGTACTTTGCCCAGAGCCGCGTCGGGCACGAGCTGCCCGAGCTGGCGGAGCCG
>DATJLT010000137.1:0-7598 GCA_035509195.1 Streptosporangiaceae bacterium | reverse complement strand
GTCATCAAGCCGGTCTTCCCATTCCATAAACCCTATTATTAGCATGGTATTGACGGGGTGTGAAGTAGTGCTGGACCCTAAGTGGCATGTTCGAGAGATTCACGAGGCTCGCCAGGCGCACCATCGTCCTGGCGCAAGAAGAGGCCAGGCAGCTTAATCACAACTACATCGGCACCGAGCACATCCTGCTCGGGCTGCTCGGCGAGCAGGAAGGCGTCGCCTTCTAGGTGCTCCAGAGCTTCGGCTTGTCGCTGGAAGGCGGCAGGCATGAGGTCACCGCGATCGTGTCAAGGGGCAAGGCGGCTCCGAGCGGGCACATCCCGTTTACGCCAAGGGCGAAGAAGACGCTTGAGCTCGCGCTGCGCGAGGCACTGCAACTGCACCATAACTACATCGGCACCGAGCACATCCTGCTCGGCCTGATCAGGGAGGGCGACGGCGTCGCCGCCCAGATCATGCGGCAGCACGCCGACCTGCTCGTCATCAGAACCGCCGTGCTCGACGCGCTGCCCGTGGGGACCGCTGAGCCAGGAAAGACGCGGCGCTGGGCTCGCCGCCGCGGCGCGATCGACTTCGACGCGCCGAGCGGCGAGACCGACCTCGCCGTGCTCAGCGCGAGCCCGGCCGCCGACGCCACGCTTGGCGCGGCAGCGCGTCTCGCGGGGACGCAGCCGGTCGGCTCGCATCATCTGCTGCTCGCGGCGCTAACCGATCCTGACACGGCCGCCTCGCGTGCGCTCGCGGCGCTGGGTGTCGACCTTGAGCAAGCCAAGGCGGCACTCGAAACAGTCGACGTGACGGGGACCAGCGACGAGCAGCCGGAAGAGGCGGGCAGGCGCCAGATGATCATTAACGTAACCGACGAGAAGCTCACGATTGAGTTGTCCGATCCGGCGATCATCAAGACCGCGAAGGCGGCGCTGCTCGCGGTCGGCGATGAGGCCGACCCGGCCGGCACGATCCGAGGTGACCTGGCCGCGGCGGCCAGCCTCAGCACGGTCTGGCAGGCCATCCAAGATGGCCTGGCCGCGATACAGCAGCGCGCGTCCGCCGCCGCGGAAGCCGCCGCTCACCAGGGCCAGGCAGAACAGCCGTCCACCGCGGCCTAGCGGGTGCGCTGCAGCAATGCGTCTGGGAGGTGCATCCGCAGCATGATCTGGTCCACATCGGATGGGCGCTCATGCCGTGAGGCCAGCGAGACGGTGATCATGACCGCGAACGCGAGCGGCACGGTCCACATCGCCGGATAGCTGAGCAGCACGGCCGACCATCCGCTGTGGGCCAGCCCGAGCATTGTCGCGGTGATGGCGGCGCAGCAACCGCCGCCGCCGAGCAGCACGCCGGCCATAGCGCCGCGCCAGGTCAGCCCTCGCCACCAGATGCCGAGCACGAGCAGCGGGCAGAACGAGGATGCCGCGATCGCGAAGGCCCAGCCGACGAGCAGGGTCGCGGAGAAGTTCTCGACGAGCAACGCCGCGAGCACGGCCACCGCTCCCGCACCGAGCGCGCACCAACGGAACGAACGGACGCCGCCTCTCATCAGGTCGTGCGAAAATGCTCCCGCGACGCTCACAAGCAGGCCTGACGAGGTCGACAAGAACGCGGCGAAAGCTCCGGCCGCCACCAGCGCGGCCAGCGTCGTGCCTGCCGGCCCCGGCAGGATCAGCGAAGGCAAGGCAAGCACGATTCCGTCGGTGCTGCCGGTCAGGTAAAGCTGGGGTGCCCGCAGCCTGCCGAGCACGCTGAGAATCGCGGGGAAAATGTAGAAGACGCTCAGCAAGAGCAGAACGATCAGCGTCGTGCGCCTCGCCGATGCGCCGTCACGGTTCGTATAGAACCGCACGAGGATATGCGGCAGCCCGATCGCGCCGAAAAACGTGGCGATGATCAGGCCATACGTCGCTGCGAGCGGATGGGCGCCGTCGGGGCCGACCGAGACGAAGGGCGAGTTCCAGGCGGGCGAGTGCGGCTGAAGCAGCAGGAGCCTTACGGGAACGCGCGCTCCCGCCCTGAAGCGGAGAGTGGAGCCGCGGCTGACGGTATGAGTGCCAGGTCTCAGCAAGACGTGCTTCCGCACGTCGGCATGCCCGTCAACGACGCCGGTAGCGATGACTCTCGTCGGCCGCTTGACGACGAGCCGCACGGCCTGCGTCATCGTGACGGTCGTCGGGTGCTGGAAGATCGGGGCGCCGTTCACGGTCAGGTTCGAGGTCGATCCGCGACCGGCATACATGAGCAGCACGACCGCGGGTATCCCGATCGCGCAGATCTTCAGCCAGTACTGGAAGGCCTGGACGAACGTGATCCCCTTCATCCCGCCCATGGCGATGTTGCCGCTCACCACCACGCCGAGTACGACCACGCCGATCCAGTAAGGAACGCCTAGCACGACTTGCAGCGTCAGCCCGGCCCCGTCCATCTGCGGTAGCAGGTAGAACCAGCCGATGATGAGCACGAGTACGGTTGACCATTGCCGCAGCCGCTGGGATTGCAGCCTGCCGCCGGCGAAGTCGGGGATCGTGTACGCGCCGAAACGCCGCAGCGGGGCGGCCACGAGCAGCAGCAGCACCAGGTATCCCGCTGCGTAGCCCACCGAGTACCAGAGCGATCCGAGCCCCTGCACGAACACCAGGCCGGCGATTCCCAGGAAAGATGCGGCCGAAAGGTACTCGCCAGAGATGGCAGCGGCGTTTACCGGCGGTGATACTTCCCTCGCCGCGACCATGAAGTCTGCAGGCGTGCGCGCGATCCTGACGCCGCGCGCGCCGACGCCGATGGTCAGGAACATCACCACAGTGATCGCCGCGATGGAGACGAACTCAGTCATCGGAACGGGCTCCGTCGACGCGTTCGACTAGCTGGCTGAACTGCCGCTCGAGGCGGGCGGCCTGCTTGACGTAAAAGGCACCGATCACCAGGATCACGGGGAAAACCCCGACACCGAGCGCGATCAGCGTCACCGGCAGCCCGAGCACGGTGACGCGGATGAGGCGCGGCAGCACAGCGCAGAGGATCGGGAAAGAAGCGGTCACGGCCAGCGCGAAGGCCAGGCAGAGCAGCGAAAGCCCAAGCTGCGCCCTTACCAGTGACTTGATCAGGATCTGCCAATAATCACGGTCGGGCTGTGCGACGTCGCCCGAGCTACCTGGCAGGGAATCTTCACCTGGTCCCCAGGCCAGGGTCCTGATCGGACCACCCGGCTGATCGCCGTCCACGACGACTCAGCGTCCGTCGGCGGCCTGGAGGAACCGCTCGCGGACGTCGCGTGCGTGGCGCCTGCTGACCGGCAGCATCTGTCCTCCGACCGTGACGGTGTGATTACCGCCCACGACGGCGAACTCGGTGATCGCGCGGATCGGCACCAGGTGACCGCGGTGGATCCTGACGAAACCGTGCGGCGACCATTTCTCTTCGACGTGCGAGATCGGCATCCTGATCAGGTGCGCGGTGCCATCGGACAGGTGCAGTCGCACGTAGTCGCCGACGGCCTCGACCCAGCACACCTGCGTGCAATCGACCATCCTCGTCCGGCCGGCGATCTCGACGGGGATCGCAGGTGCGGGCTTGTCGATGACCGCCTTGGACTGGCGGTGACCGGCTGCGAGCGCACGGTGGACGGCGGTCTCCAGCCGGGCACGTGAGATGGGCTTGAGCAGGTAGTCCCGCGCTTGCACGTCGAACGCCCTGACCGCGTACTGCTCGTACGCGGTCACGAAGATCACCGCCGGAGGGACCGCGAAGCGCTGGAGCAACTGGGCGACCTCGAGTCCGTCGAGGTCAGGCATGCGGACGTCGAGAAGCACGAGGTCATATGGCCGTTGCTGTAGCAGCCTGATCGCGTCGGTCGAACTGCCTGCGGTGTCGACAGGGTCGATCGCCGTGATCGTGCGCAGCAGGTAGACGAGTTCGTCGCGAGCCGGTGCTTCGTCATCCACGACGAGCGCTGACGCGCGGTCCGCGATCACGCCGAAGCCAGCAGGGAAGAGTACTTGGGCAGGTGCATGGTGACCTTCGTTCCCGCGCCGATGCCGGTCTCGATCGTGAGGCCGTGGTCGCTGCCGAACGTCGCACGCAAGCGCTCGTCGACGTTACGCAGGCCAACGGAATCTGATACCCGGCGGCCGGACATGATGTCGTGCAGGTGCTGCGGGTCGGCGCCCGCGCCGTCGTCTTCCACGGTGACGACGGCTTCGTGCCCGCCGTCGGCGGCCACTATCTTGAGCAGGCTGCTGCCAGAGCGGCGCTCGAGCCCGTGCCTGATCGCGTTCTCGACGAGAGGCTGGAGCACCAGCGAAGGCACCTTGACGCTGAGCGTTTCAGGAGCGACACGGAGAATGACCGCGAGCCGGTCACCGAAGCGAGCCCGCTCGAGTTCCAGGTAGCTCTCGACCAGGTGCAGTTCCTCGGCCAGCGTCACGTACTGACTGTGCTCGCGGAACGTGCTCCTGGTGAACTCGGCGAAGCCGAGCAGCAGGTCCCTTGCCCGGTCGGGGTCCGAGCGCACGAACGACTCGATCGCGGTCAGCGCGTTGTAGACGAAGTGCGGGCTGATCTGCGCCCGCAGGAAGTTGAGTTGTGCCTGCACGGTCCTGGTACGCGACGCGTCAAGTTCGGCCAGCGCGAGGTGAGTCGACACGAACCTGGCCACCTCCCCGACGGCCCGCACCAGGTCGGCCGAGGCCGAGGGCCCCAAGGCGGCCAGCGCCCCGACGACGGACCCGTCGACGGCGATCGGCACGGCCACGCCCGCGTGCACCGGGCATTCGTCGGAATGACCGCACCTGAGGTCGCCCGCGCTCAGCGGCTTGGTACGACCTCCGTCGACCACTTCTTGCAGGCACCTGGCGAGCGCTTCACGATGCCGCTCTGACCCTTCGTAAGCGAGCAGGCCCTTTCGGTCGGCCAGGGCCACGGCAGGCGTCCCGAGCAGCCTGCGCAGGGCGGGGGCGGCGCTTCCTGCCGCGCCCGCGGTCAGCCCGCCGCGCAGCGCCGACACGGCGACGCTCGCCGTGTGCAGCGTTTCGTAGGTGACATGTTGACGGGGCGTTCCCATCAGCCGTGAGCTACGGGTCCAGAAGGCCACTGCACCGGACAAGGCGACGGCGACGGCCGCCAGCAAGATCCATAGGCCCGCCATGGTCGCACTATAGTCAGTATCCCACATCGTTGAGAAGAGTACGATTTTCAGCCGCGAAAACCGCTCGTCTCGTCAAAGCGACCGCTCGTCGCCGTCAGGCGCATCGAATAACTACCGGTGGCATCGGCTCATGCGGTGCTTTATGGTCGCAACGGATTTTGGGGTCTGTCGGGCAGGCCACCTGCTCAAATACGTTGCTGGGAGACTAGTGTCCGGAGGGAGAGATATGACCGAGAACTCGGAAAACGAAGTCTCTGAGTCTCAGATCGCGGTGCACTGGCGTGAGGAAGAGTACTTCGATCCGCCGCCAGGGTTCGCGGCGCAAGCGAACGCGAATGACCCGGCGATTCTTGACCGCTTCAGCGAGGACAGGTTCCCTGACTGCTTCACCGAGTACGCTGACATGCTGGTCTGGGACAAGAAGTGGGACACGGTACTCGACACGTCAAGCGCGCCATTCTGGAAGTGGTTCGGCGGCGGCAAACTCAACGCCTGCTACAACTGCGTCGACCGGCATGCCGAGGTGAATCCCGACAAGACCGCCGTGATCTGGGTTCCCGAGCTTGAGGACGACGAGATCATCTCGATCAGTTACGGTGAGTTGCTGCGGCAGGTGAACGAGTTCGCGGCGATGTTGCGGGACTTCGCCGGGCTGAACACCGGTGACCGGGTCACCTTGCACATGCCGATGGTGCCTGAGGCGATCGTGACGATGCTGGCCTGCGCACGGATCGGTGTCATTCACTCGCAGGTGTTCGGCGGGTTCTCTGGCAACGCCTGCGGAACCAGGATCGCGGACTCGGGCAGCCGGGTCCTGATCACGATGGATGGGTACTTCCGCGCTGGCTCTATGACCGACCACAAGGTTAAGGCAGACGAGGCCGTCGCCGAGGCTGCCCGCCAGGACCAGGAAGTCGACAAGGTGCTGGTCTGGCGCCGGCATGCGGGGGAGTACGCCTCTTCCACGCCGATGGTTGACGGCAGGGACTTCTTTGTCGACGAGCACCTTGGCAAGTATGAAGGCCAGGTTGTCGCACCCGTGTCACAGCCCGCCGAGGCGCCCCTGTTCCTGATGTACACCTCAGGCACGACCGGCCGCCCCAAGGGAGCACAGCACTCGACCGGCGGCTACATGTCGTACGTGACCGGGACGTCGAAGTACTACCTGGACATTCACCCCGACGACGTCTACTGGTGCATGGCAGACATCGGCTGGATCACCGGTCACTCCTACATTGTCTACGGCCCGCTGTCGCTCGGCACGACTACTGTTATCTACGAAGGCGTGCCGAACTACCCGGACGCCGGCCGTCCGTGGCGGGTCGCGGAGAAGCTTGGCGTGAACATCTTCCACACCTCGCCGACCTCGATCAGGATGCTGCGCAAGGTCGGCCCTGACGAGCCCGCCAAGTACAACTATCACTTCAAGTCGATGACCACGGTCGGCGAGCCGATCGAGCCGGAGGTCTGGCGCTGGTACTTCCACTCCGTCGGCAAGGACGAGGCCGCGATCACCGATACCTGGTGGCAGACAGAGACCGGCGGGTTCCTCGGCAGCACGCTCCCCGGCCTGCAGCCGATGAAGCCAGGCTCGTGCGGACCAGGTGCGCTGGGCATCTTCCCTGTCATTTACGACGAGGACAAGAACGAGATCCCCAGGGGGTCAGGGCGGGCGGGCAACATCTGCATCCGCAACCCCTGGCCGGGGATCATGCAGACGGTCTGGGGCCAGCCAGAGCGGTTCCTTGACGTCTACTACCGCAAGTACAACTCAGATCCTGAAAGCAAGGACTGGCAAGACTGGCCATACTTCGCCGGCGATGGCGCGCTCGAGGCAGAAGACGGTTATTACAGGATCCTGGGGCGGATCGACGATGTCATCAACGTGGCCGGTCACCGGCTGGGGACCAAGGAGCTCGAGTCGGCGGCGCTGACCGTTCCCGAGGTCGCTGAGGCGGCCGCGGTCCCGGTGATCGACGACATCCGCGGGCGCATGGTGGAGATGTACATCTCGCTCAAGCCAGGTTATTCGGCAGGTCCTGAGATGGAAGCCAAGGTCACCAGGGCGATCGAGGTCGAGATCGGCAAGATCGCCAGGCCGAAGAACGTGTGGATCGTGCCTGACATGCCGAAGACCAGGTCTGGCAAGATCATGCGGCGGGTGATCGCCTCGGTGTCCAACTTCACCGATGTCGGTGACGTGACGACGCTGGCCAATCCCGAGGTCGTGGAGGGCATACGTCACCACGTCCAAAGCGCGAAGGTCGCCAAGGGCGACGCTCCGCGTGAGCTCTCAGAAACCGAGCTGGCCGAGATTCAGGCGTTCGGCAACGAGTAACCCGCGTGACCGCCGCGGCGGCCGCCAGCCTCTTGAGGCGGGCGGCCGCCGTCAGGTTAGGCGCGGGGGCGCCGGGTCACTACCGGGTCCGCGGCGTTGTTGTCCTGCCAGTCAGCTGACCTT
>DATJLT010000136.1:0-3503 GCA_035509195.1 Streptosporangiaceae bacterium | reverse complement strand
GGCCAAGGTCGGCTTACGACATGATGATCGCCGCCACGGCTGCGGCGACGAACCGCATCCTGCTCACCACCGACGCCAAGGCCGGGTTCGACCAGCTAACCGGCGTCCGATCCGAAGTCCTCACCACATCCTGAAACCTTCGAGGATGCCCTGGCCCGGGCGTAACGCATGGTCGTACACGGAGGGCCAGGAAGTCGCGGCGGTCACGGCAGCGCGAACTATCGTCGGGCCGGGCTGTGGTGTCCGGTGGAGTGGTCTTTCAGGCTGCTGTCTGGAGCGCGTAGGGGTTGAGTATCTGTCTGCCCCAGAGCTGGTTTCGCTCAGCAATGGTTAGCTGCGCGCTATCCGCGGCCTCGTCCCACTGAGACTCGATGACGCCTACTTGGTGATCGATGATCTCCTTTGCCTCCGCCTTTGTCAGCAAGTATGTGTCGCTTGCGGCCGGCACGCAGCCAGCGAGTTGGCTGTAGCGGTAGCCGTCCCGGCGTATAGCCATAGCCTGTGTCGCTTCGCCGCCAGCGCGGGGCTGCGGGCAAATGTCATACGCGGGAGTGAGCGCCAGGTCCTTCCCATCCCAAAAGGCTGCATGATTGCGAGCGTGGTCGTCGGTGTTGCTGACACAGATGTTGAAGACGATGCGGGAGAAGAGTTCGCGGAGCGTTGGCTTGGGGTCGGTGAAACCACTCCGGATCGCGTCGGCGAGGGCGTAGTAGGTGGCGTAGCGCGCCATCATGACATCAAGTCCGAGGATGGTCAGGGCCGAGACGACTATCCGCCGATGTCGGCCCCCATCTGGCCGGTCGAAACGGTCGACGAGGAGGACATGGCGGCCGAGCACCTTGATGATGCTGGTCCTCGGGACGTCCAGGCCGACCCGTCGGGCTAGATCCATGGCGACGGCCTCGGCCTTTACAACCGGATATGAGTCAGTGCTTGACGATAGCTTGGCGATGTACCTGCGCTTTCCTTCGGTAATGAGAACTTTAGGCCGGGCGCCGCCGACCGAAGTGCCATGCAGCAGGGCAATCCCGAGCGCGGGCGTCAAGGGCTGCCCTGCTTCGAGCAGTTCAGCTGCAGTCACCAGTTCTTCAAGGGACGCACCAGACACCCGCGCTTCATAGGCAGTGGCGCTCGCCTGGAAATCGAGTGCCCCTATGCGGTCGGAACCTGATTCGAGCAGGTAAGTAAGGAGGCCGAGATCGCTGGCGTCGCTGTCCGCCAGCAAATGCCCGGCATGTTCCGCGAGAATGACCCTCTGCCCCCAGGCGTCAGGTCCAGCATCGCTTATGCATCCGGCGACAGTCAGCCCGGCCAGCGGCCTGATCCGGCCTTGACGCAACGGAAGCTCGGGCGTGTACAAAGGAATCGCATCGGCGCGGTTCAGGTAACTGCGACCATAAGTGAAGTAGAAAACTTCGCCGGCCTTTTCAAGCCTCCCGGCGACTACCGGATCGACGCTGCCGGGTAGCCACGCCCACACGTATGCCTCGGTCGGCTCAGAAGTCATCGTTCACCGGCCTAGTTGGTTCGCGGACGCGGGAAGGCAGCAGCGCCAGGCGGTCATGGCTCTGCTGGGCCATCGCGCGCAGCCCGTTACGATCGGCGCCGAACAACTTGAGCCCGAGGATCGTCGCGACCTCGAAAACCGTGCCGATACCGACTGTTGGCGCTCCGCGCTCAATGTTCCGCAACGTGACGGCCGAGATGCCGGCTCGCTCGGCTAGGGCAGTCTCGGTCCAGCGCCTGGCCCGTCGGGTCCGGGCTATCTCCAGGCCAAGTAGTCTCACAGCATCGAGGGTCTGCGGTGAGTAAGGATGAGCGCGTCGCACGCCTTACGCCTTCGTTTAGCTTCTTTAACGAAAGTATAAGAGCGAATCTGTCCTCACGCAAGGCTACTTCGCCAGTGAGCTGAGTGCGTGTCCTTGAGGTCGGCTCCAGGGAGGGTGCTCCTGCCCACGATCGAGGGGTGATCTGAGCTTTTGAGTTAGCCTGAAAAGTGAACCCGTACCGGGTCGCGCGGTTGCGGCGACTCTGTACGGCTTACCGGCCAGTAACATTGGCGTTATGCCTGGTTAACGCCATTTTATGAGTAGCGAAACCGTACAGGATGAAAGGTCGGCTCCGACTCCTTACGGGTTCACTTTCTGGACACACTGACGCGGCAGTGGGCTAGCTAGCGGTATTGCTCGCGATGAGGTCGGCTACTTGCGCGACCACGGGTGGCCTGAGCACGCCGTAATGGTCGCCGCTGACGTCGATGGTGGTGATGTTGCCGGCGGCGGGCCACGGCCCGGCGGTCTGGGCGGCTTCTTCGGTCCTGATCAGCACGACCCGGCCCGGATAACCGGCGGGCTGGTAGCGGCTCATGGCGCGGGCGGCGTTCGCGAACATCCAGTAGCGGCGCCGCAGTTCCTCGGCGGTCAGGCCGAGATCGAGACCGTGGCCGCGCAACTGGCTTGCCGTGGCCGCGAGCGCTTCTTCCACGGGAAGCTGCCACGTTTCCTGGTCGAAGGCGGCTGCGCTAGTGAGGCCGGCGAGGCCGAGCAGGTATTCGGCGAACATCCGCGTTGTCGCGCCGTCGTCCGGCGCTGCCTCGCCAGGGGGCGCGACGACGGAATCGATCAGCACGACCGGCGGGCGCAGGCCGCTGCTGCGGTGCCAGTGCCTGGCCAGTTCGTAGGCGAGCAGGCCGCCGAAGGACCACCCCGCGATCACGGCCGGCCTTCGCACGTGGTCTTCGGCCACCCTTACCGCGTCGTGCCTGGCCAGGTCCTCGATCGTCACCTCGGCTGGTACGGCCAGGGCACGGCCGGCCCCTACCCCCACGACCGGGAATGCTCCGGGCAGGGCAAGCACCAGTTCGCGGTAGCAGAACAAACCGCCGCCGATTGGATGCGCGAGCACGACAGGATCGCGCTGGTCCTGGCCGTCCCTTCGCAGCCAGGCGACATCGGCGAACTCGGCCTTGCCGGCGGCGAGCACCTGGCGTCGCCTCAGTTCGTCGAGCAGCGCGCGCTTCGCTGGGGGCAGCGATTCCACTCGCGCTGACCAGGCCGCGTGGTCCCCTCCGCCGCTGGTGTTCACGCGATCATCCTGCGCTGGTAGAGGTACTCGTAGGCGGGCAGGTGATGACGGTAATAGGAGGCAAGCAGCGGGTTGCTGTCGATGGTGTCCTGATAACTGTTAACGGCGTGGCGCTCGAAGCCCTGGCTGCGGCTGGCCGCGGCATGCCAGCGCCGTGTCCTGCCCCATTCAGGTAGCGGGCCAGGAGCCCAGGTCAAGGTCTCTGGCAGGAACGGCAGCCCCATGTGCTCGCAGTAGGCGCGCACGGTGGCTTCCGGCCGCTCGACCAGGCTGGCGGAGTCGAGCACGACAGGAGCCTGCCCGGCCGCCACGATCGCCTCCCAGAGTTCGCGCAGCCTGGTGAAACCCACGTCTTCCAGGCGCAGTTCGCGGTTCAGCGCGTAATGCGAGGCGATGACCTCACCGGGCTCCCTGATGAG
>DATJLT010000135.1:0-2140 GCA_035509195.1 Streptosporangiaceae bacterium | reverse complement strand
ACGGGCACCTGCTGCGGCAATGGGAGGAGTGGCATCCAGGCGTGCCGCTTGTCACGCTGCACTCCGCGCACCGGTCACTGGCACCGCCGATCGTCGAGTACCTGCACGACCTCGAGGCCACTAACAGGTATGAGCGCATCGTGGTGCTGATACCTGAAGTGCAGCCGGCGTATCCCTGGCAGCGGATCTTGCATAACCAGCGCGGCTTCGTGCTCGACCGCGCGATTCAGAAAGGCACGGTCAACGTCGTCATCTGCCGGCTCCACTTCCAGCTCGCGATCTGGACGTGAGTCCGGCACTCGCGGGGGACGCCGCGCGGCGGCGGTTCGCCGCCTCGCGGGTCGCGCGGCTGGCGACCGTCTCGGCCTCCGGCGTGCCGCACCTGGTGCCTTGCACGTTCGCCCTGGACGGCGACTCCATTTACGTGGCGGTCGACCACAAGCCGAAGACCACCACCAACTTGAAGCGCCTCAGGAACATAGCGGCCAACCCGCACGTGGCTGTTCTGGCCGACTACTACGACGATGACTGGGCCTTGCTGTGGTGGGTCAGGGCAGACGGCGTGGCCGCCGTGCTTGATGAGCCAGCTGCGATGAGCCGGCCGGTGCTCCTTTTGGCGGAAAAGTATTCGCAGTATGCCGACCAGCCGCCGGCCGGGCCTGTGATCGCGATCTCGGTGACCGCGTGGAGCGGCTGGTCGGCCAGCTAACCGGCTACAGTCCGGCGACGGCCGGGATGACCTGCGAGCCGATGATCTCGAGCGGCGTGAGTTCCCAGACGTTGGCGACGAAGCCGATGGCCGTGTCGAAGCCGGTCTCGGCGAGCGCGCCGAGCTGGTCGATCATCTCCCCGGTCTTCTCGCCCCTGGGGCCTGGATCGAAGATGAAGTAGCACGACTTGCTGATCTCGTCGTAGACGCGGTTCTCCGCATCGCAATGCTCACGCAGGACGTCGAGCTTGCGCGCGAGGTCGGGTCCGGGGAACAGGTTGCAGGCATCCGCGTACCTGGCGACGAACCGCAGGGTCTTACGCTCACCGCCGCCGCCGATCATGATCGGCGGATGTGGCTTGGTGAGCGGCAGCGGATGATTGAGCGGGCGGTCGAGATCGTAATGCTCGCCACGGTAGGGCTCGTCGTTGCCGCTCCACATCTGAAGGCAGATCTGCAGCGTTTCCTCAAGGCGCTCGAATCGCTCGGCGACCGGAGGGAACGGGATGCCAAGCCCCTTGGACTCCTCCTCGTTCCATGCGGCGCCGATCCCCAGCCAGGCCCGGCCTGCCGAAAGGACGTCGAGCGTGGAAATGATCTTTCCGAGGATGCCAGGGTAACGGTAGATGGCGCCGGTGACGAGAGTCAGCAGCTTGGCGTTCGTCGTGCAGGCGGCCAGGTAGCCGAGAGTCGTGTACGCCTCGAGCATGTCGTTCTCTGCGGGCCCGGCGACGGGGATCTGGAAGAAGTGATCCATGACGCTGATGAACTCGAACCCGGCGTCATCCGCGGTGCGCGCGACCGCGGCGAGGTCCGCGCCGAGGGTCGCCGGCCCGCCTGGCCAGTTAAAGTCAGGAACCTGCAATCCGATCCGCATTCCGGTGCCACTTCCCATCCATCCGCGACTGCTGTCAGGCCAATCCTCCCACTCATCCCCAGCCTTCGCTCCCCGCCGCCGAGCCCGCCCCCGTGCCGCGGCATGCGGTGCATTTCGGGCATTCCGCGGGCGGGGAAGCTACGAGCGCACGAGGCGGGAAACGGCTTCGGCGGCTTCCTTGACCTTGGCTTCGCCTTCCGGGCCGCCCTGGGCGACGGCCTCGGTCACGCAGTGGCTGAGATGATCTTCTAGCAAGCCGAGCGCGACTGACTGGAGCGCCCTGGTGACGGCAGAAACCTGAGTGAGTACGTCGATGCAGTAGACATCCTCGTCAACCATGCGCTGCAGACCACGGACTTGGCCTTCGATCCGGCGCAGGCGCTTGAGGTAGGCATCTTTGTCCTGGCTGTATCCGTGCATGCCTGACAATACCGTGCTTGGCCTGGGCAGCCGAAACCGGCTGCGACCAGCGGTCGCGTGCCCGCGCACGCGACCGGGCGGGCACGATGATTACTTGCCGGCGATCCGGGTAGCTGCGCGGCGGATTGCACAGC
>DATJLT010000134.1:0-2854 GCA_035509195.1 Streptosporangiaceae bacterium | reverse complement strand
TGCCTGGCCCGCCAGTACGCCAGCGGCGGCAGCAGGTACGCCGCCGAGTTCACGGCGGTACGCCACCGGTGCGAGCGCAGGACGCTGTCGTGGTGGCCGTGAAGGTAAGTTTCCTGTGCGGCGGGCATGGCCCCATCATGCTCGTGTCTGTTCAGCGGGCCTCAGGCGGGAGCGGGAACCGGAGGGAACCTCACCGCAGCGGCCGTGGCCAGCAGTTCCTCCCGGTGAGCGGGCAGGAGAAACCCGGCAGAGATCGCGGCGTCAAGCGACGCGGTGAACGCCGCGACGTAGCCTTCCTCGTCGCCGTACCGGCGAGCCAGGTACTCAGGGGGCAGTTCCGCCGTTGACCCGAACAGCCAGCCGACCGGATGCCTGGTGCCAGCCGGCGGCTGCCCGCTCAGCGTGAAGACCGGAGCGTCAAGGAACGGCGTGCGGACCCCGCCGAGCGCATTGCCTGCCTCGTCCCTGACCACGACAGGGCCTTCGGCCAGTTCGACCTGGACCGCGGCCGGCGGCGGCGTCCCAGCTTCCGCCCAGGCAACGAGCGCGTGCAGCGCCGCCTGCGCGACATACCTGTGCGGGCCTTCGTTGATGCGCCAGCGGACGCCCATCAGCGGCGCCGCCGCGCCGATCAGGTAACTGTCGGCGTGCGAGGTTCCCGCGACCTCCCAGACCCTGAACAGGTCGGTGTCCGGCTGCCTGGCCCGCCAGTACGCCAGCGGCGGCAGCAGGTCGCCCTCGGTCTCGAGCACGAAGACAGGGACGGTGTTGTCTGTACGGATCCTGATGCCTTCCTTCACGCTGAGCGGGTCGATCGGCGCGCCGCTCAGCGGCCCGCCACCCGCGCCCCTGCTGTGCACGAGGAAGCCGTCGAACGCGGACGGCCAGAGCGGCTGCACGGCGTTCAGGTAACTGGTCAGGTACATGGCCGACTGCGATTCACCGACCGCGAGCACGCGCTTAGGCCGCAAGCCTCCAAGGACGCCAGGCGCGGTCCTGAGCGCGGCCCCGACCTGCCTGAACAGGTCGAACGAGTAACGGTCACCCGGATGGCTGAGCGTGCCGTAACGCTCGGGACTCGTGCCGCGCAGGCCGGGCGCGGGCGCAGCAGAAGGGTCGATCCTGCCGGTGCCGCCCATCACGCCAACGGCCTGCGCGGACACGGCCACGTAAGCGTGACCGGCGCGGACGATCTCCTCATGAAGGAAGGCCCAGTCAGGGTCGGCGTCGAAACTACTCGAGACATTCAGCCATTCGGCAACAACAGTGCCGCTGAAGCTGGCCGCGTCTGCTGGGCGGCGGACCACGATCCTGGTGCGGAACTCCGCCTCTTCGCCGGGTACCGCCGTCCACCGGCCGTCAGCGGACTCGTCCCCTGCGACGTCGTAGCCGACCGCCGTGCCTGCCGCGATGAACTCTTCCTCGGCGTAGCCATGAGCGGCGAGGTCGAACTGGACAACGCAGGCGGGGATGGCAATGGTGCCGGCCGTCAGGGGGCCGGAGAAGGTGACCATGTTATCGATGATGACATCAATCCATGCGACAAATTACCCAGTCGGCACTAAGACGGCACGCTGGTAAGTTGAGTGGCAGGGGTGCCTGAGTCGCCCGAGGGCGACAGGCGCCGGTCAAAGAAGATCAGAAAGGCACGGGGCATGGATCGGACGTTGAGCGCTGCGGATACGGAGCTGCTACGGAAGGACTTCTCGGCTAACCCGGCCTACCGGATCGCGCAGAACGCGGTGACCCGGACCTCTGTCGATGACGTGGCACTCAACCACGAGGTCATCGCGGCCCTCGACCACTCGATGTCGACCTCGCTTGACGTCTGGAAGGTCACGAACCAGGAGCGAAGCGGGCGGTGCTGGCTGTTCGCCGGGCTGAACCTGCTCAGGGTTGGCGCCATGAACAAGATGGGGCTCAAGGACTTCGAGTTCTCGCAGAACTGGGCGATGTTCTGGGACAAGATCGAGCGCGCTAACTACTTCCTCGAGGCCATCATCGAGACCGCGGGCAGCGACATCGACGACCGCACGGTCAAGCACCTGCTCAAGTCAGGCGTGGCCGAGGACGGCGGCCAGTGGAACATGTTCGTCGCCATCGTCAGGAAGCACGGCCTGGTGCCGAAGTCCGTCATGCCAGAGACCCAGAGCTCATCCAACACGAACCGGATGAACTCGGTGCTGCGCACCCTGCTCAGGCAGGGCGCGCAGTCCCTGCGCGCCACGGTCACCGCGAGCGGCGCCGATGCCGCGAGAGACGAGAAGGCAGAGATTCTGAAGGTCGTGTACCGGGTGCTGTGCATTCACCTGGGCACGCCGCCAGACCGGTTCGACTGGCAGTGGACGGACAAGGACCGCAAGTTCCACCGCGACGGCGTGCTCACCCCGCAGGAGTTCGCCGCGAAGTACGTGGACCTGCCGCTCGACGACTACGTATGCCTGGTACACGACCCGCGCCCGTCCAGCCCAGCCGGCCGTACGTTCACGGTCAACTACCTCGGCAACGTGCTCGGCGCCCCGCCGGTCACCTACCTTAATGTCGGCATATCGCTGCTCAAGGACATCGCCGCCAAGACGATCGAGGGCGGCGAGCCAGTCTGGTTCGGCTGCGACGTGATGCCGGAGATGAGCAGCGAGTTCGGCGTGTGGGACGTCGGACTGTACGACGTCGCTCCGATCTACGACACCGCGTTCACCTTGACCAAGTCCGAGCGGCTGCTGCTCGGCGAAACCGAGATGACCCACGCGATGCTGTTCACCGGCGTCGACGTGCTCGACGGGCAGACCAGGCGCTGGCGGGTCGAGAATAGCTGGGGCTCTGACAAGGGCAAGGACGGCTTCTACACGATGCA
>DATJLT010000133.1:0-13047 GCA_035509195.1 Streptosporangiaceae bacterium | reverse complement strand
CGGTAACGCCAGGCACTTTCGGTGATTTGTCCGCCGCTGGCGGCCCGGCTCCGGATGGCCTTGCCTCGCCGAGCCGGTCAAGAGCACGACCTAAGCACCGAACGAGCCTTATTGATGTGAGGGCCTCAGTCTGCGGCCTGGCGTGATGACGTTGCTGCGGGTACGTCTTGCCGCGGAGTGCGTCGTCATGCCTCCGAGCACGCCGCTAGGAGTATCCGCGAAGTGTAAGCCGGGTTAGCTGGCGAGATGACTGCGGTCTGCCGGCAAACGGCTGAGTAAGCTGGCCGGCTGATTTTGACCTGGCCGGCGGGGCTAGCTGTCGCCTCGCACCTGGCGGGGAAGTACGCCGAGTACGCCGAGTACGTCGTAAGGTGCGCTGCCGCCGAGCACGCCTCGCCTGGTCAGCAGGGCGATCAGTTGCAGCACCGCGAACTCGAACGAGTAGTCGTAGCGTTCGATACTGGCCCAGCCGGAGCCGGCGCCTGCCTGGAAGGCGGCTAGTTCGATCGCGGACACGTCGGTGACAACGTCGCCGAAATGGCCGCCCATGGTCGTCGTGGCCTGCCCGACCGGGGCTCCGAGCGCGAGGCAGATGTTCGGCCCGCCGGCGCCGGCGGTAAGGCGGACCGACATGGTCTGGTCGAAGAGGTCGTAGGGCTCGGTGCCTGACAGCACGCTGGCGTCGTACAGCACCCGCACGAGCTGGAGCAGGACCATGAGCGGCGTGTACTCGTCGGGGTAGGTGACAACCCAGCCATACTTGAATGGTGTCTGCCAAGGGGAATAGTCCTCAGGGAACTTGATCTGCAGGACCACGGCACCGAAGTTGCCCTCGACGCCGCCGTTACCGCAGCTTCCGCCGAACTGGGTTCCCAGGCACAGGCCGGTGCGTCCGGTCGGCATATTGTCCGGCGCGACCCTGACGTCCGACGGCCTGGCCGCCAGAATGCCGAATGCGTCGCCCGGCGACAGGGTGCCCTTGGCGGTCAGTTTCGCCAGCAACTGGACGAGAATGGCCGCCGGGCTTGCCGTTGCTGACGGGATGGCGACCCAGCCGGTCTGACCCGCCGGAATGCCTTGCGGCAGGAAAACCCTGAGGCCCGCGGCCCTTACGTTGTAAGAGACGTCGCCGTAGCCACCGCCTGCGCCCCCGTCACCGCAAGGGCCGCCAGGCGGGCTGCCCAGGGCCAGGCAGGTGTAGGTCCTTGCGACGGTTACCGGCAGCGGCGCTGACCACGGTCCGGCGATGTCCACCGAGCCGCTGACGCGGACCGTGTAGGTGCCTTCTGATGCGGACCAGGGGATGGCGCACACGGCGGGTGACCGCTGCGAGGTTGCCTGAAGAACCGTGGTGCCGTTCCCGTTGTCAGCGCGCATCAGGTAGCGCGCTCCTGGCGTGGCTGGCTCCTGCCAGGTCACGACGATCTGCCCACCGGTCACCGTATTCACGACCGTGGCGGCGAGGCCGCCCGGCGGATCGACAAGCGTGCAGGGGAATGGCGCGGCCGAAACCGAGTTCAGAGCGCCGATCTGGGCTTGGACGGTCACCTGGTAAGTGACAGCGCCGTGCTCGAGATCGGCGGCGGAAATCTGGGTCATCTGGCCCTGGCCCTGGCTGCTGTGCGGGACCTGGACTGACTTGGCCACGGTGCCGTCGGGCAGGCTCATCTTTACCAGGTACCCGGTGACCTGGCCGGCCGGGGCGGTCCACTTCACCGTGATCTCGGTGCCGTCGTAGCTGGCCGTGACATCGCCAGCAGCGGCCGGCATGACGAAGTCCGCCCGCGTGCCAGGTTCTGCGGTCTGGCCGCCGAGCTCGCTCTTGACGACGGCGGTGTAGGTAGTGCCAGGTACGAGGTTGCCCTGCAACCAGCCCATCTGGGTCGGCGGGCTGTCACCTGGGTTCGCTGGCAGCAGGTGAGTGCCTTCGACGATGGACTGGCCATTCATGACCAGGACCACGTAGTCGGCGGCTCCGGTCGCCCCGGTCCAGTTCAGCAGGAGCAAGGCGCCGTCAGAAGAGACCGCCAGGTCGGTAACCGAGTCAAGCACCAGGACAGGAAGCGGCGCGCTCCAGTCGCCTGCCGAGCCGGGCAGCGCGGGCCTGACCTGCACGTTGTACATGCCTCTTGGCTGATTCCCCGGCATCTGGATCCGGATGCTTGTCGCACCTGTGCTCGAGTGCACTAGCGGGCCGCCCGCCTGCGGCGTGACCACAAGATCGTAAGAGGCGGCGGTGAACGCGCTGTGCGACCAGGTCGCGGTGATCGCGCCGGCGTCGTAGCTCACGGCGGATAGCTGCACCTGGTCGAGGATCTTGACGTGCTGCGAGCCGGCTTCCGCGCTGCCGTACTGCGGCGTCCAGGCCACGATCGCGCAAGAGTAGTCCTCGCCTGGTTGCGGCGTCCGCTGGTCGTTCCTGACCGGGGTCCAGTTCGTGCCGTCGATCGTCGCGCTGCCGACGTCGGTAGTGCCGCAGCGGAGCACCGTCGCGAAACTGACCGGACCGTTCCATGGCGCCTGAACTGGCGGTGACGTCCAGGTCAGCGAGAGCCGCGGCCCTGACGCGGTCAGCGTGATCGCGGACGGCGGCGGCAGCGTCGCGATGAGCAGCGGATCTGACGTAGCCCAGGGCCCAAGGTTCCCGCCTACGTCGCCACGTACCTTCACGGCGTAGTGCGCACCGTCGACCGGACGCTGCCCGTCTGACCTGGCCGGGAACGCGCGCGACCCGGACAGGCCAGCGAGGTCGCCCGCCGGCTGGTCAGGGTGCGCCAGGTCGATCAGTTCCAGCCGGTACACAGCGGCTGGCGCCCCGGTGACGTTGGCCTGCCCCCAGCTAGCGAAGATCCTCCCCGGCTCGGCGTCCATGCATCGCAGTGCCACAGGGCCAGGTGCGGGCACGTCCCAGGCGGTGAACGTCGTCGTGGTCCACGGGCTGAGCCCGCCGCCGCTGGCGCGCAGTGCGACGGTGTAGGCCTTGCCCGAGACGAGCGGCGCGGCTGGAGTGAGCACGCCCGTGCCGGCACCGGGTACGGCGCTTGCGGTCGCCATCACGGTGCTGCCATCGGTCAGCCTCAGGTCGTAGCCCATGCCGGGGGCAGCGGTCCAGGTGGCGGTCAGCACGTTGCCTTCCCTGGTCACCGCAGGAGCGGGCGGCGCCGACGCGGAGAGCACGTTAAGCGAGGCCATCGGGCCGAAGGCACCGGGGAACTGGCCAGCCTTGTCGCCGCGCACATGCGCGGTATAGGCGCCCGCGACCGGATCGGGTACGGCGGCGTTCGCCTTGCCAGCACCCGGGCCTGCGGTCACGTCGCCGCCGAACTGCTGACCTGACGGATCGAAGAACTGTGCCGTGTAGCTGTCCGCGCCGCTGTCCTGCCAGGATGCCGTGAGTGCCGGCTCGGCATAGCTCAGGGTCACGGCGGGTCCGGCGGGCTTCACCAGCGGCAGTCCGGCCCAGTCGCTGGTTTGCGATCCCCGGCTGGCCTGAACCGCAGCGGTGTATGTGCCTGCCGCGAGCGGAGCTGGGTCCACGCTGAGTTCGGCGCCGACGGTCAGGCCGACGTCCTTCCTGGCCACTACCGAGCCGCCGGGGGCGACCAGTTCGAAGGAGTATCCGGCCGCCCCGTACGCGGCGTCCCAGTTACCGGTGACCGTATTGTCTGCGTAAGCGACGCTGACGAGATGAGGGGTCGCTGGCTTGCCAGGCGGCGGGGGCGGTGACGGCGGGCCAGACTTGGCGATGGAGGCCGTAATGGCGGCGATCGCCGCCGCGATGGCACCCGCCGCGAGCGCCCCGCCCGCGGTCGCGATCGCGTCGAGGGCAGCTGCGGCGGCCGCCGCGACCGCGCCGTCGACCAGTTCGTTGCAGGCCAGTTCGAGAGCCACGGAAACGGCTCTTGGACCGACGACCATGGCCAGGAACAGCGCGATCTTGTCCGGCTGCTTCAGTAGCGCGGCCGCGAAGTCGCCTGCCGCGTTCGCGATGCCTGCCTTGAGTGCGTCCGGCAGCGTCTCCCACCGGGTCGTACTCGCAATGGCCACGTTGAAGGCCGGCAGGTCGAGGGTGGCGAACGGCGCCTTCGCCCCGGTCAGGGTGAGGCTGTAGGTGCCTGAGAAGCCGAACACCAGGTTTGTGCCTGCGACGGTGACCGCAGGCTTGACCTTGAAGTCGCTGGTGTAAGCGTTGCTGACGACGAAGTCGGCGAGTTGCCCGCACGGCGAGCTCGGACTTGTGTCGGCGAGCTTCTTGACGGCGGCGACCAGGTCGATCAGGTCCCCGGCCCATTCGAAGTCCGGCCAGCCGTCGATCGCGAACTCGCCGGCCCGGCCGGGATGGCTGGTGTAGGTGAAGCCGCAGCCGAGCGTTCCGAACGGGTAAAGCTCCCTGGCCGCGGTGAGATGGCCGGTCAGTACGGAGCCGCCGTCTGTTCCCTTCGCTACCTGAACCTCGATGGCGAGGAAGGCCGAGCCAAGGAAGTTGATTCCGGCAGCAAGCCCGAAGCTGGCGGACGCGCCGCTTGCGAAGGTGAGCACCGGGCTTCCGGTGTAAGGCTGGCCAGGCGGTGGCTGAGCCGAGCCGGCTAGTTCGACGAACACCAGGTCGAGCGGACCGGTCAGGCCGATCGAGGCGGAGATCTGGGCATAGCCAGTGCCGCCGCTGGCAGGCAGCACGGACAGCGTGCCGTTCAGCGTGATCTCGGCCACCAGCGTGAGCTTGAGCTTCGCGTCGAGATTGAAGCCGGCCTTCGGCGCCGTGCCGTCGGGAAACTTCAGCGTGCCTGACGGGTCGGAGTTCTTGTCGTAGTAGTAGATGTGCGTGCCGGCCAGGAACGTGACGTCGATGAAGTTCCAGGTCGCGGCCGACCCGGTGAAGATCCCTGTGAGGAAGGCCGCGATCGAGAAGTCGGTGTCGAGCGTGATGTCGAACAAGGCAGGCGAGCCGGAGAGCAGAACCAGCCTGGCGCCGAAGGCGACCCGGCCGTCAGGCTGGCCAGCCGACGGCGCCCCGCCGATCAGCGCGCGCCCGGTGAGCTCAAAAGAAGACGTCTGCGGGGTTGCCGGGTGGCCGTTGCCGGCCGGAACCGCCCACACATAGTTCACGACCAGGCTCGGCTTGGACAGCACGATGTTCGGGACACCGAACGGGCGGTCGATGTCGGGTCCCGTCTGGGTGATCGTAGAGGTAAGGCCCGCGTCGTCGATCGCAAGCATCGCGTCGAACGCATACCCCGCCCCATCGAAGATGCCGGTGAGCTGTAGCTGGCCGGAGATTTCCAGCAAGCCGGCCTTGGCGGGGGTGTAGGTGAGCCTCAGGTATTTCTCGCCTGCGGTGTGGGTGAGCTTGATCGTGCTCGCGATGACGATGTCGGGCAGCCCGGCGGAGAAGGTGGTGTTCGCCGCATCGGCGCGGTCGATGACCGCTTCGAGCCAGACAGAGGCCGTGCCGCCTTCCTGCCCGATCTGGAGGATCCTCGAGAACAGCGACACCGGGCTGAAGTCGAGCTGAGCGGTGAAGTAGGCGCCGGTCGAGATCCGCATGGCCGCCCCGGTCAGGCCGGCCAGCGGGGCGGGGGCGTTAGGCGCGACCTGGCTCAGCAGTGTCGTCGTCGCGGTGGCCAGGTCACCTAGGGTCACGTCGGCCAGGTCACAGACCACTAGGCGGGCACTGGCGACCCGGACATGCTGGTCGGCTGCCGCCAGGGCAGGCAGCAGCGCGCCGAAGGTGAACTGCGGCCCGAGCGCCAGCGCCACCGCGTACGTCCACGGCTTGCCTTCGGCCGCGCTCAGGTATACCAGCCCGCTCGCAGCCAGCCCGGTCCCGCAGGTGATCCCGCCGTAGATGGCGAACTGCGAGGTCGTCAGGTTCAGGTAGACGGCGGCGATTCCGCTGAAGGCAGGCGCCAGCCCGGCGGGCGCGACCGCCTCCCATTTCTGGTTGTCCGCCTGCGCGCCGATGCCGTCGGTGAGCGCGCCGATCTGTACGCTGCCGGCCTCGGCGGCGGTGAGCACGCCGGTCAGGATGGTCTGCGCGGTCGCCCCGCCGATCGCCAGCGTGAGAACCGTGTGCATGCCTGCGAAGTCGAAGGTCCCCGCGATCGTCGCCGCTAGCTGGTCGTTCTTGCTGGGAATGTCGATGGTCCCTGCGATCGACTTGACTGCTAGCTGCGCCGACCCGAGCGAGAAGGTCCAGTCGAAGTCGGCTTGGCCGGCGAAGTGGAACTCGCCAGTATCAGGCACCACTTGCACTGAGGCAGAGACGATGCTGATCGCGGCCGGGAGGCCGTACCTGGCCGCATCGCCAGGCAGGGCGAGTGCCTTGGAGGTGATCGAATCGGCGGCATCGATCAGGTTGATGTGCAGGCCATTGAGCAGGGTGCCGGAGAATTTCCACGGCATTCCCTGTGCGGGCTTGACGGCGCTCACCGCGACATCGACGCCCGCCAGCGTGATTACCCCGGACACGCTTCCTGTTATCCCGGCGGAGTTCACCGGATACGGCAACTGCAGCCGCGCTGCCAATGAGGTCAGCGACAGGTAGTTCGGCAGCACTGTCCAGGCGTCCGCCGCCGAGATCGTGAACCCGAACGAGGCGGGCGCACCGCCTGCATCACCAGCGAAGTCCATGAAGACCTCGCTGACGTCGAATCCCGCGGTGAGCGGCACGCCAGCCAGCGCGGTTTGCGAGTCTGACGGGTCGAGCCAGGCATCAAGAGCGCTGAAGCCGGGAACCCGCACCGGGTTGTCGTAGGCGGCGGCCAGCAGCCAGCCACCGGAAAAGTCCCGCTTGCTCACGAGCACGTCGACCGGGCTGCCCGCCAGCACCAGCGTGCCGGTGATCTGCCCGGCCACCTGGACAGGGCTGGTGCCAGGCAGGAACGCCAGTGCGGCGGCGACGTCCTTGATGACGAGGCCGCCGGTGATGATGGTCCAGTCGCTGGCCTGCTCGCAGGCGAACGCGACGTGCTTCAGCGTCGCCGCTGCCGGGTCGACGGAGACAGTGAATCCGGTCAGCGTCAGCCCGCCCCAGGCCGGCACGTTCGCGGGCAGCGCGGCCTGGTCGCCGCCGAGCAGCGCGAGTACCTGCCCGATCGAGGGGAGTCGCACGACCGAGCCTGGCGCGAGTGCCAGCGTCCAAAGCTGCCCCGCTCCGATCGGTACTGGCAGGTCCAGGCTGAGCGAGGTGGTCTGGCCCGATCCGGTGAGGCTGACCGTGCCGCGCAGCACGCCGGTCGTCGACCACTTTCCCTTCAGGTCCTTGGCGATGGCCAGTTCCGCAGTCCAGTCCGACAGGGTAAGCAACCCGCCGAGCAGCGGCCACGGTGCGATCTGGCCGATCGTAAAGGCGACCTCGGCAAGCGACTTCGTCACCGGGTCGACGAGCAGCGCGACCTTGCTGAGGGTGACGTTCTTGCCGAGCGCCACCAGCGAGTCAGGCAGCACCCCAAGTACCTGATCGCCGTCAAGTCCGGTCAGGCCGGCCAGGACGGCGAGCGTCGGCTGCTGGTTCTCGTCGGCCAGTTCGACGTACCAGGGGCCGTTCGGCGGGACGACTGCCCGCACCGCGTAGCCGCTGCCGAGGGTCAGGCGGCCGCCGACCGCAGCGCCCCAGGAAAGGACAGGGCTGGCCCGGTAGCCAGGAGCTCGCACCACCAGGCCGGTCAGCGTGAGGCCGGTGATGCTCAGGTTCAGCGCCGGCACCAGGTCCCACGTGCCGGGCCCGAGGCCGATCGCGATCGCGGTCGCGGTCGCGCCGTCGCCGCTCGGGCTGAACCTGACCTGGTACCCGGTGACCGAACTGCCAGTCAGGGCGAGCAGGGCGCTCGGGAGCAGGCCGCCGAGCACGTCACCTGTGCCGCAGTCGGCCAGTGCGGCAGCGGTGCTGGCGGCGCTGACCGCCATTGCCGTTGCGGTCAGGGTGAGCGTGTCGGTCAGCATCGTGGGCAGGTCGAGCACGCAGGCGACCGGGCTGCTGCCGATGCTGACGGTTCCCCCGATCGTGAGGCTGGTGATAACGAGGTCGGGTCCGTCGTACGGCCAGGCCGGCTGCCCGGCCGGTACCGCGCTTGCTGAGGGCGCGCAGGACAGGACAGGCATTCCTGCCTGCAAGGTGAGCGGGCCTTGCCCGGCCCGCGTGATGGTCAGCGGGCCGAGCGGCGCTGCCGCGGTCCAGCTGAACGACGGCCGGCCGTCAGCGGCGAGGTGAATCTGGCCGCCGACGCGGGTGTAGTAAGTGCCCTGCTGTCCAGGCTCGCCTGCCGCCGGGGTGAGATCACCGCGTACCGCGAGGCTCGCCTGGTACTGCAAGCCCGCAGCCAGCGGGAAGAAGAAGCCCGGGTCGATGTGAATGGCCGTGGCGGCCGCGAACTTGACGTCGCTGACCGGCAGGTAGTCAAAAGGGGTCTCGGTGAGCGCCGGGAACGCGCTCGCGAGCGTCCAGCCGGCCGGCGGTGCCGCGATCCAGGTCGCGGTGAGCTCGACGGCAGGGGACACAGTGAAGACGAGCGTGACGGCGGTGCCTGCGTCGCCGGTCAGCACGGCGGAAGTACCGGTCAGGGTCAGGGTGCCTGGCTGGCCCGGCTGGCTCGCCAGCAACGGGTCGCTCGCCGAGGTGACCGAGAGCGGTGCGGTCGATCCCGGCGCCAGCGCGCTGACCAGTGCGGTGCGTACCGCGCCAGGATCGCCGTCGCCCGAGTCTGGCAGCACCACCTGATCAAGCGGGTAGGTCCAGGTGGTGGTGCTGCCGCCCGGCCGGGTCCGCGCGGTAATCAGGCGGTCCCTCAGCGCGGCGAGGATTGTCGCGGGGTCTTCAGGCATCGTTGTCCCCCCAGGCCAGGTCCGCGCCTGACGCATCGACGAAGCGGAGCTTGCTTCCCGCCGCGAAGTTGTCCCTGCGCATCGCTGCCAAGGTGAAGTTGCTCGTATCGATAAGCTGGCCCGCGGCCTGCGGCGAGTCCCTTGCGGTCCAGAAGGCGCGCAGTCCAGGGTGCAGGTAGAAGCTGTCCATGGCCGGCTCTTTGATGGCAGCGAAGTTCATTGCCCCGGTGTCCTCGTCGAATTCGAACAACGCCGACCAGGTGAAACCGCTAAGCAGATACCTGCTGGTCGCGATTTTGTCGCGAAGCGTGCGGACCGCGACGGCCATCGTCCAGTACCGCAGTTCGGCCGCGAACTCGGCCGGGTCTAGCTGGAACGGCGCCGTGAGCAGCCCGTTCCGGCCGTAAGACGGCGCGTCGGCCAGGTCCTCGGAGTCCACGTCGCCGACTTCGGCCTGATAGTCCCTGATCCGCAGCAACGCTTCGCGGCCCACGTCGCCGGCCACGCCCTCCAATTCGTAGTCGGTGATCAGGTTCACGACCACGTCGGTGCCGCCCCCTGGCCGCGGCCTGGTGCTGATCACCAGCGTGTCGCCGAAGTCTTCTGGGTCGGGCAGGGTCAGCAGAACATATTCGCCGATGACTTGCGCGGCGATGTCGGCGTTGGCGAGCCCGGCAAGCGGGGCGTTCGCCGGAGGCGGGCGCAGAGCGGCAAGCACGAGCTGGTAGGGCTCGCTGGCGGCCAGGTCGGCAGGCGAAGGCGAAAGCACGAGGATCTGGTTTTCCGCGGTGAGACATCTGGCGACCGCGTCGGGAGTTACCAGGCCAGGGGCGATCTCCGCGAAGAGCGAGGCCGCCGCGGACTGCTTGTCGTCGTCTAGATCCCGGGGCGAGAAGAGCGAGCCGTTTTCCAGCGGGTGGTAGAAGAAGTCCGAGATATCGGTGAGGTTCCCGTTCACCAGCAGCGCGTTGATCGGGTAGAAGGGCGTCGCGACGTTCCGCTGGTGTGCGTCCGCCGGGCCCATGAAGTCGACGAACCGAAGGTCGTCACCGTAAACGTAGGGCTGCCTGTCGGCCAGCCGCCCGCCGTAAACCGCCGGCGGAATCGGCGTCCCGCGGAAGCTGAGCTGAATGAACTGGAGGTAGCCGATGTATTCGATAGTCCCGCCGTTGATCAGCCTGGTCGCGACCGGATCCTTGGCCGGATCGTAGTAGGCGCGGACGATCACCGGCTCGGCGAAGTTGTCGTCGAAGCCGATGAGGTGCGGGCCGACCGGGAAATACCGGCGCCCGAGCGGCGACGTCACGGCATCGTCGCGGGTAACGCCTGTTACTACGTACTGATCGCCGGATCGCGCGACCGTCAGCGGCATCGTTACTCCTGCGTCAGTGAGTGGTCAGTGGAGGTCGAAGTGGGTGAAAGGGCCGATGGGGTAAATGCCGTCCGCGCTGACCGGCGCCGTCGGCCGCAAGCTCGACCTCGGATCGGCCAGGGCGGTCAGGATCCCGGCACCGTAGACCTGGACGCTCAGCTGCTGGCCTTTCGCGGTCGCCTGCTGGATCTGCGCGATTGTCTCGTCCACCGGCCTGACCACGGTGGTGCCCATGATCTTCGCCGCGCGGGTGTCGACGGTGAACGACTTCCCCTTGACCTTGGCGGCTACCTCGGTGAGGTAGGCGCCCTTGATCGTGTTAGGCTCCTGCACCTTGTCGGCCTTGACGGGCCCGGACGCTCGCCGGCCCCACTGCGGCGTCTGCGTCGCGTCGATCCTGTTCATCACCTGCTGGGTCGGGTGAGCGTGGAAGCGGGCTTTCACCCCCGAACTGCCGACGAACACCAGTGGCGCAAGCGTGGCGAGCAGGTGCACGTCGACGCTGGAGGACGAGCCATGATGATTCGCCTTGAAGACGGTCGCATACCCCGGCGCGGTGAACTTCGGCTTCCCCGCCAGCCATTCGCCGTCCGGCGTCTGCGGAAAGTACGCCTCGAGCGCCGGGCCGAGTACCGACTC
The DNA here is from genome assembly GCA_035509195.1 of Streptosporangiaceae bacterium. Lineage (GTDB taxonomy): Bacteria > Actinomycetota > Actinomycetes > Streptosporangiales > Streptosporangiaceae > Chersky-822. The sequence continues at coordinate 2,216 of DATJLT010000133.1, read as the reverse complement.
GACGTCGGCGTGCACGGAGAAGTACCTTTTTTCTCCTGGCCCGATCGCGTTGCCGCCGAAGTTGCCGCCGCCTGCGCCGCCGTTACCCGCGATGTCACCGCCGAGCAGGCACCGGAACGACCCGTACTCGAGCATCAATACGATGGACCTGTCGTTCTGGTCAACCGCCGACCCGACCGACTTAATGGGAACGACCTGCCGCGCGGCGGCATTCCACACTGCCTGTCCCGACGCGAGCACGTGCACGGTGATCGGGTAGCCGTTCACTCCCGCGCCGAGGCCGATCTTGATCGTGGGGTCGTCTTCCCCTCGGTAGACGCCGGTGAGGCCGCCAGGGTAGACGTCGACATACTCGGTACGGTCCACAGCGGCCGTGACGGCCGCTGTGAGGTCGCGCTGGAAGTCGGCGAACCGCTGTGATGGCGGGTTCGTCTTCCTGCCTGGCAGCGACTGGTAGACGATGCCGGGACGGAACCTGTCAGCCAGCGTCGCCCGCTGACCGGGAGCCTTCGGGTCGATCCGCTGCTTGAACACGCTGCGCAAGCCGGCGATGTGGTCGTCGTGGTAGTGGCTGACGACCAGCGCCAGGTCAGGCTGAAGTAGCCGCCGCTCGTCGATCACGCCGAAGGTGGTGAGGTAATCGACCACGTTGCCGCCGTAGCCGTCGTCACCGCCGTCCACGAGAAGCGCTTTGCGCACCGTGCCGGTTAGTCTTATCCCATTCTTTACGGCATAAGGGATATAGTCGATTGGATTCGACGGCACTTTCGCCGCGCCCTTCGCCGCGGCGATCGCATTCTTCGCTGCGTCCAGGTCGCGATTGACCACGAGGACCGCGTCGCCCTGGCCGACGTTCAGCACATGGATCTCGAGGGTGGCACTCAGCACAGCGATTCCTCACCAGGATGGTCGGGCGCCGGGCGGCCTCGACAGAAACAACTCGCCTAATAAAAAGGGGTAGTCCGCCAATTATGCCCCAGACAAGCAGGAACGACAATAAACCATCGACTCGCATACGGGACGCTGGGCAGCCCGAACTCCTACACGAAAGCCGGGGCGGTCCGGCTGAGTCGAGGATCGCTGACTCGGTCCGCTGTCCCCGCCACATTCAAAGATGTCGTGACCCGGCCCTTTTCAGGTACCTGGCCCGCGTGACGTCAGGCAGGGCTCAGCCGCGCTCATCCCATGGGTTAATGATGCTGATCCCCGTCTCACGGAAGTCGGAGACATTCCGCGTCGCCAGCGTCGCCCCGCGCACCCGGCAGATCGCCGCTATCTGGGCATCAAATCCATCGGCCGGCACGCCGAGTCGCTCCAGGTGGCTGACAAGCAGGGCGTACTCCCCGGCTGCGTCGTTGTCAAAGGCCAGCACCTGCTCGGCGAACGCCTGGAACACCCCGGTGGCCGCAGTCCTCAGATCTTCCCGCCGCCGCCCGGGCGGCAATCGCTCGATGCCGTACAGAACCTCAGCTACCGTGATCGCTGAGGTGCACAACTCCCGGCCAGGCTGTTCTCCCAGCCAGTCCAGCACCCGCGCCGAGGGCGAGGGCTTCATCAGCTCGGAAACGACATTCGTGTCCACGATGATCATCAGGCAAGATCAGCCGCCCGCGCCCGCGCCGCCCGCGCCGGAAGGTCCAGCTCCACGCCGCCTAGCTCGGCGAACCGGTCCGCCAGAGCCCTGAGCAGCCCCCGGTCCGGCTCCGGCTCGGCGACCGCGTCAGCCAGGATCGCCCGCATTTCTGCTTCCATCGACCGGCCATGACGAGCCGCGCGCACTCTGATCCGCTCCTTCACCCGGTCATCCAGGTCCCGGATACTAACCGCCGCCACCACAACCACCTCCTCTGCTATCAATGCTAGCATGATATGACACCCGGCACTGCCGGACCGGACCCAGACAGGCCAGGCTGGTCCAGAACCGCTCTTGTGCGCTCAGGCCAATGACAGCAGCCGTTCCCGGTGATGGTCATGCCCAGCACGCCGGGAGACCGAAGCTCCTCCCGCAGCGCGACCACCAGCGGATCGTCAGCGCCGTGGCCGGTCTCCAGCAGTTCGGTGACGGTGAGCGCGGTGATCGCCCGGCCGCGGTCGAAGAACCTCGGCCAGAAGTCAACCTCCCACCAGCCGCCCGGCCGCCGCCGGGCCTCGGAGATCACTGCACCGCCGATCTCCAGCGTCATCAGATTGTCGTCGATCTTGATTGCCATGGTCAG
>DATJLT010000132.1:0-2748 GCA_035509195.1 Streptosporangiaceae bacterium | reverse complement strand
CCTGTGCCAGGATCGCGCCGCTTCCCGCTTAGCTGACTACCAGTGGCGGTGGCGGTGGCGGTGACCCGCCCCCGCCAGTTCGTACACGAAGGCCGGTGCCCAGACCGTGCCAACGCCTGACGCGAGGTCGTAGCCTCGCCCGGCGCTGTAGCCCTTGACCGTGATGTTCTGATTGTCCTGAGGGAAGGTGACCGTGTTGTTGCCGGACGTCACATCGACGAGGCCGGGAGCGTGCTCCCTGGACAGCCGGTAGAGCGTCGGATTGATCAGGCCAAGCGGATGGTGCGCGACCTGATCGGCGAGCGACACGATGCCGGCGAACAGCGGGGTCGCCTCGCTGGTGCCGCAGGTCGGGAACCAGCCGGCAGGCACGCCTGGGAAGCTCAGGTACACATCGACCGCGCCGTTGCAGGCAGCGCTCATCGAGATGTCCGGTACGCCGCGGGCCTTGCCTACCACGCGCCTGACCGAGTCCTGGTAGCTCGGCCGCCTGAACCACACTGACAGGCCGCCGCCTCCGGCGAGAGCGTTCGGGCCGTTGTCGCCGACGATGAACTGGTTGGTCGGGACGCTGTAGGTGTCGTTCCACACCGTGTCAGGCGAGGTGCGGCTGCCGTTGGCGTTCAGGTGGAGTTGCGTGCCGCCGATCCCGGTGACCAGCGGGTCGCTGGGTGGCCAGGTGGTCGTCGGGTAGGTGTAGAAGGTCTCGCCGTCCAGGCCAACGTTGGCGGCGCCGCTGTCGCCGGCCGCTGAGAGCACGGTCACGTGGTGCCTGTAGGCCGCCAGGTAGGCGCCGCGCAAGTGCTCGATCTGGCTCTTGGTTGCGAAGGTCTGCTCGGTGGCGCTGAAGCTCTGGCTGATCACGCCGCCGAGGTGATGCCTGATCGCGTACTTCTCCGCGGTGACGATCTGCGGGAAGCCGGTCGTGCCCTCGGTCTCGGAGACCGGAGTCTCGAGCAGCACGATGCTGGCACCTGGCGCGATCGTGTGCGCGTACTCCACGTCCAGGCTGGTCTCGAAGGCCCAGCCGACCATGTCGCCATTGGTCGGGTCAAACGGCGGTACCGGCCCGGCTGGCTGCAGGATCTTGAACGACGGAGGAGCGGGCAGCCCGAAGGTCGAGTCGAAGGTCGCCAGGTCACTGGCAATGGTCGGAGAGCCGAAAGAGTCGACGATGATGATCGTCTGGCCCTTGCCTGTAATGCCGCGCCGGTAGAGCGCTGGAGTGCCGTAGGCCTTCTGGATCTGGCCTGGCTCATAGCACGCGACCTGGAACGCGGACTCGCAATCAGCGGTCGTCGGCGGCTGCCTGAAGTTGCCAAGGGAGTGAACCACCCCTGGATGGATAAGTACGGCCGGGCCTGCGGGAACGTGCGCCGCCTGCGCGGCCTGGGGGACGCCTGTGGCCCCGGCCGCCGCTGCCGCGGGCACGACCGCGAGGGCCGTCCCTGTCAGCAGGGCTGCGATAACGGATCTGCGCATTGTCAAGCTCTCCTCAAGCAGTCGTGATCACTGCGCGGACATGAACTGGTCAGAACGTTATCGCAACAATGCGCAAAGGTCTATATAGCTAGAATGCCGTAGACAAATGCACGACAATCGAAAAATTGTTTTCCCAGCCTTCTTTAAGGGTTTTCCTAACCAGTTCACAGATCTTCCCTAACCTGACCGCGATACCTGCGGGCGGCAGGCGCGGACCTGGCAAGTTACGATGCTGGGCATGAGCGAGAGCTTCGCCGCCGATCTGTGGCGTGAGATTACCGGGATCTACGCGGCGATCCTCGAGCACCCGTTCGTGACCGGGCTCGCCGATGGCAGCCTGCCCCGTGACGCCTTTGAGTACTACGTCATCCAGGACGCCCTTTACCTGCGCAAGTACGCGCAGGCTCTGGCCCTGGTCGCCAGCCGGGCACACGACACGGCGCAGACGGAGATGTTCGCCAGGCACGCGGCAGGCATCGTGTCCGCTGAGATGAACTTGCACAGCACCTTGCTCACCGAACTCGGGATCGATCCGGCGGACGCTGACCAGACCGAGGAAGCACCCACCACGCTCGCCTACACCAGTTACCTACTCGCGACGACCGGAGAGGGTACGTACGCGGAAGGCGTCGGCGCCGTGCTTCCTTGCTACTGGATCTACTGGGAGGTCGGCAAGCACCTGCTCAAGCTCGGCTCGCCTAACCCGCGCTATCAGCAGTGGATCAACACCTACGGTGCCGACGAATTCGGGGACGAGGCAAGGGAAGTCATCGCCGCCACCGAGGAACTCAGCCCTGACCTGGGACTCAAGGAGCGCGAGAAGGTCCGCAAGCACTTCGTGACGACGAGCCGCTACGAGTGGATGTTCTGGGACATGGGCTACAAAAGAGAACGCTGGCCAGTCTGACGCAGACCGTTTGTCGCACCGCAGGACCGCTCCTCGCGCGATTCCGTGAGTTGGTCGAATCGGGCATTCACTGACTTGCGGACGGCCTTTAGGTTCGGGTCTCATGACGAATCGCAGCTCATCGAGGATGGCAGGGCAGCCATGCCTCACTGGTCGCGAGGCCCAGATCATCGCCTTGATCGCCGCCGGGCACACCAACGCTGGGATCGCTGATCATCTGTTTCTGACCGAGAAGTCGGTCAAGAATTACGTGAACCGGATCTACGGCAAGCTCGGTGCCGCCTCACGGTCCGATGCCATCTCCAGGTGGCAGCAGACACCGTAAGGCAGACCCCCCACAGAGCAGTCGGGCCCCCCCC
>DATJLT010000131.1:0-17744 GCA_035509195.1 Streptosporangiaceae bacterium | reverse complement strand
GTGATCTGCCTCGTCGGCAGCGAGCGTACCGCCAACCCGCTCGAACCTTCCGGCCCCAACCTGTCAGCCAGCCAGCTCATCGTCACCGCCGGCCGCAGCCCGGCCCCTGGCATGATGATGCCGCTCACCGGCGCCCAGGAGGCCAGCCTCGGCAGGCGGCTGAACAAGCTCGCGGTCAGCTTCGGCGCCAGGTACGCGGTGCCGCTTGACTCCGCCGCCGGCCTGTTCCAGGCGAACACGCCGCAGCGGAGCAACTTCACCGGCTCCTTCTACGTGGCTACGCCGAGGCTGCTCGCGACGTACGGAATCACGGCCAGCCAGATCGCGCCGCGCACCGACATTCTCACCGAGCGGCAAGGGCTGGCGGGCCTGTCGCGCCTGGAGATCACCTGGAACGGCGGCGGAAACGAGTCCGACGGCAGCAAAGGCGTGCCAGGCAGCGGCGGCAGTCCGCCCTGCATCCCTGGCAACAACTGCCTGGCCAGTCCCTCCATTCAGACGATCAGCGCTCTTCCAGGCGGCACTTCCGCGCCGAACACCGTGCTCACCGAGTACGCGGTCCGTAAATACCACCTGACGCTTCAGCTCAACGGGTGGCTGATCCAGGCGCCCGCACCGCTCACCGCCGCCCAGATCCGCGCCGCGCTGCGGGTCACGCGCACGGAAGGCGCGCCGCTCCAGACCGCCGTAGCCGGAACGAACTTCCGCGAGATCGCCGGCATCGGAACCGCGCTCGGCATCCTCATTGCCCTCGGCGTGCTCGCCGCGTCCGTCGGCCTGATCCGCAGCGAGACCGGGCAGGAACTGCGCACCCTCACCGCGGCCGGCGCGAGCGGCGCTACCAGGCGCCTGATCACGGCGTCCACCGCCGGCGCCCTCGGCCTGCTCGGAGCGGTCACGGGCCTGGCTTTCGCCCTGGCCGCCGTGCTGACCTGGGCGCACGCCGGGCTGTCTGCCTTGTTCGGTGACGTGCCCGCCGCCGACCTCCTCATCTTGCTGATCGGGCTGCCGCTGATCGCCGCCGCAGGCGGCTGGCTGCTGGCCGGCCGCGAGCCGCCCCTGATCGCCAGGCAGCCGATCGAGTGATCATGACTCGCGCTTAACGATCACGGCCGGTTCCGGCGGCCAGGGCGGAGATCAGCTCGAAGGCGACGTGGGCGGCGGCTATGCCGGTGATCTGGGCGTGGTCGTAGGCGGGGGCGACCTCGACGATGTCGGCGCCGATGAGGCGGCGGGCGGCGAAGGTGCGCAGGATGCCGAGGAGCTCGCGGCTGGTCAGGCCGCCCGCTTCCGGGGTGCCGGTGCCCGGCGCGTGGGCCGGGTCGAGCACGTCGATGTCGACCGACACGTACACGGGCCGGTCGCCGGTCCTGGCCGCGATTTTCTCCGCCATTCCCGTGACTCCCAGGTGATCGGCCTCGGGCGCGGAGATCACCTGGAAACCGACGCCGGCGTCCTCGCGAAGATCGTCGGCAGAGAACAAAGGCCCGCGAATGCCCACGTGAACGCAGCCCTCCCGGTCGAGCAGCCCTTCTTCGAACGCGCGGCGGAACGGGGTGCCGTGCGTGTAGGCGGCGCCGAAATAGGTGTCCCAGGTATCGAGATGGGCGTCGAAGTGGACGACCGCGACCGGCCCGTGCGTCGCGGCGAGCGCGCGCAGCAGCGGCAGCGCGATCGTGTGGTCCCCGCCCAGGGTCAGCAAGAAAGGCACCCGCTCGAGCAAGCCGCGGGCGCCACGCTCGATCGTCGTGATCGCCTCATCGATGCTGAACGGGTTCACGCCGAGATCGCCGGCGTCCGCCACCTGCATCGTTGTGAACGGCGATACGCCGGCCGCCGGGTTGTACGGACGGAGCAGCCTTGAGGACTCCCTGATGTGGGCGGGACCGAACCTTGCCCCTGGCCGGTAGGTGACGCCGCTGTCGAACGGCACGCCGAGCACGGCGGCGTCCGCCCGGCTGACCTCGTCGAGCCTGGGCAGCCTGGCGAAGGTCGCCGGGCCGGCGAACCTGGGCATCCTGGTCGCGTCCACGGGACCGACGATGTCTCCGCTTTCGATCCTGGGGACTGGCTCGGTCATCAGGTCAGGCTAGCCGTCGCGGCGGCCGTCCAGGCGGCGACCGTGGTGACCTCGGCCTGCCTCGGGAACACCTTCCTGGTCAGGACGCGGTGCACCTCGGGGTCCGCGTCCAGGCAGCCGTCTTCGAGAACGACGAGCTGGAAGTCCAGGTCGGCGGCCTGGCGCAGGGTGGACAGGACGACGCCGCTGGTCGCGATGCCGGTCAGGACGAGCTTGCGGACGCCGAGGCCCCTGAGTACTACCTCGAGGTCGCTGCCGGTGAAGGCCGATACGCGCTTCTTTATGACCGAAATGTCGCCTGGCTGGGGAGCGATCTTCTCGTGCACTTGCGTGGCCGGGTCGTCGTGGGCGAGGCCGCCGGCGGCGGCCGCTGCCGCGAACGTGCGGTTGCTTGCCGCGATTTCCGGGTGACCAGGGCGGAAGCTGATCGTCACGTAGATCACCGGGATCTCGGCCGCGTGAGCGGCGGCGATCGCGTCCGACAGCCGCTCCAGGTAAGCGGGATCGTCGCCGAAGCGGGCCACGATGCCCTGCTGCACATCCATTACTAGCAACGCCGTCTTGTCCATGGCTCACCATTCTGCCGCCCGCCCGTGCCCGCCTGGTGGTCAGCCAGCGGTGATGAGGATGTGCGGCCTGCCTGACGCCCCGGCAGGTCCGACGGTGGCCGGCGACACCGACGCGCAGCCCGCGCACAAGCTGGCCAGCAGACAGGCCCCGGCGATGAGCGGCTTGCAGTCCATCCCAAGAAGGATGCCCCGAACTGCCCTTCGATGAAAGCGAAGCGGGCAGCATCGATGGCTCCGCGTTGCTGCTGGCGGGGCGGATTCAGGGACAACGGTGACTACTTGATGCTGTCCCCGCGACATCGCCGGGACTTCGATGCGGTAGCCGGGGCCAGGCGGGCAGCATCGGTGGCTACTTATTGCTGTCAGCCCGCTCGCCGAGACCTGGACGCACGCACTCGAACCCACGCCGCGTGAAACTCAGGTGCGTCGCGTCGCCTGGCTGAGTTACTGTCCTGGCGTGGATGAGGACGGGTACTTCGGGGAGCCGGTCGCCGCTCATTATGACGACCCGGAGTCCGAGATGTTCTCCGATGCGGTGATCAGCGCGACCGTGGATGTGCTCGCCGGGCTGGCCGGGGATGGCCGGGCGCTTGAGCTGGCGATCGGCACCGGGCGGATCGCGGTGCCGCTGGCGCGGCGCGGGGTGCAGGTACACGGGATCGACCTATCGAAGGCCATGGTCGCGCGGCTGCGGGCCAAGCCGGGCAGCGAGCCGATCGGGGTGACGATGGGCGACTTCTCGGTGACCAGGGTCGAGGGGTCGTTCTCGCTCGTCTACCTCGTGTTTAACACGATCATGAACCTGACCACGCAGGACGCGCAGGTCGCGTGTTTCCGCAATGCCGCCGCGCACCTCGAGCCTGGCGGCTGCTTCCTGATCGAGGTGGAGATTCCCGGTCTGCGGCGGCTGCCGCCCGGCCAGGATGCCGTGCCGTTCGAGGTCAGCGACTCCGCGTACTCGTTCGACTGGCTCGACCCGGCGACACAGGCGTCGAGCTCGAATTACTTCACCAGGCGGCCGGACGGCACCTGGGATTTCTATACGATTCCGTTCCGTTATGTGTGGCCGGCCGAGCTGGACCTGATGGCGCGACTGGCCGGGCTGCGGCTGCGCGACCGCTGGAGCGACTGGTCACGCGAGCCGTTCACCAGCGAGAGCGCCAAGCACATCTCGGTCTGGGAGAAGCCCTAGTCTTCGCGGCCGCTAGGGGCGCGCGTTTACGCGAATTCGCCTGAACGGGGCGACGTACGCTGAAAGACATGGATGCATACGCGGACGCGGCCGGGCTGGTTGAGCGCTCGGCGGCGGCTTACGCCGGCGGAGTGCCCGAGCAGCCCGCTGACGACGGCTATTTCGGGCCTGGCAGCGTGACGTGGCGGTGGACCGGTGACCTGTCCTGGCCGGTCGGCGGGCTGCGAGCGCTGCTGCTTCAGGCGCTGCATCCGCTTGCCATGGCCGGGGTTGACCAGCACAGCGACTGGCGAGAAGACCCGGTGGGCAGGCTGGCGGCGACTTCGCGGTACCTGGCGATCGTGAGCTTCGGCGAGAAGGCCGCGGCGGAGCGGGTCGCGGCGCGGGTGCGGCGGGTTCACGAGCGGATAACGGGGACCGACCACGTGACGGGGCTGGCCTACGCGGCCAGTGACCCGGCGCTGCTGCTTTGGGTGCACTGCGCCCTGGTCGACTCGAACCTGACGGCGCGTGAGCTGTTCGGTACCCAGCCACAGGACGGCGAAGCCGACGCCTATGTGCGTGAGCAGGCCATCGCGGCCGAACTGGTCGGCGTTCCGCGCGAGCAGGTGCCGGAGTCCGCCGCCGAACTCGCCGCTTACATCGAGTCCGTGCGGCCCGAGCTCAGGTGCACCCCGGCGGCGGCCGAGTCGATGGCGTACCTGCTTGACCCGCCAGGGCTCGACGAGGACATCGCCGGGATCTGGCAGGACATCAGGGACGGCGCGGTCGGCGCGCTGCCTGACTGGGCCGCCGCGCTCTACGGGTACGAGCAGCCCGCGCTCACGCCGGCCCGCCGCACCGAGATCAGGCAGGCACTCGGCGTGCTCGACGCCGTCTACCTGGGCGAGCCAGGCGTACTCGAAGCCCGCCAGCGCATAGCGGCGCGCGTTAAGGCAGCAGGCCGTGGTAGCTCTGGGTCCCGTACGGTGAGCCGGGCGCGCTGACCGTCATGTCGGCGTACGCCTGCTTGCCGCCGCCGTAGGACGTGAGGTCAGACAGCGTGATCGTGGCCTGGTACGGGGTGTCCGTGCCGCCCGCGCAGTTCGGCTCGCAGTTGTTCAGCTCGAGCGTGCCCGAGCCGGTCGCGCCTTCTGAGCCCCAGGCGGTCCAGGTCAGGCCCTTGATGTAGGCGGAGCCGTCGCCGGACACGATGATCTGGGGCGGCTGGGTCCGCATTTCCCCATTGCAGGGGATGACCGGGGTGATGCAGACAGTGAAGTCGGTGAGCGGCGCCGTTGACCCCTGTGCGGTCACGGTCGGGGTCGCCACCGGCGGCGTCGTGGCAGGGACGCTGCCGCCAGGATTGGATGACGCGGTCACGGTCACCGTGGTGGTCGAGGCCGGGGCGGCCGAACCTTTGCTGTGCAGCTTCAGCCCGATCAGCACGGCCGCTGCCGCGACGATCACTACGCAGATCCCGATCGTGACCGGCAGCGCGTTCTTGTTCATGAGCACTCCTTTTAGCATCCGCCACGACAACTCGTACAGCCGGGTACGTACGCTGGCGTCATGAGACGCAGTCTGCTGGGCGGCGTGGCGCTTACCGCCGCGGCCGGCGTTGCCGCCGCAGTGGCCGTCAGCAGGCGGCGCCAGCGCGGGCGGCGGAACCTCCGTCTTGAGCGAGGACTGGCCGCGGTGCAACTGGTCGCGCGTGGCGGCGCCAGGTACGCGGGCAGCGCGCCGAGGCTGTTCGCGGCCGCGGGTGAAGCCCGCCAGCAGCTACGCCAGGACCTGGCGCTCGAAACCGCGCAGGACGTCGCAGAAACGCTCGGCGCGATGAAGGGCGTGCTGATGAAGATCGGGCAGATGGCCAGCTACCTCGACGAAGGCCTCTCCCCGGCGGTGCGGCGCACGCTCAGCAGGCTGCAGGACAGCGTCCCCCCGATGAGCGCCAAGCTGGCCGCCGAGGTCATCGAGTCCGAGTTCGGGCAGCCGCCAGGCAAGCTGTTCGCCGAGTGGGATCCCGAGCCGATCGCGGCCGCGTCGATCGGCCAGGTACACCGCGCGATTACCCGCGACGGGCGCGCGGTCGCCGTCAAGGTCCAGTATCCGGGCATCGCCGAGGCGATCGCCGCTGACCTGGAGAACGTCGCGCTGCTGCGGCGGATGCTCCGCGTTACCGCGCCAAGCCAGGACGTCAGCGCGCTGCTCGCCGAGCTGAAGGAGCGGGTGCTCGAGGAGATCGACTACCGCCGCGAGGCGGCTAACCAGGAGCTGTTCGCCTCGTACTACGACGGGCATCCGGTGATCATCGTGCCGAAGATCGTGCCCGAGCTCTGCAGCAGGCGGGTCGTCACCAGCGACCTCGCGGCCGGCGCGAAGTTCGCCGAGCTCGAGGAGTGGTCGCAGGACGAGCGTGACCTCGCGGCCGAGACCATCTACCGGTTCGTGTTCCGCAGCCTGTACGAGCTGCACGCGTTCAACGGCGACCCGCATCCAGGCAACTACCTGTTCCACGGCGGCGGCCGGGTCACCTTCCTCGACTTCGGGCTGGTCAAGCACTTCACGCAGACCGAGCTGAACCCGCTGATGAACATGGCGAGGAACCTCTGCGTGAAGAACGACCCTGAAGAGTTCAGGCGCAGCATGGAGATCGCCGGCTTCCTCGTGCCAGGGGCGCCGCTGACGACCGAGCAGGTGGTGGAGCACCTGGCCGTGTTCTATACGACGATCAGGGAGCCAAGGCGCCTGACGATGACACCCGAGTACGCTTCCGCCGTCGTGCGGCGGTTCTTCGACGTGCGCAGCCCGGTCGCCGGGTTCGTGTCGATCCCGCGTTCCTACGTCGTGCTCCAGCGGATCAACCTGGGCTTGTTCGCGGTGCTCGGCGAGCTTGAGGCGACCGCCAACTGGCGGTCCATCGCCGAGGAAATCTGGCCGTTCGTGCGCGGGCCCGCGTCCACGCCGACCGGCGAAGCTGAGGAACAATGGCGGCTCAGCCGGAAGGAACTTGTGCGATGAGCGAGCCGAACGTCCTGACCGAACTCCTCGCGGTGTCAGACCCCGCGAGGCCGGCGCTGATCGTGGCCGAGGACGGCACCGCGCTCAGCTACGCGCATCTCGCCGAGCGGGTCGAACTGCTCGCCGGGCGGCTGGCCACGGCCGGCGTCAGGCGCGGCGACCGGGTCGCGCTCGTGCTGCCAAGCGGCCCCGAGTTCGTGCAGTTCCTCCTCGCGATCACGCTGCTCGGTGCGGCGGCCGCGCCGCTGAATCCCGCTTACACGCACAGCGAGTTCGTTTTCTACCTGACCGACATCAAGCCAAGGCTCGTGCTGATCCCGTCGAGCCGGCCCGCCGCGATCGTCAGCGCCGCGGGGGAATGCTCGGCCGGCCTGCTGATGGCTGACGTGCGTGCGGGCGGTCCGCCGGTGCTCATTTTGGAAGATAAGGAAGTTAGTTCCTGGACCAGCTACCCCGAGGCGGGCGAGGCCGACGACGTTGCGGTCGTGCTGCACACGAGCGGGACAACCAGCAGGCCCAAGCAGGTGCCCTTGCGGCAGCGCAACCTGATGGCGTCGGCCAGGACCATTGCCGCGCACTACCGTCTCGGCGCGGATGACGTGTCGTTCTGCGTAATGCCGCTGTTTCACGTGCACGGACTCGTCGCCTCGACGCTGGCGGCCATGCACGGCGGCGGCGCGGTCGTCGTTCCCCGGCGGCTCACGCCGCAGCGGTTCTGGCGGCAGTCGCGGGAGCACGGTGCTACCTGGTTCTCTGCCGGGCCGACGCTGCATCAGATGATCCTCGACGCCGGGCACGGATCTCCCGCGACGCTGCGGTTCGCGCGGTCGTGCAGTTCGGCGTTGTCTCCCGCGTTGCTCAGGCGGGCCGAGGCGGCCTACGAGGTGCCGGTGCTCGAGGCGTACGGCATGACAGAGGCCAGCCATCAGATGGCGTCCAACCCGCTGCCGCCAGGGGCACGCGTTCCCGGCTCAGTGGGGGTGCCGACGGGGACGGAGATCGGGATCGCCGGACCTGGCGGCGCGTTGCTGCCCGGTGGTTCAGCGGGGGAGGTCGTGATCAGGGGACCAGGGGTGATGTCCGGGTACGCGGGCAACCCCTCGGCGACGGCTGAGGCGTTTTACGGCGACTGGTTCCGCACCGGGGACCTCGGGGTCATGCGGGACGGCTACCTGTACCTGGAGGGCAGGCTCAAGGAGATGATCTTGCGAGGCGGCGAGAACATCTCGCCCGTGGAGGTCGAGCAGGTGCTGCTTTCCCATCCGGCCGTGCGGGACGCGGTCTGCTTCGGTGTCAGTGACGAGAAGTACGGTGAGCTTGTCGGCGCGGCGGTCACGCTGGCCGGGGAGGCCGATGAGCGGGAACTGATCGGGCACTGCCGCGAGCATCTGGCGTCGTTCAAGGTGCCGTCGAGCGTTCACGTGCTTGATCAGATACCCAGGACGGCCACGGGTAAGGTGCAGCGGCGGATGGTGGCTGCCGTGGTGGCCGAGCGGGCCGGCTAGCCGCCGTGCGGGTCGTCGTGCTCGGGGCCGGCGCGATCGGCGCCTATGTCGGAGCAGCGCTCGCGCGTGGCGGCACCGACGTCACGCTGATCGCGCGGGGCGCGCACGGGGCGGCGATGGCCGCTTCTGGCGTGCGGGTGCTGTCGCCGCGCGGTGACTTCGCTGCCGCTCCGCCGGTCACTTCCTCGCTTTCCGCCGTCGCCGGGGCTGACGTGGTGTTCGTGGGCTTGAAGGCGTACAGCCTGCCGGAGATCGCGCCCGCGCTCGGGCCGCTGCTCGCACCGGGCAGCGCCGTGATCTGGGCGCAGAACGGTATCCCCTGGTGGTACCGGCCGGGCCTGGAGAGCGTCGACCCCGGCGGGGTCATCGCCCGCTCGATCCCTGCTGGGCACAACGTGGGGTGCGTCGTCTACTGCTCGACCGAGATCGTGTCGCCGGGCGTGATCAGGCATATCGAGGGGACCAGGTTCACGCTCGGCGACTCATCGCCCTGGTGCCGTGAGATCTCCTCGGCCTTCGTCGCCGGAGGACTCAAGGCGCCCGTCGAGTCGCGGCTCGAGGATCAGATCTGGCTGAAGCTGACAGGGAACGTGGCGTTCAACTCGGTGAGCGCCCTGACCAGGGCGACGCTCGCGGAACTGGGGACTTCGCCTTCGATGGTTGACTTGCTGCGTTCGATGTTCGGCGAGTGCGCGCTGGTCGCGGAGCGGCTCGGGATCAGGTTTCCCGTCTCGCTCGAGCGCCGGCTTGCCGCCGGCCTGGCGGTCGGCGATCACAAGACCTCGATGCTCCAGGACCTGGAGGCGGGCAAGCGGCTCGAAGTGGGATGCCTGACCGGTGCGGTGGTCGAACTCGCCGGCCTTTACGGGATCGACGTGCCGCACCTCCGGGCGATTCATGCCTGCGTGTCCCTTCTTGACCAGCTCAACTCTCGACCAGCTCAACGGCGGGCGTTGCTGTAAGGACGTGGCATTCGGGGGTTGACAGCGCTCTTTCTGCTGATGTAATCGTTTAACCTGCAATCGATTAACCGGGTCGGGTCAGCCGGGCGGTGCGGACGGTGCGGGCGGGGTGAGTGCCGGTGAGCGAGCGGGTCACGATGAAGGACGTCGCCGCGGTGCTCGGGGTGTCGACGGCGACCGTGAGCCGGGCGCTCAAGAACGACCCCGCGATCAGCGTCGCGACGCGGCGGGCGGTGTTCGAGGTCGCGCAGCGGGTGCAGTACCGCCCCTCGGCGGCTGCCCGCCGGCTGCGCACCAAGTCCACCTCGCTGATCGGCGTCGTCGTGCAGAGCCTCGGCGACGGTTACATCGGCGGTGTTGTCCTAGGGATTCAGGGGCGGGCGAGGGAACTCGGATGCCAGCCGCTGTTCTTCGCGGCGGAAGGCCGAGCCGACCTTGAGTCGCAGGCACTCGACGTGTTCTTGTCCGAGCAGGTGACCGAGCTGATCGCGGTGTCACCGACCGGCAAGCCCGAGATGCTGAGGCAGGCGGTAGAAGAGGGCATGCGGGTCGCCGTCATCAACGGTGACGAGGCCGTGCCCGGCGATCTGATCAGGGGGGTAGCGGAAGGCAACGCTGGCGAGGACAAGGCAAGGATCGCCGCGCAGCGTGAACCCGAGCCTGCCGGAGCGATCAGGCACATCGCGTTCGACGATGTAGGAGCGGGGAGGCTCGCCGTCGCCTACCTGGCCGAGCTTGGTCACCGCCGGTTTGTGCACTTGCGCGGGCCGGAGGTGCGGTCGAGCCTGCTGCGGCTGCTCGGGTTCAGGCAGGAACTGGCCGACCGGGGATTCTGGCCGCAGCCGGTGCTCACGGCCGCCTCGCCGAACATGCCGGCGAGGGAAGCGGCGGTCGCTGCCTTCCTTGCGGCGGCCGACCCGCCGCAAGGGCTCGTCGCCTACGACGACATGTCCGCGATCGCCGCGCTGCGGGCGGCCCACCGTGCGGGCTGGCGGATTCCCGGCGACCTTTCGATCGTCGGCATCGACGACATCCAGTTCGCCGAGTACACGCACCCCGCCCTCACGACCGTGGCCCAGCCGAAGTACCGTCTCGGCACCCTGGCCGTCGACGCGGTCCTGGCCAGGCCGTCGCTGGCCGATGGCCAGCCCGAGCCCTGCTCGCCGGCTCTAGTGCTCGACGGCGAGCTCGTGATCCGCGAGTCCACGGCCCGGGTGAATGCCGGAGATAAGGAGAAAGCGTGTTCCGTGTCGCAGTGATCGGTGCCGGGCGGATGGGCCGCACCCACCTCAGGGCAATCAGCGGCTCAGGCGAGGTCATGGTCGCGGGCGTCGTCGAGCCGTTCGAAGCTGCTCGCGAGGCGGTCGCGGCAGTGGGCATCCCGGCGTTCGCCACGCTCGGTGAGCTGCTTGCCGCGACCGGGATCGACGCCGCGCTCGTGGCAGTGCCGACCGACCAGCACGTCGCGGTGCTCGCCCAGGTAATGGAGGCCGGGCTGCCTGTGCTGTGCGAGAAACCATGCGGGCTCACCGCTTCCGAGGCCAGGCAGAATGCCAGGCGCGCAGAAGACACTGGCCTTCCGCTGCAAATTGCCTACTGGCGGCGCTTTGTACCCGCGCTGGTCGCGCTCAAGCGGCGGATCGACGACGGCGAGCTTGGCGAGATCCTCGCCGTGAACTGTTTCCAGTGGGATGAGGCGCCTCCTTCTTCCGCGTTCCGCGGCAGCAGCGGCGGCATCTACGCGGACATGGGGGTGCATGAGTTCGACCAGGTCAGGTGGCTGACCGGGCAGGAATTCTCGACCGTGTGCGGCGCGCGTGCCTTGCCGGGGACCGTCAGCGGCGACCCGGAATGCGCGCAGCTAGCTTGCGGGCTTTCCGGCGGGAGCACCGCGGTGATAAGCCTGGGGCGCTGGCATCCGGCCGGTGACATGGTCAAGGTCGAGGTGTACGGGACCAAGGGCACCGCCAGCTCCGTGTTCCTTGACCCGGCCGAGGGTGACGTCGCTTTCCTCGAGGCGCTGCGGTTGCAGGCAGAGGACTTCGCTCGGCTCGTGCGGACCGGGGCAGGGACAGGTGCGCGCGCCGCTGACGCGGTAGCCGCACTCACGGTAGCTGAGATGGCTAAGGAGTAAACGGTGTACAAGATCGGAAATGCGCCGGTCAGTTACGGTGCGTTCGAGGTTACTGTCGGCAAGCGCGAGGGCGTGCCGAGCGCGGCCGAGGTGCTGGACGCCGTTCAGGCGGCCGGCTACGAAGGGATCGACCTCGGTCCTGTCGGTTACCTGGGGCTTGGCTCTGAGCTCAAGTCGGCACTCGGCTCGCGCGGGCTGCTGCTCTGCGGCGGGTACGTGGAAATCGACGTTTCTTCCGGCGAGGCGGGCGCTCAGGGGTTCGCCGAGCTTGGCGCGGTATGCGATCAGATCGACGCCGTGGCCGGCGGGGTGGACAAGCTGTTCCTGCCGAGGCCGACCGTTGCCCTCATCGGCGCGCCAGAGGCGCCGGCGCGATGGAGCCTGATTGAGTCGGTGGTCGGCCAGGTCGTGAGCTACTGCTCGGGCCGCGGCTATGAGGCCGTGCTGCACAACGAGGTCGGTACCCAGCTCGCCGCCCAGGACGACCTGGTCCGCGTGCTCGAGTCGACCGGGGCGGCGCTCTGCCTTGACACGGGACACCTCGTCGCCGCTGGCGGTGACCCGCTCGCGATTCTCGCCGGCTTCTGGCCCAGGATCAGCCACGTCCACCTGAAGGATTCCACCTCGGCCGGCCCGTTCACCGATGCCATGCAGCTTTGGGAAGGCGACGTGTTCTGCCCGCTCGGTCAGGGCGTGGGCCGCGTTGATGAGGTACTTGACGCGCTGCGGGCCGGCGACTACTCGGGCTGGCTTCTCGTGGAGCAGGACGTGCTGCCCGGCAGCCCGCAGGGGTACGCGAAGGCGGCGGCCGAGCAGGCCGCGAACCGCGCGTACCTGCGGGAGCGCGGCTGGTGACGTACGACGTGCTGACGATGGGGCGGACCGGGGTTGACCTGTACCCGCTCCAGGCCGGGCTGTCGCTTGCCGACGTCACCACGTTCGGCAGGTTCCTCGGCGGCAGCGCGACCAACGTCGCGGTGGCGGCGGCGAGGCACGGGCGGCGGGCCGCCGTGATCACCAGGACGGGTGACGACCCGTTCGGGCGGTTCGTGCACGCCGCGCTGCGCGACCTGGGAGTGGACGACGGGTTCGTGAGCTCGGTGCCCGGATTGCCGACGCCGGTGACGTTCTGCGAGATCTTCCCGCCCGATAACTTCCCGCTCTGGTTCTACCGCTTCCCCAAGGCGCCTGATTTGGAGATTTACCCGCGTGAGCTGGACCTTGACGCGGTACGCGAGGCCGGGGTGTTCTGGGCGACCGTGACCGGGCTCTCGCAGGAGCCCAGCCGGGGCGCGCATCACCTCGCCTGGGCGGTACGGGGGCGCCGGCGGTTCACCGTGCTCGACCTTGACTACCGGCCGATGTTCTGGGAGTCGCGCGAGGCCGCGCGTGAGCAGGTCGCGTTGGCGCTGCCGCACGTCACCGTCGCCGTGGGCAATCTCGACGAGGCGCTCACGGCAGTGGGGGAGTCCGAGCCTGAGGCGGCCGCGCGGGCGCTGCTCGATCTCGGGGTTGAGCTGGCAGTCATCAAGCAGGGACCGGCCGGAGTGCTGGCCATGACCGCGGCCGGATCGGTGACCGTGCCGCCGGTGAAGATCAGGGTGCTGAACGGTCTTGGCGCTGGCGACGGGTTCGGTGGTGCGCTCTGTCACGGGTTGCTGGCAGGCTGGCCCCTGGAACGGGTGATCGCCTTCGCGAACGCGGCCGGCGCCATCGTGGCGTCCCGGCTGGAGTGCTCGACGGCGATGCCGACGTCTGGCGAGGTTGACATGCTGCTTGATGGCGGAGAGGTGTCATGACCTATCACTGGCCCCGTGGGTCGCTTGCCTCGGGAAGCTTCGAGATCGACCTGCCGCAGGCGAAGGCGGGCTGGGACTGGTCGTCGCTGCGCGTGCTGGCGCTCGGTCCGGGCGAAGCGGCGTCGTTCGAGACCGGTGCGGACGAGATGCTGGTGCTGCCGCTGGCCGGCTCGTGCGTGGTGACCTGCGGATCTGAGACTCTCGAGCTCGCGGGGCGCGCGTCGGTCTTCTCCGGTCTTACCGACTTCGCCTACTTGCCGCGCGGGTCGTCCGTGCACGTGTCCGCGGTCGGGGACGGCGGCCGGTATGCGCTGCCTGGCGCGCGGGCTTCGCGTGATCTTCCGTTCAGGTACGGGCCCGCGTCCGGCGTGCCGATCGAGCTGCGCGGGGCGGGAAACTGCTCCCGCCAGATCAATAACTTCTGCACCGAGCCTGTCTTCGAGTGCGACCGGCTGATCGCGTGCGAGGTCATCACGCCTGCGGGGAACTGGTCGTCTTATCCGCCGCATAAGCACGACGAGGACCGGCCAGGGGAGTCCGTGCTCGAGGAGATCTACTACTTCGAGCTGGCCGACGGGGGAAGGGAGTCGCCTGCGTCGCATTCGCCGCGTGCGATCGGGTACCACCGCGTCTACGGGACCGCTTCGCGGCCGATCGACGTGCTCGCCGAGGTCAGGTCGGGCGATCTGGTGCTGGTTCCGCACGGGTGGCACGGGCCGGCGATGGCGGTGCCTGGTTACGACATGTACTACCTGAACGTGATGGCGGGGCCCGGGCAGAGGCGGTGGCTGATCTGCGACGACCCGGTGCACGGATGGGTCAGGGACACCTGGGTCAGCGAACCGGCCGATCCGCGGCTTCCTTTCTACGGGAGCGCGCCGTGAGGCTCACCGTCGGGCAGGCCGCGGTCAGGTTCCTTGCGGCGCAGTACTCCTCGCGTGACGGGGTGTCGCACCGGCTGATTGAGGGGTGCTTCGGGATTTTCGGGCACGGGAACGTGGCCGGGCTCGGCGAGGCGCTGTTGTCTTGCGAGCTGGCTGCCCCTGGTGTCCTGCCCTATTACCAGGGACGCAATGAGCAGGCGATGGTGCATGCCGCAGCCGGGTTCGCGCGGATGCGGAACCGGATGTCCACGTTGGCGTGCACGTCGTCGGTGGGACCTGGTGCGACCAACATGGTCACTGGCGCCGCGCTGGCTACCGTGAACCGGCTGCCCGTGCTGCTGCTTCCTTCCGACGTTTTCGCGACCCGCGTCGCAGACCCGGTGCTGCAGCAGCTTGAGCATCCGAGTCAGCGCGATGTGTCGGCGAACGACGCGTTCCGCCCCGTGTCACGGTTTTTTGACCGGGTTGACCGGCCCGAGCAGCTTCCCGGCGCTCTCCTCGGGGCGATGCGCGTGCTCGCCGATCCGGCCGAGACCGGCGCGGTTGTCATCTGCCTGCCAGAGGATGTCCAGGCGCAGGCGCACGACTGGCCAGAGTCCCTGTTCGCCCACCGTACCTGGTACGTTCCCCGCCCCTTGCCCGACCCCGACTCCGTCGCCAGGGCCGTTGCCCTGCTCAGGGAGGCCGAGTCGCCGCTCATCGTCGCCGGCGGCGGCGTGATCTACTCCGAGGCGACAGCGGAGTTGCGCTCCTTCGCCGAGGCCACTGGCATTCCGGTCGCCGAGACCCAGGCGGGCAAGGGATCACTGCCGTACGACCACCCTCAGGCAGCGGGCGCGATCGGCGCGACCGGCACCACGGCCGCGAACGCCCTGGCCCGCGACGCTGATGTCGTGATCGGCATCGGCACCCGGTGGTCGGACTTCTCGACAGCCTCGCGGAGCGCGTTCGCGGCGCCCGCGGTGCGGTTCATCAACGTGAACGTGGCTTCCTTTGACGCTGCCAAGCTGTCCGGGGTTTCCGTGGCCGGTGATGCCCGTGCCGCCATCGCACTCCTCACAGAAGCGCTGGACGGCTATCAGGTACCGGTGGCTTACCGTGCGCTGGCTTCGCGGCTGGCACGCGAGTGGGATGAGACCGTGTCGGCGGCCTATTCACTCGGGCACTCTCCCCGGCCGGCGCAGTCCGAGGTCATCGGGACGGTCAACGAGGCCGCGGGCCCGCGTGACGTGGTGGTCTGCGCGGCCGGGTCGATGCCTGGCGACCTGCACAAGCTGTGGCGGACGCGCGACCCGAAGGGGTATCACGTCGAGTACGGGTACTCCTGCATGGGCTACGAGATAGCGGGAGGCCTGGGCGTGCGTCTCGCCGCGCCTGACCGCGACGTCTACGTCATGGTGGGCGACGGGTCTTACCTGATGATGTCGTCTGAGCTGGTCACGGCCGTGCAGGAGCACATCAAGATCATTGTCGTGCTCGTGCAGAACCATGGCTTCGCTTCGATCGGGGCTTTGTCCCAGTCGGTCGGGTCGCAGCGGTTCGGGACTTCCTACCGGTACCGCGACCCTGTCACCGGGCGGCTGGACGGGGATATCCTGCCGGTTGACCTGGCGCTGAACGCTGAGAGCCTGGGGGTCACAGTGCTTCGTGCCGCGTCGGTCCCCGACCTCAGGTCTGCGCTCGAGGCCGCCAGAGCGCGCGAAGGGCCGGTGCTGATCTGCGTGGAGACCGATCCGCTCGTGCCCGCGCCCGACAGCGAGTCGTGGTGGGATGTGCCGGTCGCCGAGGTGTCGGACCTCGATTCGGTCACGTCGGCCGCGCGGGCCTACGAAGCCGCGCGGGTCAATCAGCGGACGTACCTATGACCTCCGTCTTTGAGCTTCCGACGCCTGCGCTCCTGATCGATGAGGCGGTGCTTGACCGCAACATCGCCGAGATGGCCGCGGCATTGCCAGGCGCCCGCCTTCGCCCCCATGTGAAGGCCCATAAGTGCACGTCACTGGCCAGGCGCCAGGCTGCCGCCGGCCATCTGGGTTTCACCTGCGCGACGATCAGGGAGTGCGAGGGAATGGCGGCCGCCGGCCTCGGTTCTGACTTGCTGCTTGCCAACGAGGTACTTGACGCGCGCCGCATCGGTGCGCTCATTGACTCGGGTTCGCGTGTAACCGTGGCGGTTGACTCGCCCCGTACGGTGCTCGCTGCCGCGGACGGCGGGGTCCGCGAGGTCGTTGTTGACGTCAACGTGGGCCTGCCCCGCTGCGGGTGCGCTGTCGCTGACGCCGGGCCGCTGGCCGACCTGGCTCGTTCTTCCGGGCTTGAGGTCCGCGGCGTCATGGGATACGAGGGCCACGTGGTCGGGCTTGCCTCTGCCGAGGAGCGGACGGCGAAGTGCCGGGCGTCGATGGAGTTGCTTCTGGCCGCCCATGCCTCCGTAGGAGGTGCTCTGGTGTCCGGGGGCGGCACCGGGACTTACGCGATCAACACCTGGGCCAATGAGATCCAGGCCGGCTCGTACGCGCTCATGGACACCGCGTACGCGAAACTCGGCCTCCCTTTCTGGCAGGCACTGTTCGTGCTCGCGACGCTGATCTCTGGCACGGGGGAGTGGTCGGTCGCCAATGCCGGGCTCAAGGCGTTCGGCATGGACCACGGTAACCCCTCTCTTGACGGCGCAGACATCTGGTACTGCTCAGACGAGCACACGGTCTTCTCCCCGCCCCGCCGAGTCGGAGACCTTGTCCGCTTCGCGCCAGCCCACATCGACCCCACGATGGCCTACCACGAACGTGCGTACCTCTGCCGTGATGATGAGGTCATCGACGAGTGGCCCATAGACCTCAGGGGCTGGTAATCCCTTCCTCCCGGCGCGCCCCTGCGCTGCGCCCGGTCCGTGGGACCGGCCGCCGTGGTCCGCGGACAGGCTGTCACTCAAGGTGAACCGCCCGCGCGGGCGGGGGAGATTTGCTGCCGCACCGCTTCCGGTGCCCGGGCCGCAAGCGGCCCCTCAGCTCCGGGTCGGCTTTGCCACCGGATGGCCACGGCTTCTGCGATCTCCCGCAGGGGATGGCGGCTTGGGTCCGCTCGGAGCGCGAGGTTTACTCGGCTTCCTGCCTCAGCCGCAAATTGGGCCAGACATGGACTTAGTGCTATCGATCCTGATTGGATGTGCGCCATGGAATTACCTACGGCGGACACCGAACGGCCCAGGCAGTCAGGAGAACTCCATCCGCCAAGATCGTCCGCCACGACGGAGCCGGTCAATCGTCCCCCAGACGCGCGCACCACAGACGCCGCAGGCCCGCCCCCGTCAATTCGCGAGCGTGAACGGCAACGCTGGGTCGAGCGCTTAGAGAAGAAGGAGAATCCTCCCACCATCCGCGCCGAACTGAAGGAGAAGCTCGAACACCTTGAGCCCGGCCACCCCTCCTCACCCTGGGAAGAAGACGGCACCCCCAAACCACCAGTCCCGCGCCTGTCCGATCACGAACGACCCGTCCCTCCCCTGAGCGACGCCGACTACAAGACCCACGTCGATGACGTTGTTCGGAGACTTGGCGATGCAGCAGCAGCTAAACCGCCGGTCGGCCTTGAGCACTCAATCGACGGCAAAGGGCAG
>DATJLT010000130.1:0-9973 GCA_035509195.1 Streptosporangiaceae bacterium | reverse complement strand
GATTGGAGCGAAACTAACAGGAAACTTTCCTATAAGATAGAGTTCGTTGCGATATTGAGATATGCGGCTGGCATGGTGGCGGGTGGGTCGGGTGGGGAGGCTGGCTTTGAGGCACTTTCGGAGATGTCAGTGACCGCGGGGGTGGAACGGCGGCCAGGGACTCCCAGGCTGCTGCGTGAGCTGAATGACCGGGCGGCGCTTGAGTTGCTGCTGACCGAGGGGCCGATGACGCGGTCACAACTCGGCGAGCGCACCGGCCTGTCAAAGGTGACGGCGTCGCAGCTACTGTCCAGGCTGGAGGATCGCGGTCTTGTCGAGGTAGCGGGCGAGCAGGCCGGGGGGCGCGGGCCGAACGCCGAGCTTTACGCGGTGGTGCCGTCTGTCGCTTACGTGGCCGGCCTCCACGTGGAACAGGACGTGGTCAGCGCCGCCGTCGCTGATGTCACAGGCAAGGTGGTCACCGAGATAGCGGTCGACACGAACAACTCGGGTGATCCGGTCGAGCTGGTGCGCGATGCCGTGGTCAGGGCCTGCGGCGAGGCCGGACTCTCACTTGACGCGCTGCGCGCGTTCGTCATCGGGACACCTGGCGTGCTCGACCCGCGAACCGGAGACCTGCGGCTCGCTGTGAACTTGCCGGCCTGGCACGAGGGGGTGCACGAGGCGCTGCGCGCCGATCTCGGCCGCCCGGTCACGATCGAGAACGACGTCAACCTGGCCGCGATGGCCGAGCGAGCGTCTGGCGCTGCCGTCGGCGTCTCCGACTTCGTGCTTGTCTGGATAGGAGTCGGGCTCGGCCTCGCCACCGTGCTCGGCGGTCGGCTGCACCGCGGCGTCGGCGGCGCGGCCGGCGAAATCGGCTACCTGCCGGTGCCCGGCGCCAAGCTGCCCGCCGATCTGTCCCATCCGGCAAGCGGCGGCTTCCAGTCGCTGGTCGGCGGGCAGGCGGTGCTGCCGCTTGCCGCGGGTTTCGGCTTCTCTAGCCCGACTCCGGCCGGTGCCGTTCGCCTGGCGGCCAAAGCTGCCGCCGCCGGCGACGCACGCGGCAGCGGCTTCCTCGCCGAACTGGCCGGCCGGGTGGCGACGGGCGTCGCGGCGATCTCGGTCGTGCTCGACCCAGGGCTGGTGGTGCTCGGCGGTGAAGTCGGGCTAGCCGGAGGAACGGCGCTGGCCGAAAAGGTCGGAGCCGAGGTCGGCAGGATTTGCCCGTGCCGCCCGCGAGTGGTTCCCAGCGCGATTACCGGCGCCCCTGTCCTGCGCGGCGCGATCCTTGAGGCCGTCGACCGTGCCCGCGCCGAACTCCTGGCCTCGGTCGCGAGCTTATCGCCGCCACTCTGACCCCGGCGCGCCCTGACCCCGCCGGGTCAGTTACGACATCGCTGGCCCGCAGATGTCGTAGTTAGGTCGGTGCCCGGCGACAACGATGGAAACCTGATGCCGTTGCAACAGCATCAGCGGGCCAGCGATGTCGTCAGAGAACCACCACGAACAGCATCAACGCGCCAACGATGCGGTAGCACCTGACGTTACGGGCGGCTTGCCGACCGGGCATCCGGCAAGAACTCGCCGGGTCGCGCCGCGGCGTCGGCTAGCCGGCCAGGCCTAGCTGGCCGGCCCAGCGGCGGATGCACTCGGCGAAGAAGGCGGCCCGAGCCGCGGGTTCCTCGCTAACCACGTTGCGGAACTGTCCGAAAAGCTCGAAGGACACCACGCCGAACAAGCCAGCCCACACCATCAGGCTGGCCTGGATGGCGGAGTCGGGGATCTCGGGCGGAAAGACCTCGCGCACCGGGCCGAGCGCGGACCGCCATGAGGACCCCGCACGGGCGTCCTCGGAAGGGAGGCGCGCCTCCTTGAGGATCTGAATGAGGAGGCTGGACACCCGGCTCGCCGGGCCGATCGTGTCCTCTGGCGCGACGTAGCCGGGAACCGGCGAGCCGTAGATCAGCGCGTACTCGTTCGGGTTGGCCAGCGCCCAGTCCCTGACCGCCGTGCACACGGCCGCCAAGCGACCGAACAGGTCGGACCGGCGGACCTTGGTTTCGCGTTCCTCGGCCGCGGCGCCGAGTGAGTCATAGGCGTCGATGATCAGCCTGGTGAGCAGTTCGTCACGGCTGGCGACATACCGGTAGACGGCAGATGAGGCCATGCCAAGGTCGCGCGCGATCGCGCGCAGGCTTAGCCCGGCCGCGCCGTCCGTGGCCAGGTAGCGGCGCCCGGCATCAAGGATCTCCCTGGTGATCTCGGCCCTGGCCCGTTCCCGCGCCGTCCTCGGTGCCGAGTACGGCCGTTTGTCGTCAGTGTCCGGCATGGACACCATCCTGCCATCAAACAAGAGCGGACGAAACAAACGAGAGCGATGCTCTGACCGGGCTGCCAGGTAGCGTCCCGGCTCACGAGAGGACTCACGAGAGGACCGCTGCCAGCGGCCACAGGGCCTGGAACTCGCCGAGGGCGCGCTCGGCCAGGCCGAGATGGCCGCCGCCAGAGACAAGCTCGGCCAGGAACAAGGCGAACAGAACAAGCGTGAAGGCGCTCGCGCCGGCTGCGACCGGGAGCCTCAGCGCCCACGGTGCCAGTTGCCCGAGGTCGCGGCGGGCAGCCGCGGCAGGCCAGGCGGTCAGCGCGACGAAGCCGACGGCCGCGAACAGCACGTGTGCGACAGGGGCGCCGTCGCCAAGCGTCTCGGGATTCGCCCCGACCAGCATTCCTCCGATGCCGCCCGCGATGAGGATGACCCGGCCGGCCGCGGCGGCCGGCCGCAAGGCTAGCCCTGTGATCACATCGCAGGCGCCGACGGCGAGGAAAGCGACCGTCATCACCCAGCGATCGGTCGCACCGCGGGCGGCGAGGACGCTGACCGTCTGGCGCACCGGGTCGTAACGACTGGCCTGCAGGGCGCCGGCCATGGTCCAGCCAGCGAACAGGATTAAGGGCGCGGCTGCCGAAGACGCCAGTCCCCACCACGGCACGCCATGCTTGCGGACGGTCACCGGCCGGCGAAGTCTCCTTCTCCGGCGGCCAGGATGGCGTCGTCGGTGAGCTGGTCGGGCTGGTCGGCGAAGTACTGCCTCAGTACCTCGCGGAACAAGGGCTGAGCCGGGTCCGCGCGGCTGAACAGCGTCATCGACGACCGCAGCTTGATGGCGTCGGTCGCGCCGAAGATCTCCTCGGCCGTGTGGCCCTGCGCGGCGGCGATGATCAGAGCGCACTCGATCAGGCGCGGACCGAGAACCGGATGCGCGAGGTAAGCCCGTGCCTCGGCCATCGACCTGATCGCGTACCTGCGCGAGGTCGCGCTGAACCCGAGGCCGGCGATTTGCGGGAACACGAACCACATCCAGTGGCCGGCCTTACGGCCCCTGCGCAGTTCGGCGACGGCGCGCTCGTAGGTGCCGCCGCCGTCCTGCGCGGCGGCGAACCGGCCGAGATCGAAGGGGTCCGCCTCGTTCATGTGCGCGTACCGGAGATCGAGCCGGCCTTGGCGAGGAGCGGGATGTCGGTTCCCGCGCCCACGGGAACGGTGCCGGGATACTTCAGCCCGGTACCGGTGTTCAGCACCACGACCTCGTCGCCTTCTGACAGCCAGCCACCTTCTCGCAGGTGCCGCACGGCGGTGAAGCAGGCCGCGCCCTCCGGGCAGGTAAAGCAGCCTTCCAGCCTCGCGACCTCGAGCTGACCGGCCAGGATGTCCTCGTCTTCGACCGCCACCGCGGTGCCGCCTGTCTCGTAGAGCGAGTCGAGCACAAGGAAGTCGCCGAGCGCCTTGGGCACCGTGATGCCGAACGCTATCGTCCGCGCGTCCGGCCAGGGCTCGCTTACCCGTGCGCCGCGCTCGAACGCCCTGACGATCGGCGCGCAGCCGGCTGCCTGAACCGCGACCAGCCTGGGCAGGTCGCCCGTGACCCAGCCGAGTTCGCGTAGCTCGAGCATCGCCTTCCAGATACCGATGATGCCGACGCCGCCACCTGTCGGGTACACGATGACGCCGGGGAACCGCCACCCTAGCTGCTCGGCTATCTCCAGGCCCATCGTCTTCTTGCCTTCGAGCCGGTAGGGCTCCTTGAGCGTGGACATGTCCTGATAGCCCGGCCGGTCCTTGATCGCGCCGGCTACTAGCCGGCCCGCGTCATTGATCAGCCCGTCGACGAGATAAAGCTCGGCCCCGGCGGCGACGCATTCGGCGCGGGTAATCTCCGGGGCTCCCTCCGGCATGACGATCAGGCTTGGCAGTCCGGCACGTGCGGCGTAGGTGGCCCAGGCGGCGCCTGCGTTGCCGTTCGTGGGCATTGCCACGCCTTTGACGCCGAGTTCTGCCGCACGGGACACGCCGACCGCTGCGCCGCGGGCTTTGAAGGTGCCGGTCGGGATCAGGCCCTCGTCCTTCATCAGGAGCTTCCTGACGCCGAGTTCCCTGCCGAGCGCCGGCATCGGCAGCAGCGGGGTCAGGCCCTCGCCGAGGGTCACGATGTTGCTTTCGCTCGCGACGGGGAGAAGCTCGTGATAGCGCCAGAGGCTCGCCTGGCGGCCGCCAAGCTCTTCCTTGCGAAGCTGGCCTTTGACGCGCGCGATGTCGTAGCGCGCCAGCAAGGGCGAGCCGCATTCGCAAGTGCCTTGTACCTGGTCAGCGTCGTAACGACGGTCTGCGCAGCGCGAACATTCCAGGTGGGACAGAGCCGAGAAACGGCTTGAGGTCATGTGCTTAAGGCTAGCGGCTCGCCCGTTTCGGGTGAGGCGGGCGGCCTCGTACCTGGGTATGCATGGCGCCATGACCAGGGAATCTTTGACAAGCGCTTTTGGGCGGAAAGTGACCGCCAGGCGGGCTTTGCTGGCGGTCGGGACGGTCGGCGCGGGCAGCGTCATGCTCGTAGCCGGCTGCAGTTCATCGACCACGACAAGCTCGGCGAAACCGCCGAGCACTCCCTCGGCGAGCGCGAGCGGGGTCAGTCAGGCCGCTTGCGTCCACATCAAGTCGTTGCGTACCTCGCTGACTCACCTGACCACGGTGAAGGTCAGCGGTAGCTCGGCTGGCCAGCTAACCTCTGACCTCACGAACATCCAAAAGCAGCTCGCCGCGCTGAAGGGCCAGGATCTCGGCTCGTTCTCCGGCCAGGCCACCCAGCTCAACTCATCGCTCGACCAGATCAAGAAGTCGTCCGCGCAGCTCAGCACCAACCCGACGGGGGCGGCCAAGAGCCTGAGCAAGGAACTGACCGGCCTGAAGACCAAGGCAGGACCCGTCATCGCGCAGTCGAAGACGGTCTGCAAGGGCTCAGGCTGACGCGGGCTTGATCTCGGCCGAGCTGAACTCCCAGTAGGCGCGGAGCGCCGCGAGTTGCCCGGTGCCGTTGCTCAGGTAGGTGTAAACGCCGCGCACGACCACGACGTGCTCGCCGCCTGGCAGTACGGTGCGGATGATGCCGACATCGGCAACCTCGTCGCCGCACAGGTACGAGCGCTCGATCTCGAAGCTGATCGAGTCGTTCGGCGCGATGACCTTGTCGTAGAAGGCGGCGATCGCGGCGGAGCCCCGGTGTCCTTCGCCAGCCGGGTCGAGCGGGGAAGGACCGATCGGGTCGGCGACGACGGCGTCGGGCGCGAACAGGCTCAGCCACGCCTGCCTGTCCTTCGCGTGCACGGCGGCCTGTGAACGGCGGGCCAGGTCCCGCGCGGTTGTCATGCGCGCACCTTGGCGATGACCTTCTCGGCGTAGGTGCTGAGGGCGGCGATCTTCTCGGCCAGTGGCTGAGTGTCAGGCTTGACGTCGTAGGGCCAGCGGAAGCCGATGATCACGTCGGTGACACCCTGGTCCTCGAGGCGCCTGATGCCGTCGGCGGTGTAGGCGTCCATCGAGATCACGTGGATCTCGAACGGCCTGCTCTCGGTGCCCTCGGCCCGGCGAAGCCCGGCCAGCCTGGCAAGCAGGCCAGGAAGGTCGGCCGGGTCACCGCCCCCGTGCATCCAGCCGTCGCCATGACGCGCGGCGCGCCTGAGCATCGCCTCGCTGTGCCCGCCGTGAAGGATCGGGATCGGTTCCGCCGGTACAGGTGAGAGCTTAATTGCCGGGATCTGAAAAATTTCACCCCGGTACTCGAAGTAGTCGCCCCCGCATAGGCCGCGGATGATGTCGACTTCCTCGTCGAGGCGACGGCCCCGGCGCTCCCACGGCACCCCGATGATGTCGTAGTCCTCGCGCCACGGGCTGGTGCCGACGCCGAGCATCAGGCGGCCGCCGGTCAGCACGGCGGCGGACGTCGCTTGCTTGGCGGTAAGGACCGGGTTGCGGATTGGCAGTTTGAGCAC
The DNA here is from genome assembly GCA_035509195.1 of Streptosporangiaceae bacterium. Taxonomy (GTDB): domain Bacteria; phylum Actinomycetota; class Actinomycetes; order Streptosporangiales; family Streptosporangiaceae; genus Chersky-822. The sequence goes on along the minus strand of DATJLT010000130.1, from coordinate 3,670 downwards.
GAACGTGACGAACCTGAGCTTCTCGGTCACCACACCGAGCGCCGGGATCAGCGAGAACGGCTCGAGAAACGGCTTCCCATCGAGGAACTCCCTGGTGCCGTCCGGGCTGTACGGGTACGTGCTCGTGGCCTCGGCGGGGTAGCAAATGCTGTCAGGCACGACCATCGTGTCGTAGCCAGCCGCCTCGGCGGCCTTCGCCAGCGGAAGGTAGAAGGACGGGTCGGTCATCGACTCGGCGTAGGAGAATCGCACGGTCCGATCCTGCCAGCCCGGCCGCGAAAAAGGTAGAACAGGTTCTAGTTCGCCAACACCAACGCCGATCGGTCGCGATTCGCATTGTTACCTGCGCGTACAGTAATAGCCTTGTAGTCGTGACTTCGCTACGCCGATGTGTTCTCATCATTGGGCCGGTCGCGGTCATCGCGGTCGTGGCGGTCGTCGTGGGGGTGATCGCGCCCGCGGCGCCGGCCGCGGCGGCGCGGGCGGGCGAAACTGGCATAGCCGGGCTGAGCGCAGCCGAGCTTCACCAGTTCGCGGTGACGATACTGGACAACCAGCCGGCCGGCCTGGCGGTCGACCCGGCGACGCACCGGCTCTACATCGCCGAGTTCGCCGAGGTAGAGGTCGTCGACCTGAGCACGGACATGATCGTCGCTGACATCCCGACGGGTTACGACACCGTCCAGGTCGCGGTGGACCAGAAGACGGACACGATCTATGCGGATAACCAGTACGACCCCATGGACTACGGCTCGGTCTACGTGATCGATGGCAGGACGAACTCGGTCACGGCCATGATCACGGTGGGCCATTACCCGAACGGCATCGCCGTGGACTCGGTAACCGACCGCGTCTACGTCGCCAACACCGAGGATCACACGGTCTCGGTCATCGACGGCCGCACGAACGCGGTGACCGGCACGATACCCGTCGGCTACACCTTCGGCGTGGCCGTCAACCAGCGCACCGACCGAATCTACGTGGTCGAGAACGCCGAGAACTCGGTGTCGGTGATCGACGGGCACACGAACCACGTGACCGCCACGATTCCGGTAGGGAGCTACCCGACCGGAATAGCGGTCAACCCGCGTACCGGAGTCGTCTACGTGACGAACACGGGAAGCCAGGACGGGTACGTGTTCTTCGGCCGCCGCCGGCCGGATACTGCCGTCAAAGGCAGCGGCGAAGGCTCGCCGTCAGCCAATTCGGTGTCCGTGATCAACGGCCGGGCGAACCACGTGACCGCCACGATCCCGGTCGGGGCGTCGCCGATCGGCATCTCGGTCAATCCGCTGAACGACACCGCCTATGTCGCCAACAGCGGCGACGGCACCATGTCGGTGATCGACGGCCGCACGAAGACCGTGACCAGCACGATCACCGTTCCGATCTACCCTGGCCTTGGCTTCACTCAGCCGGTCGACACCGCTATCGACCCGCTGACCGGGCACGTCTACGTCGATGATGCCTACGGCACGACGGTCGTCGACTACGGACCATGAGGAGCTAGAGCGCGATCGCGGCGAGATCCTCGGTGATGTAGCCGGCCATCGCCATGGGCAGCGCCGCGCGCTGGCCGGGTGCCAGGAGGTCGCCTATCTCGCCAAGCCTGGCCGCCAGGGCCAGGGCGGCGGCGAGCAGGCCACCGAGGTCGAGCGCGCTGACGGTCGCGGCCAGGTCGGCCGGCACCTGCGAAGGCGCGAAGTCGAGCAGGCTCGTGACCCCGAACTGCGGGTTCGCCACGCCAGAGGCGGTCGCCAGCAGCCGCCAGTACTCGTTTCTGGCCTGATGCAATCGTTCCAGCGCCTCCCAGGCCGAGCCGCGGCGCAGGTACTTGCCGACGTCGGCCAGGCAGGCCCAGCCGTTGAATGCCCACTCGCGTACCTGGACCGGCGTGACCGGCTTCGGCTGGAACCTGGCGGTCCGGTGCCCGCCGCTGTCGTAGAGCACGACCTCGTCCTTGACCGGGCCGTAGTCCTGGGACAGCGGGATCACCACCAGATCGACCTGGCAGCGATCCGCGTACTGGGCGAAGATCCGCTCGTGCGTGAACGAGACGCCGGGCAACTTGTGGCGGTAGCTCTCGATCAGGTCGCCAGCCTGGTCGACGGCCAGGTGCACGTCGGTGACGGCGGCGTCGAACTCCGCATCGGTCACGTCGATCGCGAGGCCCATGTCCAGGTCAGATAGCCGGTCGGCGTTGCCGCGGCCAACCGAGCAGGCCACGCACAGCATGCCGGCGCGTTCGTCGGCCTCGGTCCAGCGGAGCAGCGACAGCATGATCTTCCGCTGCCCGTCAAGCTCGTCAGGCAGCCCGGCGATCCACTCCTGCCCGTCCGTCACGCCGCCCGTCATGCCCTCGTCCACTCCGGTCCTCCATCTGCCGCCTCGATGCGATCCCGCTGCCTCATTAACGTCGTCCCTGTACCCGATTTCTTCCCGCCGCGTGCGGACCAGGAGTTGCCACGGGAGTGAGCCGAGAGTAGAACATGTTCTAGAAATGGGAGGCGACCGAGGGCGGCGGAGGCTGGCTGATGGACCTGGTGGACCTTGCGGAGCTGGAGAAGATCCGGCAGCTTAAGTACCGCTACCTGCGCTGCGTGGACCTCAAGCGGTGGGACGAGATCGCCGACGTCTTCACCAGCGATGCGACCGCCGACTACGGGACTCCGTCGGCGGGGCGGCCGCTCGACCTGAAGTCCCGTGATGACATCGTCGCGTTCCTGCGGGACAGCCTGGGCAACGGGATCATCACGCTGCACGCGGCCGGGCAGCCAGAGATCTCGATCGACGGCGACGAGGCCAAGGGGACCTGGCGGTTCACCGACACCGTGATCGCTACCGACTTCAAGGTCGTGATCAGCGGGGCGGCGTTCTACGAGGACAGGTACCGGCGCGGTGATGACGGGGAGTGGCGGATCTCGCATACCGGTTACGTGCGGATCTACGAGTCGGCGATGTCGCTCGATGACTGGCCTAGCTGGAAGCTGACCGCGAACCGCTGGGCGAGCTAGGCGTGACCGAACCGCTTTACACGCAAGCCTTCGCGGACGCGATCGGCGAAGCCGAGCACATCATCCGCAACGCGCCGCACGTCAAGACCGAGCAGGACCTCGCCGAGGGCTATGACTACCTGGCGGGCTCGATCAGGGCCTCGCTGCAGATGGCCTGGGCCTACCAGAAGGACTTCCCGTTCTTCGCGGCGTCGACCGGCCCGTATACCAAGCTCGGCCTGGACAACCCGGACACGCTTTACTTTCACGCCTACCTGCGGCCAGATGCCGAATACGTGGTGAGCGGCAAGCGCGGAACGACCTCTGACCTCAGCTTCCAGGTGCTCGGCGGCGACTACTCGCCGGTCCAGGTGCCTGACAGCTTGTCGGCGTTCGACGACCGCGAGATCGACATCGGGGAAGACGGCACCTTCGAGGTCAGGTTCGGCCCCGCGCGGGCGCAAGGACGACGCAACTACTTCACGCTCGGCGAAGGTTCTGCGATGCTGGTCGTCCGCGAGGTCTACAGCGACTGGGCCACCGAGCGGCGCGGGATGATCACCATCCGCCGGGCCGACAAGGAAGGCCAGGCGCCGGTGCAGCCTGACGTAGCGGCGCTAGCCACGCGGTACAACGTGGCCGGGAAGATCTTGATCTCCAGGCTCAAGACGTTCTTG
>DATJLT010000129.1:0-18936 GCA_035509195.1 Streptosporangiaceae bacterium | reverse complement strand
GCTCGAGCCCGGGCACCCGTGCTAGCTGTCGCCAGTGCCTCAGCGAACGCGCGGTTGTAGTCCCGGTAGGCTGCCCAGTCGCGGCGGAAACCGAGCCCGAACTGGGGGCGGTTCGGCGTGTCGTAGAGCATGTGGTGTATGAACCAGAGCACCGAATTGGCCACCGTGTTGTAAGCACGGCTGAAGGTGCTCGGGGAGATGCCGAGCATCTGGACCGCTGTGCCGCCAGGATGGCCGTCGAGGTCAAGCATCCCGTCTTTAGCCTGACGCGCGGCCGCTCTGTCGGCGTCGCTGAGCGCTGCGCAGACCCATAGCAGATCCTCGTTACTGGCCACAGAGGAAAGCCCGGACACCACGCCGCCGCCACCGCGCTTAGCCGTCAGTTCCCCGTCCTCTGCCCTGCTGAAGGACACCGGCCCCCGGTTAGAAGCGATGAGAATCCGGCCACGGCCCTTCGCGTCATCTGCCGGCTCTTCGCGCACCGGTTCTTCGCGCACCGGTTCTTCATGCACTGACTCTTCACGCACTGACTCATCACGCACTGACTCATCACCCACCGAGTGAGGTTAACGCCGCCCTCCTCGGTCTACCCGCAACGACCCGCTGCCGACCATGGATGCCTGGCCGTGGCAAGTCCCCTGCCGGGCAACACCAAACCCCTGTTTGATGGGGAGAGCCCGCCCAGCTACGTGCACTGTCCGGGCCAGGGCTCGACAGCGGCACCATGTTAAAGGCTCAGCGGGCGCTCGCAGCGGCCTGCGAGGTTCACGAGTTTCGGCGCGGACTCCAAGCGGCGCAGCGCCGACCACCTGCGCTTGGCCCTCGGGCCTGCACCCGAGGATGTCAGGGTCCGCGAGGCGCGGCTGCTGCTCGCTGAGCAGGGCGAGCCGGTGGCGATGGCATCCAACGAGATGTTCCGGCTCCTAGGCCGCTACCGCAGCGCCCTGAGTGACCTCGTTGACGTGATTGACACGCGAGCATGCTGACCTGGCACGAAGGCGCATCCGGCCAGGAGCGCGAACTCTATGATCCCGAGAAGCGGCGCGCGGCCGAGGTCCTTGAAGCCCGCAATCCCGGCTGGATGATCATGTACGGAAGCTACTCGCGGCACCTGTGGGCCTGGAGCCGGTTCGCCACCCGCGATGGCTGGTCCATCCTCATCGCCTCCCGCGATCCCGCCGGACTCGATGAGCGGATGAAACGCCTGGAACGTGAGCGCCGCTTCGGATAGCCGCCATTACGCGACTTGTCGGCCGTCTGATGACCACGGGATCACGCACAGATAAGCGCTCAGCCCGGCAGGGCAAGTGCTCTCTGCCGGGCTGAGTCCAACTCTCTGCCGGTGCCTGCCATCGTGCAGCCCGCGTCAAGCGCTGACGAGCGGGCGCACCTCAACGCTCTCGTCAGCATCTATCTGGTAGATGACCACGCCTTCGCCAAGAGCGGCCTTGTCATCCCAGTCAGGCGTTGCCGCCCCAGTCGCATGGATCGCAGACCTGATGCAGCTAAGGCCCGTCCGCAGAGCGTCCTCAAGGCCGGACGCCTCGACGGTCACACCGAATTCGGCGGTGTCATCTGTGGCGTCGGACTCTGCCGAGTAGTCAAGCAGGGCAGCGTTGCATGCGTCGAGCTTGGCGAGCTGCTCGACCACAAGTTCGATGTTGTCGCCCAGATCACCCTGGTATCCAACTACCTGGACCGGGATGTTCACCCAGTACTTCATCGTCGCGCCTCCCTTACCAGCATCCCGTGCCCTGAAGCTTCTGCCGTTTCTCTTGCTCGTACCTTGGGTTCGATGGCGTGAGATGTACCCAGGTCATGTGCTTGCCGCACGGACAGCGCATCCGGTAATACGCTGTCTTCTTGTCAACGCGCCAGCCCTTGCCTTCAGCCTCCGTGAGGAGGGCCTCTAGCTCCTTGACTTTGTGTTTCGGTCTGCTCATAAATAGCGTTCCGTTATTTGAGTGTACGCACACGTCCTCGCATGCGCCTAGATCACTGCGGTGCACGACTGTACACGCCTGGTGAGCCCTTGAAGGGCCGCTTCCCCGCGATATGGCTCTGGGAGTCTAGTTCGCCTTCCGCGCCGGGCAAAATCTCGGTAGGTACCGCGTCCGATGGGCGGGTTTGGGCTCTGCTATAGCCCCAGGTACGGCGTGTAAGCGCTGGCGCTGAGACCAGGAGTTGCGGTCGGGACGCTCATCGCGGCGAGCACGCTGCTGCCGCAGGCGGGGCTGACGTGGTTGCGGCTGCGGACCTTGGGCGTGATCTTGCGGTTGCCGGTCTGCGGCTGCTCGCCGCCGAAGATCTGGCCGAGCTGGCCGCCGTTGTGCTCGGCGCCTGACCGGTCCGGTTCGGGCAGGTCCGGACGACCGGCATGGGGATACCGGCGGCTCGTGCGTATAAGAGAGTTCCGGATGATCGCTGCCATGCGGTGGAGTGAGTGCCACCGTCCGCTAGATTCCCTCCATCGCTTGACCTTCGGGGGCGTGTTACAGTGACAGTTGACAACTATCAACCCAGCTCAGGGCGGGTGCCGTAACTCGCTCAATACAACTTCATATTGCTCATCCAGAGGGGTGGAGGGAACGGCCCTGTGAAGCCCCGGCAACCATCACGCTGACCCGAACTTGACCGTCAGGTCCTGTGAGGCCGCGCTGAAGCGAGCGTGACTGGTGCCAACTCCGGCCTGCTGCCGACCGGCAGCGGGAGAGATGAGGAGAGGCCTCACCATGACATCTGTCGTCACACCCACTGTCGTCGCACCCACTGTCGTCACACCGACGTTCGATCCGAGCGAACTCGTCTTCGACCAGCCTGGCACGCTTGCCCGTGCCCGCTTCGGCAACGCCAGCGCGCTGAGCTGCCGTGAGTGCGGGGCCGCCTTCGGCCTTGGCGGGCAGCACGCCTGTACTGAGTGCTTCGGCCCGCTGGAGGTCAGCTACGACTATCCGGCCATCAGCCGGGCCACGATCGAGGCGGGGCCGCGCAACATCTGGCGGTATGCCGGCCTGCTGCCTGTACCGCCCGACATCGCGACGAGGCGGACCACGGAGCCGGGGTGCACGCCACTGGTAAGGGCCGACAATCTCGCGCGCCAACTCGGCATGCGACGGCTCTGGGTGAAGGACGAGCGGGCCAACCCCACTCACTCGTTCAAGGACCGCGTGGTCGCGGTGGCGCTCGCCGCCGCCATAGAACTCGGCTACAAGGTGCTCGCCTGCCCGTCGACGGGGAATCTGGCAAACGCGGTCGCCGCCGCGGCCGCTCGGGCCGGGATCGAGGCGGTGGTGCTTGTTCCGGCGAACCTTGAGCCTGAGAAGATCCTCGCCTCTGCCGCATACGGCTGCCGCCTTGTCAAGGTCGAAGGCGGCTACGACGACGTTAACCGGCTGGCCTCTGAGCTGGCTGAAGAACGCGACGACTGGGCGTTCGTCAACGTAAACGTGCGGCCGTATTACGCGGAGGGCTCCAAGACCATCGGCTACGAGATCGCCGAAGGCCTGGGCTGGCGGCTGCCCAGGCAGATCGTCGTGCCTGTCGCCTCGGGTGCCCAGCTCGTCAAGATTGACAAGGCCTTCCGCGAACTCGGCGAACTTGGCCTGGTTGAGCCGGGAACGGTCGAGCCGGTGCGCGTCTTCGGCGCCCAGGCGAGCGGTTGCGCACCGGTAGCCGCTGCCTACGCCGCGGGCCGCGATGTGGTGCAGCCGGTCAAGCCAGACACCATTGCCAAATCGCTCGCGATCGGCAACCCGGCGGATGGTCCCTTCGTGCTCGACGTGGTACGCCGAACGGGCGGAAGCGTCTCCGCGGCACCCGATGACGAGATCGTCGACTCGATCAGGCTGCTGGCCGCGACCGAGGGTATCTTCGGTGAGACGGCGGTGGGCGTCACCCTGGCAGTGCTGCGCAGGCTGCTCGCTGCTGGCGAACTTGATCCTGACGCAGAGACCGTCATCATCAATTCAGGTGACGGGCTGAAGACGCTGAACGCGGTTTCCGGCGCCGTCTTCTTGCCCGAGCCCATCAAGCCGAGCCTGCGTGAATTCACCCGGCTCTACGACTCTCCGCCGCAGTAGCTGGTTACGTCTGGTAGTCAGCCTGGGTTCGGCCGCGCTGACTACCAGACGGAGCACGGGCGCTCGTACTCTGCGGCTGGCGCCCGCTTGTTTATTACTAATGAGTAGGCCCGCCGCCGGCATGCGCGACATATGCTGGCCGATTATCTGTGGCGCGCTTGTACGAGCAATTGCTGCAATGCCAGCCGCTTACGCGGCGTAGTAGTGCTCCGGTCCGAACTCCCTGGCATCGGCTTGGCAGTTGTCACCGCAAGTGACGGCGCTACTCCCGGTGCTATCGTCGCTAGTAACGGGCCGGCCGGTCAGCCGTCCGGTTCGCAGGGATCGTGGTCAAATGCCCGCATCGGCCAGCATTCGGCCGAAGTTGGCAGCTTGAGAACGGGTTAAATGGCACCAGAACTCTCCGCGAAGTACTCGAAGAGGCGTGCCGACGGTGTCGACGGCCTCACCGGTACCTTGGATCGGATCACACTACGCATGGCCCCGCGACCATGTAGGGTAATGTCCGGTCGCTGTCGGTACGGCGAGAACGGCAGGCAGAGCTTGCGCGGCACGTCATCCCCGTTCCGCGATCAACGGGTTTCGCGTAGCAAGGGCGTGACCCGAAGCCCGAGCAAAAGTTAGGGAGTTGTTGTTTCATGGCTCAGGGCACCGTCAAATGGTTCAACGCGGATAAGGGCTACGGCTTCATCGCGGTCGACGGTGGTAGGGACGTCTTCGTCCACTTCTCAGCAATTCAAGCGGACGGCTACCGTACGCTTGAGGAAGGCCAGCGTGTCGAGTTCGAGATTACGCAGAGCGACCGCGGCCCTCAGGCTGAGGCAGTCCGCACGGTATAAGTTCCGCAACTTAGCGCGGTAGACCCGGTACCCGGAACGTCGCCTGGTGCCGGGTCTTCGCGCGTGCCGATATGGTCCCACTGCGTACTAAGGCGAACTCGCAACGTAACCAGGGTTAGGCCTCTAGTGGTACTGCGCTTGCACTCTCGGGGGTAGAGTGCTAAACAAGTCGTTGGCACTCTCCGGGTGAGAGTGACAACTTCAGGTAGCAAGATCGGGGCGACGAGGCATACGCCGTCCGTCGCGGGCGTCGGCTCGGTCGGCCACAACGTAAGGCAATCGAAGACAAGGCAGTAAGTTCCGGGAGGACTGGAGCCTTATGGCAGCGAAGATGATCGCGTACGACGAGGACGCCAGGCGCGGCCTCGAGCGCGGCATGAACCAGCTGGCCGACGTCGTGAAGGTAACCCTCGGCCCGAAGGGCCGGAACGTGGTTCTCGAGAAGAAGTGGGGAGCCCCCACGATCACCAACGATGGCGTGTCCATCGCCAAGGAGATCGAGCTCGAGGACCCGTGGGAGAAGATCGGCGCCGAGCTAGTCAAAGAAGTAGCGAAGAAGACGGACGACGTCGCCGGCGACGGCACCACGACGGCGACCGTCCTGGCACAGGCGCTGGTCCGCGAGGGCCTGCGCAACGTGGCGGCCGGCGCCAACCCGATGTCGCTGAAGCGCGGCATCGAGGCCGCCGTCGAGCGGGTAAGCGAGGAGCTTTCCAAGCAGTCCAAGGACGTGGAGACCAAGGAGCAGATCGCTTCGACCGCCTCCATCTCCGCAGGTGACACCGCGATCGGCGAGATGATCGCCGAGGCGATGGACAAGGTCGGCAAGGAAGGCGTCATCACCGTCGAGGAGAGCAACACCTTCGGCCTCGAGCTTGAGCTCACCGAGGGCATGCGCTTCGACAAGGGGTACATCTCGCATTACTTCGCCACGGACCCCGAGCGGATGGAAGCGGTTCTCGAGGACCCGTACATCCTGGTGGTCAACAGCAAGGTATCGGCGAACAAGGACCTCCTGCCGCTGCTCGACAAGGTGGTCCAGGCCAACCGGCCGCTCGTCATCATCGCCGAGGACGTGGAGGGCGAGGCCCTCGCGACCCTGGTGGTCAACAAGATCCGCGGCCTGTTCAGGTCCGTCGCGGTCAAGGCCCCCGGCTTTGGCGACCGGCGCAAGGCCATGCTCGGTGACATCGCCATCTTGACCGGTGGTCAGGTCATCAGCGAGGAAGTCGGCCTCAAGCTGGACAGCGCCGAGCTCGACATGCTCGGCAAGGCCCGCAAGGTCGTGGTCACCAAGGACGAGACCACTATCGTCGACGGCGGCGGCGACGCCGACGAGATCGCCGGCCGTGTCAATCAGATCCGCGCCGAGATCGAGAACACCGACTCCGACTACGACCGCGAGAAGCTGCAGGAGCGGCTCGCCAAGCTGGCAGGCGGCGTTGCCGTCATCAAGGCCGGCGCGGCGACCGAGGTCGAGCTGAAGGAGCGCAAGCACCGCATCGAGGACGCGGTGCGCAACGCCAAGGCCGCCGTCGAGGAGGGTGTCGTCGCCGGTGGCGGCGTCGCGCTGCTCCAGGCGGGCAAGAGCGCTTTCAAGAAGCTCGAGCTCCCCGGCGACGAGGCGACCGGCGCGAACATCGTGCGCCGTGCGCTCGAAGAGCCGCTGAAGCAGATCGCGATCAACGCCGGCCTCGAGGGCGGCGTTGTGGCCGAGAAGGTGCGCGGTCTCGACGCCGGGCATGGCCTGAACGCGGCGACGGGCGAGTACGTCGACATGTTCAAGGCCGGCATTCTCGACCCGACGAAGGTCACCCGCTCCGCTCTTCAGAACGCGTCCTCCATCGCGGCGCTGTTCCTGACGACCGAGGCGGTCATCGCAGAGAAGCCGGAGAAGGAGAAGGCTCCGGCCGCTCCTGGCGGCGGTGACATGGACTTCTGACAGTCCGCCTAGGAAGGCGGCCCCGGCTGGTCAGCCGGGGCCGCCTTTTGGTGTCTCGTGGCTGTGATGCGCTGTCGGGTCAGACCGCTCCCGATTGGTGCAATTGCGTCATGCGCGTTGTCACCCTATCCAGAGCGATATAGGTGGATGATTACGCCATGAATCCGCCCACGGAGCAGCTCATCAGGGACTTCCTGAACCGGCTGTCCGTCGCTGCTCGTGACGAGTTGGGATTCACCGAACGGCAGTCGCTGCTTGACCGCACGCGCGCACGCATTGAAGCTGAATGTGGAGGAGTGGATAACGCGACCGCACCACAGGTCAGGAAGGTATTGGCAGGCCTGGGCGATCCGATCGCGGTCGTAGAGCGGGCGAAGGTCAGCGTGATAAGCGAGACTGGAGGTGAACAGGTAGCCACCGTGGACGGATCAGAACCTGCCGGTACCGGGCTGCCGGTTTCGGCTCGCCTGGTCGCGAAGGGCGAGAAGAACGCGAAGGACGCGAACGACAAGCCCGCAAAGGAAACCGACTCACTCGCGGAGGCCGCCCTGCTCGCCGCCCCAGAACAAGCCGAAGAGGAACCCGATGAGACGGCGCCAGATAAGTCCGGGCCAGAACGTCGGCCGGTTCCGCCTCTCGGCAAGCCCGCTTCAAGGTCCGTGAGCCCGCCGCCGCGCGCCATCCGTTCCCGGCGAGGCGCAAGTTCAGAAGGGAACAAGGCGACCAGCCCGATCGTACTGACCGGAGGTCCTGGCGGAGCGGACAGTTCTGAGAGGCAGCGGATCGCCGCCGCGTCAGCCGTCGGCACGGGCTACCTGATGAAGGTCATGACCGGCTTCGGCAAGCTGGCGCGCCAGAATCCCGTCGAGATCATCGCCGTGCTGCTGCTCGGGCTCGGAGGCGTGCTGTACCCGCCGGTCTGGCTGATCGGATTTCTTATAGCGCTGCCGTCGAGGAAGTGGGACGTTCGCGATAAGTTTCTCGGTCTCATGCTGCCGCTCATCCTGGTGATCTTCGGCACCGTGCTGGTGCTCGCGTTCGGCGGGCAGCACAGCACGATCGGCTCCTACGGTCATGAGGCCTGGCTGGGAGCGGAGCGGATCTGCCGGCTTACTACGGCCGGCGGCGCTGTCTACCTGCTGTGGGCGCTGCGCCGCGCCAAGCGCAAGCCTCCCAAGGAGCCGCCGTGGCGGCTGTCCCCCCGATTCGGCTGAGGACGGGCGTGGGCGCGCGATAACCCGGTGTTCCGCAAGAGCGGACAGGGTATCTTTCAGATCACGACTCGACTGGCTAGCTCGGTAGATTCTGTTCTGGCCTAGCCTGGATAAGCCCGCAAGTTCGTAACCCACCAGTTCTTCTCTCGCAAAGGGTCTGCACGTGCCTACTGGCAAGGTCAAGTGGTATGACGCCGACAAGGGATTCGGCTTCCTCACCCGTGATGACGGCGGTGAGGTTTTCGTGCACTCGACCGCCCTGGCGACGGCAGGAACCGTGCTCAAGCCCGGCCAGCGGGTCGAGTTCGGTGTCGCCGAGGGTCGCCGGGGTGCCCAGGCGCTCCAGGTAAGGACTCTAGAGCCACCGCCCACAGTGGCCAAGACGAGCCGCAAGGGTACCGACGAGATGACCGTGCTCGTCGAGGACCTGATCAAGCTGCTTGACGGGCTTTCCAACATCTATCACCGTGGCAAGCACCCGGATAGCAAGGAAGCCAAGAAGATCGCGGCAGTTCTCCGCGCGGTGGCCAACGACATCGACGTCTGAACCCGCGTTAAGCCTCAGGCGGTCGCGGCGGCCCGTACCCGGTTGCGCCTGGTAACGATCAGCAGGCCAAGCGAGAGCGTCAGGCCCGCGGCGGCCACGGCCATGCCGGTGACACCGCTGTTAGTCAGCGACAGAAGCAGGCCGAGCAGACCGCCGATCACCCAGGAGAGTTGATGCAGCGTCTCTGAGATGGCGAAGGTCGATGACCTGACCTCCGCGCTGATCTCGCGTTGCACGATCGAGTCAAGCGCCAGCTTGACGAGCGTCTGCCCGACCGCCGCGCTGAACGAGACGATGATCGCGGCCCAGAGCCCGAAGAACACCGCGCAGAGCGTGGTCACGATCGCTGAGAAGGCGAGCATCGCGTAGAGCACCACCTGCGGAGATCGCGACCTGAGCGCCGCTCCTATGGCAGTGCCCAAGAAGCCGCCAATGGCCACCGCGGCGATCATCTCCGTGAGGGCGAGCTTGTCGGACACCGAACCGAAATGTACGGTACGCAGCAGAAAGGCCAGGAAGAAGATCATGAAGCCGGAATAGGCGCGTAGCGTGATGTTCGCGCTGATGGCTTCGCTCACGACGGGCCCGATCGGCTGCGGGAACAGGTGCCAGCCCTTGCGCTCCTTCAGGGGAACGGTCGCTGCCGGGGGATCAGCCGTTACGGGCTCCGGCGCAGCGACTTCGTCGGCTGGTTCGTCGACGCCGTCGGGTATGCGGAAGCCGGGAACCATGGCGAGCAAGTACACGATCGTGCCCACTCGCAGCACCCAGGCGGCCCCCGTCGCATGGCCGCCTGCGATCGCGTCGATGCCGGCGGCGACCGGCACCCCCACGGTAGTCGCGATCAGGGAGGCGAGCGCGACCCGTGAGTTGGCCGTGACCAATGTGATCTCTTCTGGCAGCAGGCGCGGGGTCACCGAGGCCCTGGTCACGCCGTAAGCCTTCTGCAGCAGCAGCACGCCGAAGGCCGCAGGCAGCAAGGTCACCGCGTCGTTATGCTGCACAGCACCCGACATGCCCCAGCACAGCAGGCCGCGCGCGAACACCGTGCCGATCAGCAGGTACCTGCGGCCGTGCCGCACGCGGTCGAGCATCGGGCCGATAAAGGGGGCGACCAGCGCGAACGGCGCCATCGTGATGAGCAAGGCGAGTGCGACTCTGCCGCGAGCCTGGGTCACCGAGGCGCTGAAGAACAGCGTGCCCGCAAGGGCGACGGCAACGAAGCCGTCGCCGATGCTGCCGGCTGCCGACAGTTCGATGAGGTGTGCCAGCCCGGTACGGCCGGCGCCTCCCGCGCTGGTGATCTTGTGCAAGGTCCTGCTCGCCCCGCCGGCGGCGCTCGCGCCCGCCTTGGCGGCCGACTGGGAAACCGAGACGGCTGTCTTCGTCGCGCGCCGGGCCCGAGCCCCGACTCCCGAATCTCCCATGCGCTCAAGTATTGGGCCTACCGGAGCGGAATGCCGCACTGCGGGCGATGCGCCGTCCGTCGTTTCGCGGTTTTTGCTCGGTAACGGGACGGAAAGCCGGGCGCCGACGGACCGCGCAGGTCGCTTTTCGGTTGCGGTGCAGGCTGTCTTGGTGCAGGTAGCCGGCGGCATGCGGGAGAATAAGTAATCGTGAGCCCTACCACTGCCAAGCACGCGGAGCCCGATCAGGCCTGCGTCGAGGCCGTTGACCTAGCCAGGCAGGCGGCGGTCGATGACGCCGGCGCCAGCAACGTCGGCGAGCATGTCGGCGTTGAGGTCGAGTGCGACAGGACGGTCACGCACCTGTTCGAATCGCTTGACCCTGCCTATGTTGGCTGGCGATGGGCGGTCACCGTGACGCGGGCGTCGCGGTCACGGGTCGTGACGGTCAGCGAAAGCCTGTTGCTGCCCGGCCCTGACTCGCTGCTCGCGCCCGACTGGGTGCCGTGGACGGAGCGGGTACGTCCAGGAGACCTCAAGGCCGGAGATCTCATGCCGGCGGCGGCGGACGATGAGCGACTGGTGCCCGTGGTGGCGCTGTCCGGCGATCCCGGATTGCTTGACTGGGAGGACGGCGACGGGATCGCCGGCGAGGCGAGCCGGTCAGAGGGCCTGGCCCGCCAGCGGCGGGTGCTTTCCGCCATCGGAAGGGACGAAGCGGCCGAGCGCTGGCACGCGGGCGGCCACGGTCCGTCATCTGCGCTCGCGAGCGCCGCACCCGCATGCTGTGAGACCTGCGGATTCATGGTCAGGCTTACTGGCCCGCTTGGCCGGGTTTTCGGTGTTTGCGCCAACGAACTCGCCCCAGACGACGGGAGCGTCGTCTCCGTTGACCACGGCTGCGGTGCGCATTCAGAGGGCGAGACGCCCGATGAGGCGACGGACGAGGCGAATCCGGCGATCGACGAACTCGGTTATGACATGCTCAATGCCGGAGCCGAACTCCCTGAGAGCGTCCTGGAAAGCATCGATCACGAACTGCTCTGATTAAGGTCCTGCGAAGCGGCGCGCCGGGCTGCGGCGCGGGCGCGCGAGCGCTTCAGGTGAGGCACATACGCCAGGCCGAACAAGCCGAAACCGACTCCAGCGACGCAAGTCCAGATCCACCAGCGGTCAGCGACAGGCAGCCGATCGCGCAAGACAACCAGCACGATCAGGGCGACCGCCCACGCGATCGTCCCGCTCAGCGTGATGATCAGGTCATTGCCCTCAAGCGGCGGCGGAGCTTCGCGCAGTTTCCTTACCTCACGCTCCGATGCCTGCCTGGCCATGTGATTCAGGCTAGCCGAGCAGGTTCGGCCAAGCATGCGGCGGGCCGAGCCGTCTGTGCCTTACCTTGTTCGTGCCCGCATCGCGTGCCGTGCATGGCGGAATGCCTTCCCGTCAGATACGGTTAGCAAGAGTAATGAGCAAAGCTAACGAATATGACGATACCCCAGTCCAGGTCGGACGCGGGCCTGGCGACCTCTCTCCGGATCTCGGTCAGCCGGCTAGCGCGTCGGATGCGGGCAGAACGCGTAGCTCAGGGTCTGCAGCCGGAGCTGTCAGACACTCAGCTCGCCGCGCTCGCCGCACTGGAAAAGCACACGGCAATGACACCGAGCGAGCTGGCCGAGCACGAGAAGGTGCAGCCGCCCTCGATCACCAGGGTCATCGCCTCGCTGGAAGAACGCGGCCTGATTCAGCGAATGCCGCACTCAACCGACCGCCGGCAGGTCGTACTGACCGTTACCGACCAAGGTCGCGACGTCGTGCGGAAGCTGAGGCAGTTGCGCGAGGCCTGGCTGGCCCAGCGGCTGCGGGAGCTGACGCCCGCGGAGCGGGCGGTCCTGCGGGAGGCACTGCCGATACTGGAAAAACTCAGCCAGGCATAACAGGCCAGAAAGACCAGCCGCAGCGCGGCCGGGTGTTCAGCTCGCTGCGGGTACGTAACTTCCGCCTGTTCGCGACTGGTCAGGTCATCTCCAACACGGGTACGTGGATGCAGCGCGTCGCCCAGGACTGGCTGATACTTGAGCTCACGCACGGCAGCGGCACGGCGGTCGGCATCGCGACCGGCCTGCAATTCCTGCCCCTTCTGCTGTTCAGCCTCTGGGGCGGCATGATCGCCGACCGCTACCCCAAGCGCAACATCCTCTTCGTGACGCAGGGTTCCATGGGGGCGCTGGCCGTCATTCTCGGCGTGCTGGCGGTCACCGGGGTCGTCCGGCCCTGGCACGTTTACGTGCTCGCATTCGGGCTCGGCCTGGCGACGGTGGTTGACAACCCGACGAGGCAGTCGTTCGCCATCGAGATGGTCGGCAAAAAGGACCTGACCAACGCTATCGGGCTGAACAGTGCCGTGTTCAACCTGGCGAGGATCGGCGGACCCGCTGTGGCCGGTCTTGTGATCAGCCTGGTCGGCACTCCGACTGCCTTCTTCCTCAACGCGGCTTCATACCTGGCCGTGATCATCGGCTTGAAGATGATGCGCCCGTCCGAGCTTGCCCCCGCCGAACGAGTGGAACGGGCCAAAGGCCAGCTACGCGAAGGCCTTGCCTACGTGAAGTCACGACCTGACCTTTGGCTGACACTTGTCCTTGTCTTCTTCATTGCCACGTTCGGGATGAATTTTCAGGTTACGACCGCATTGATGTCGAAAGTAGTATTCCACACAGGTGCGGGTAAGTTCGGCCTCGCGTCGGCCGTTTTCGCGCTTGGCGCTCTCATCGGGGCGCTCGCGGCCGCCCGCCGGCGTAAGCAGGGCATGCGGCTGCTGGTGATCACGGCACTGGCGTTCAGCGTGCTTGAGATCGGTGTCGCGTTCATGCCGAACTACTGGCTGTTCTTGGTGCTCCTCGTGCCGACGGGCCTGACCGTGATCAGCTTGTCCACCGCGGCCAACGCCTCGATTCAGCTGACTACGCCAGCCGAGATGCGAGGCCGGGTGATGGGCATTTACATGCTCGTCTTCCTCGGCGGAACTCCCATCGGCTCCCCTCTGACCGGCTGGGTCGCCCAGGAGTTCGGCACGAGGCTGGCGCTGGCCGCAGGCGGGATAATCTCAGTCGCGGCCACGATCGTGGTTGGCCTGCTCGTGGCCAGGCAGCGCGGCGTTCCGGTCAGGACGTATATCCAGCGGACGAGGCTGCAGTTCGCCCGCTGACTTAGGCTCGCGTCGGGCCGCGCGCAATCCCCCCGCGTTGTGTCATCGTTGGGGGTCGTGCGGCTTTTCGTGGCGATCAGTCCGCCGCCGGCGGCGCTGGCCGAACTTGAGGCGGTGGCCGTGCCGATGCGGGCCGGCTGGCCAGAGCTTAGGTGGACCGCTGCCGGTCGGTGGCACGTCACGCTGGCGTTTCTCGGCGAGGTCGAAGAGGCCAGGCTCATGAACCTGACCGCGAGGCTGGAACGCGCTGCGGCCAGGCATCCCGGTCAGCGACTGCTTATCGGCCGCGGCGGGGCATTTCCTTCTCCGAGGCGGGCGCGCGTGCTGATCGCGCACGTCGAGAGCGCGGACGGCGATCCGGGAGGGCTGAGGGCGCTGGCGGCCTCGGTCGCGGCGGGCGCCCGCCGGGCCGGTGCCCCGCCACCGGATGAGGGCAGGCGATACCGCCCGCACCTGACCATCGCCCGCACCAGGCAGCCCGCCGATCTGAGCGAACTCGTCATGAGGCTGGATCGTCCTCGCGGAACCCCGTGGCCGGCGACCGAGATCCACCTGATCCGCAGTCATCTCGGTCCTGCGCCTCGCTACGAGACGATCGGGACCTGGCCGCTAAATGTCGTGGTCTAGCACCTCCGCGGCGCCGGGTACGTCGCGTACCGAGCGGGCGGAGGGTCCGACGTACCTGGCGCTCGGCCTGACCAGGCGGCCTGTCTGCTTCTGCTCGAGTATGTGGGCCGCCCAGCCGGCTGTGCGGGCACAGGTGAACATCGAGGTGAACATGTGAGAGGGCACCTCGGCGAAGTCGAGCATGATGGCTGCCCAGAACTCCACGTTGGTCGCGAGTACCCGGTCGGGCCTTCGCGCGTGGAGTTCGTCAAGCGCCGCCTTCTCAAGGGCCGCGGCGACCTCGTAACGCGGGGCGCCTAGATCTCTTGCGGTGCGCCGCAAAACCCGCGCCCTGGGGTCCTCAGCGCGGTACACGCGGTGTCCGAAGCCCATGAGGCGCTCGCCGTTGTCGAGCGCGTTCTTGACGTAAGCCTCAGCGTCGCCTGAGCGCTCGACTTCCTCGATCATGTGCAGTACGCGCGCCGGCGCGCCGCCGTGCAGTGGTCCTGACATGGCGCCGACCGCGCCGGACAGAGCGGCGGCCACGTCCGCGCCGGTAGAGGCGATGACACGGGCCGTGAACGTTGAGGCGTTCAGACCGTGCTCCGCGGCCGACACCCAGTACGCGTCGATCGCTTTCACGTGCCTCGGGTCGGGATCGCCGCGCCAGCGGATCATGAAGCGCTCGGTAATCGTCTTGGCCTCGTCGACCCGCTTTTGCGGAACCATCGGCAGGCCAGGACCCCTGGCTGACTGGGCTACGAAGGAGAGCGCCATGACCGAGGCCCTGGCCAGGTCGTCCCGTGCTTGCTCGTCGCTTATGTCGAGCAGCTGGTGCATGCCCCACGCGGGCGCCAGCATGGCAAGCGCGCTTTGCACGTCGACCCTGATGTCGCCGGAATGCACAGGGATCGGATAGGGCTCGGCAGGCGGCAGGCCAGGTTCAAACGCGTTGTCGACCAGCAGGCCCCAGACGTGCCCGTACGTCACGTGCCCGACAAGTTCCTCGATGTCCACGCCGCGATATCGCAGCGCGCCGCCCTCCTTGTCAGGTTCTGCGATCTCTGTCTCGAACGCGACAACGCCCTCAAGGCCAGGCGTGAAGTCGGACATCTTTGTCTCCTTAACTGGCGCGCTTGCAAGCCGGTCAAACGCCGTTTAGCTTACGACCTCGTTACCTGAGCATATGAAGACCGGGTGTGTGAAGATCTGTACCCATGGGGGTGGTGACCGACGCGGGGAGCTGGCCAGCCAGCGGTCTGGACGAGTCCATGCTGGCTGCGGACCCGAACGTTCAGTTCGACACCTGGATGACTGACGTCGTTGAGGCGGGCTTGCCTGAGCCGACGGCCATGGTGCTCGCCACCGTGTCGGCGGCCGGCCGGCCACGAGCGAGGACGGTGCTGCTGAAGGGCCACGATGGGGCCGGGTTCAGGTTCTTCACCAACCGGACCTCGCGCAAGGGCACAGACCTGGACGAAGTGCCGAGGGCCTGCCTGCTGTTCGGCTGGCATGCGATTCATCGTCAGGTAATTATCGAGGGCACGGTCAGTCGCCTGGGCGACGAGGAAAGCGCGACCTACTTCCACAGCAGGCCGCGAGCATCTCAGCTCGCCGCCTGGGCGAGCAGGCAGTCCGCGGTGATCGGCTCGCGTGCCGAACTCGATGAGCGATACGAGAAGCTGGGCAAGCGGTGGCCAGAGGACACGGAGGTGCCACTGCCGGGGTTCTGGGGCGGCTACCTGGTCACGCCGGAGACGTTCGAGTTCTGGCATGGCCGTGCCAACCGCATGCACGACAGGCTCAGGTACCGCCGGTCAGGCGATGGCTGGGTGATCGAGCGCCTGGCCCCTTGAAGCCAGGACCGGACGGCTAAAAGTACGCATTGGTGCGCGGACCCCTTAGCATCGAATTCCCGAGGGGAGGTAGCCAGGTGGCGGCGCACGGCCTGATCGATACGACGGAGATGTACCTCCGGACGGTCTTCGAGCTGACCGAGGAGGGCGTCGTGCCGCTGCGGGCGAGGATCGCCGAGCGACTGTCGCAGAGCGGCCCAACTGTCAGCGAGACCGTGGCCAGGATGGAGCGGGACGGCCTGCTACTCGTCGAGCGGGACCGGCGCCTGGCACTGACCAGTGAAGGCGAGACCCTGGCGACGCGGGTGATGCGGAAGCACAGGCTGGCCGAGTGCCTGCTGGTTGACGTGATCGGACTGCCATGGGAAGAAGTGCACATCGAGGCGTGCCGCTGGGAGCACGTGATTTCGGACAGCGTGGAACGGCGGCTGGCCGAGTTGCTGAATTACCCGGTCCGCTGCCCGCATGGAAATGTCATTCCCGGCCTGGCTGAGCTTGGCGTTCCCAGGTCGGCCGTAGACGGCGCCAAGGAGGCCGCTCACCAGCCCGATGTGGCAATGACGGCCATAACGGAGGCGGTGCCCGCGCAGGTAGTCGTACAGCGAATCAGTGAACAACTCCAAAGCGATGCCGCACTAATGCTTAAACTCAAGAACATCGGGATACAACCCGGCCGCGAGGTTACGCTTGTGGTTGGCAGCGAAGATGTGCGGGTGACAGGTGCAGGCAGGGTCGATGGCTTCAGCACGGCATTGCCCCGTGACGTGGCGTCGCACCTTTTTGTCGCGACCGCACCTCAATCTCCGAAATCATCGTGAATGCCTGGTTGGTCGATGAACGCAGACGCTAACGCTGCTACGCAGACGGTCTCAGCTTCGGTCCCAGCCGCCGGGGGCCCGGCGAAGTCGCGCGAGATGATCGGCACCGAGGTGATCCTTCATCAGGTAGAGACCGCCGTGATCGTTGTCGATCATGACGGTTGCCTGCGCTACGCGAACGACTTCGCCGCAGGACTGTTTGGCTTCGATGACCCCGAGCAGCTCACCGACGTGCCATTCCGCGCGCTCGGCTTCGACGAAGATGACCTCAGCAAGGTGGCGAACCTCGAACGCCAGTCCTGCCGCGGTAAGGACTGGGAAGGCACGCTGTCGATTAAGCGGAAAGACGGCGCGAACTTCTTCATCAGGATGAACGCGACGCCAATGCGCGGGCCGGCCGGCGAGGTCGCAGGCACGGTGATCATGGCCAAGGAAGCGCTCCAGGTCGGCACCGAGTCCGCGACCGACCGTGTGGGCTTGCTCGACCGGATCGGGCAGCGGCTCAACAAGTCGCTCGAACTCGACGACACGCTTCGCGAGGTAGCCGACGCGCTGGTTCCGCAGTTCGCTGATCATTGCTTCATCGACCTGCGCATGAGTGATGGCCGCAAGTCGGACATCCTTATCCGCCGGGTCCAGATGAGCGCCTGGAGCTGGGAGCCGCCAGCGAAGACCTGGGCCAGCATCGGGGAACCGGTCAACTACCCTAAGGGCCATTTCTGCAAAAAAGCCATCGAGCAGGACGAAGTAGTGCTGGTCGAGGACGTCAACGACCAGGCGTACCCGGCCCCGACTACGGAAAGCATGTCGGCCAGCCGTGACGTGGGAATCACGTCCGTCATCGCCGCCCCGCTAACTGCCCGCGGTCAGCGGCTCGGCGTCATGAGCCTGGCCCTGTCAGGCCTGACCGTGCGGGACGCCAAGCATTACGTGGCCGACGACCGCGACCTGGTCGCCGCGATCGCGAGCCGGGTGGCGATCGCGATCGACAACGCGATGCTGTTCGAGGAAGAGCGGAAGACTGCGCTCGCGTTCCAGGACAGCCTGCTCCCTGCGACGCCGCCGATGCTCGACGGTCTTGAGGTCGCCTACAGGTACGTTCCCGCTAAGCCGCTTGAAAGCCACGGGCAAGGCATTCAGACGCAGGTCGGCGGCGACTGGTACGACATTATTCAGCTCTCGGCCGGACGGATCGGCATCGTCATCGGCGACGTGCAGGGCCGCGGCGCCCGCGCGGCGGCTTTCATGGGCCAGCTCAGGTCGGCGCTGCGCGCGTTCGCGCAGGACGACAAGGCACCGTCCGAAATACTGCGCAGGCTCGATCACTGGTGCCAGACGATGGCCGCCGAGGGCTCTGAGCAGGAAGCCGACTCGCCGACGGCGAGTTGTACTTACCTGATCTATGACCCGTGGTCCAGAATGCTGACCATCGCCAATGCCGGGCACATGTCGCCGCTCATGGTCACCAAGGGTGACGTGAGGCCGCTTGAGCTGAAGTTCCAGGGAGTCCTGCTCGGCGTCCGCAGCAGCGGTATCCCCGGGCTGCCTACCTATCGTGAGGAAACACGCGAGCTGCCTCCTGGTGCGACGCTGATCTTTTACACCGACGGCCTGGTTGACCGGCGCGCACGGGCCGACGGGCCTGGCCATTACGGCGACTCCGAGGTCATGGCCATGCTCAGCGAGGCGGTGAAGGCCGTCGCCGACGAGGAAGTCGACAGGGTCGCGGAAGCCGCAGAGCACGCCGTGCCTGGCAACATCGACGATGACATGGCGATCTTGGTGGTCAGGACCGCGCCAGATGAGCTGGAGACCTGGGATAAGCGATTCAAGGCCGAGCCGATCAAGGTCTCCGAGGCGCGGAAGATCGCCTTCGACATGTTCATGCAGTGCGGCATGGACGACGATCAGGCCGACCTGGCCTGCCTGCTGGTCTCGGAAGTCGTCACGAACGTCGTGCTGCACACCGCTGTGGCGCCCGCACCAAGGCATGAGTTCGCCCAATCGGGACGATCGGGCAGCTCGAGCGGCCTGGACGACTGGGTTGACTCGCCGCTCACGGGAGACTTCGTGAGCGCCGAGGGTCAGGAATTCATCTTGCGGATTCGCAAGGGTGCCGAGTCGGTCTGGGTCGAGGTCTTCGACTATGACCTGCGCTTGCCGAGGATCAGGATGGCGGGTGAGAACGACGAGGGCGGCCGCGGTCTCTACCTGGTCGATCAGCTCGCCGAGCGCTGGGGTTCCAGGCCAACCGATGAGGGCAAGGCCGTCTGGTTCCAGATGCCGATCAGGGCCGCCTCGGCCAGCCTGTTAGGGACCAGGACCAGGTAGCCCAACGACATCCCTCGGCGCCGCCGCGAGGCGGGCTGACCCCTTCAATCTGGCCCTCCTGTCGTTTCCGTGGGTTCGTTCATGATGGTCTTC
>DATJLT010000128.1:0-6633 GCA_035509195.1 Streptosporangiaceae bacterium | reverse complement strand
CCGAACGGCACTGACGGTTACCTAACTTAACCCGCCCCGCAACCTGCCGGGTCCCGCACGGTGACTTAGCACGGGCTGTCCAAGTATGGTTTCGGCCATAGACTTGGCACTCAGGAGTTTCGAGTGCCAGGGGCTCAGTGCGAGGGGAGGTGAACGGGTGCTTGACGACAGGAAACTGGCGGTGCTGCGGGCGATTGTCGAGGACTTTGTGTCGACGAACGAGCCGGTAGGCTCGCGTGCCCTAGTGGATAGGCACAGTCTCGACGTTTCGCCGGCGACGATAAGGAACGACATGGCGGTGCTCGAGGAGCAGGGCTACATAGTCCAGCCGCATACGAGCGCCGGCCGGATCCCCACTGACAAGGGGTACCGGCTCTTTGTCGACCGGTTGTCCAGTATCAAGCCGTTCTCCAGGGCCGAGCGCCGCGCGATCGAGACCTTCCTGGCCGGCGCGTACGACCTCGACGATGTCGTCATGCGCACGGTACGGCTGCTCGCCCAGCTCACCAGGCAGGTCGCAGTCGTGCAGTACCCGTCGCTGAGCAAGTCGGCGATCAGGCACGTCGAACTTGTGCCGCTGAACGAGACCCGCCTGCTGATCGTGCTGATCACCGACACCGGCCGCGTCGAGCAACGGGTCGTCGAACTGCCAGGCAGCTTCGATGAGGACTCCATTACGCGGTTGCGCACCGTACTCAACACCTGCCTGGACGGGCGGAAGCTCGCCGATGCGGCGTCCGTACTTGCCGAACTGCCAGAGCGGGTAGCGCCTAGGGAGCGGGCCAACGCGGCGGCGGTGTTCTCTGTCATCCTTGAGACATTGGTCGAGCGGCACGAGGAGAAGATTGTTGTCGGCGGGGCGTCGAACCTGACAGCCGCCGACTTCTCCGTCGGGCTGCGCGAGGTACTTGAGGCACTGGAAGAGCAGGTGGTCCTCATGCGGCTGCTCGGCGAGCTCGATGACCAGACAGCGGTCACGGTCAGGATCGGTGCGGAGAATGATGTGCTAGGCCTGCGCAGCACCTCGGTGGTCGCGGCGGCTTACGGCTCGGCCGACCGTCCGCTGGCGAGGCTTGGTGTGGTAGGCCCGACGAGAATGGACTATCCAACAGCAATGGGAGCGGTACGCGCCGTGGCACGGTACACGGGCCAGATCCTGGCGGAGTCGTAGGGGATGAGCGTGGCAACGGACTACTACGCTGCTCTTGGCGTGAGCCGGGATGCGAATGCCGATGAGATCAAGAAGGCATACCGGCGGCTCGCGAGAGAGCTGCATCCTGACGTCAATCCTGACCCGGTGACGCAGGAGCGCTTCAAGGAGATCACTCAGGCCTACGAGGTGCTGTCTGACCCGCAGAAGCGGCAGATGTACGACCTCGGTGCCGACCCGTTCGCGCCGGGCGGCGGCGCGGGCGGTTTCGGCACGGCAGGGTTCCCTTTCAGCGACATCATGGACGCCTTCTTCGGCGGCGCGGCCGGTGCGAGCCGCGGCCCGCGCAGCCGGGCACGCCGCGGCCGCAACGCCACGATCAGGGTTGATCTTGACCTGGCGGAGTGCGTGTTCGGCGCGACCCGCGACCTTACGGTCGATACCGCCGTGGTCTGCCCGACGTGCGCTGGCGAAGGCAGCGCCCCTGGCAGCCACCCCACGACCTGCGATGTCTGCAACGGCCGCGGCGAGGTCAGCCAGGTCACCAGGTCCTTCCTCGGTCAGGTCATGACCTCCCGTCCGTGTCCTGGCTGTGGCGGTTTCGGCACCGTGATCAGGCGTCCCTGCCCGGAGTGCGACGGCGATGGCCGGGTCAGGACCAGGCGCACAGTGAAGGTGCGGATCCCGGCAGGGGTCGAGGACGGTACCCACATACAGCTCGCCGGCGAAGGCGAAGTAGGCCCTGGCGGCGGTCCGCCAGGCGATCTGTTCCTCGAGATCGTGCAGCGCCCGCACCCGATCTTCGAGCGGCGCGGCGATGACCTTCACTGCACGCTGACGATCCCGATGACAGCAGCGGCCCTGGGCGCGACGCTGCCGATCCAGACCCTCGACGGCCCGGCCAGCATCGACATCAGGCCAGGCACCCAGTCAAGCCAGACCATCCCGTTGTACGGGCAGGGCTCGTCGCACCTGCACGGCCCTGGTCGCGGTGACCTGATGATTCACGTCACCGTCGAGACCCCGACCAAGCTGGAGCCCGAGCAGGAAGAGTTGCTCAGGCAACTCGCGCGCCTGCGCAGCGAGGAATCGCCGCCAGGGAGATTCGCCCCTGGCGAGCAGGGCTTCTTCTCAAGGCTGCGAGACGCCTTCAACGGCCGTTGAGGCCGCCACTGTTCGTCGCTGACCGGGCGACGATGGCAGCCGGCCGGTTCACGCTTGACGGCCCGGAGGGCAGGCATGCCACAACCGTACGGCGGCTCGCACGGGGTCAATTGGTAGATATAACGGACGGTTCCGGGCTGCTCGCGCACTGTGTGGTAGTCGCGGCGCGGCCGGGTGAGCTTGATCTTGAAGTTGAGTCGCGCGAAGATGAGCCGCCGCCCGCATGCCGGCTCGTGGTGGTCCAGGCGATCATCAAGGGTGACCGGGGTGAGCTTGCCGTCGAGCTGATGACGGAGGTCGGCGTCGACGTGATCGTGCCATGGGCCGCCGAGCGTAGCGTCGCGATCTGGCGGCCCGACCGCGAGGAAAAGGCACTGAACCGCTGGCGGTCAACGGCGCGCGAGGCCGCCAAGCAGTCACGCCGCTCCAGGTTCCCCGAGATCAGGAGTTCAGTAAGCACCGCAGGACTGCCGGCCCTGCTGGCGAGCGCGAGCCCGGTGCTGCTGCTCGATCCTGCTGCCGCGCCGGTCCTGACCGAGGTGCCGCTGCCCGCCGAGGGCGACGTCGCGCTGATCGTCGGGCCGGAAGGCGGCGTGAGCCCGGCCGAGACGAAGGTGCTGACCAGCGCCGGTGCCGTGTCGGCGAGGCTAGGGCCGACGGTACTTCGCGGCTCGACCGCAGGCGCCGTCGGGGCCGCACTGGTCCTCAGCCGCTGCGGTCGCTGGAGCTAGAGCAGGCCGGCCCTAGCCGCAGGGGGCGGGGCCGCCTGGCTGGCTCGGCTGCGGGGTGACGGTCGCCGATGGCACCGGCGAAGGCACGGGGGTCTGCGTGGGCAGGAGCTGGCCGCCGGTGCCCGACGTGAGCTCGGTTGAGCTGACGGCGTCGAGCAGCGCCTTTCCTGTCGCGTCAGGGCTGTGCGAGGGAGCCGCGTCAGGGCTCTGCGTGGCTGCCGGTGATGACGACTGGTTCTGGCCAGGTGAGAGCGTACTGGACGGCGTCGCTGCCGGTTCCGTTGAGGTCGCTGGCGAGGTCGGGGTCGCCGTTCCCGTGCTCGGTGAGGTGCTCGGGCTCGGGCTGCCGCTCGGCGTGGTGCTTGGCGACGCGCTCGGGCTGCCGCTCGGCGTGCCGCCGCCCGATGGGGAACAGCTAGGCGTCGCGCTTCCGCCGCCGCCGGTATTGCCGTTCTGGCCGCCAGGGCCGGTCGTGCCCCCGCCAGATGAGGAGTAGCGGGACCTGGAGGCTGATCCTGACAGGCTGCGCGGCTGCGGAGTAGTCGAATGGTAGTGGCGCCAGTTGTTGACCGGCGCGATCGCCGCGGGCAGCGCGGCCACGGCCCATGAGGCAGCGGTCACGACGAATACGCCGGTGGCGATCGCCGCCGCGGGACGCAGCCAGCCCAGCCAGCCGGCTCGGGTCGGATCGGGCCTGAAGCGCTCGATGACCGCTTCGATCAGGGCGCTTACCCAGGTACCAGTAACGTGAAAGGGCTTCCAGCCCGCCGCGCCACGGCTCGGCCCGGCGTGCCAGCGTGAGGCCCTCGTGGCGTGTCGGACGACGATCTTCGCGCGGATCCGGTCGAGACCGTCGGCCCCCGGCTCGACCGAGTCAGCCGCTGCCATGAGGGCATCGCGGATGGTGCGGTCGAAGTCACCGGGAAATGGCTCTGAAGTGTGGCTGCTCATCCCTGCGGCTCCAGCACGGTGCGAAGGGCAGCCATTGCGCGCGAAGTGTGGCTCTTGACCGCGCCGCGGGTGATGCCCATGGTGTCGGCGATCTGAGCCTCGGACAAGTCACAGTAAAAGCGGAGCACCACTACTTCGCGTTGCCTGATCGGAAGCGCGCGAAGCGCGTTGACCACTGCTGACCGCTCGATCAGCGTGAGCGCGCCGTGCTCAGCGCTCGGCATGTCTGGCGGGGGCTTGGGCGCGTTGCGGTCCACGACAACCCGATGTCTCAACACGGAACGCGAGCGGTTGACGACGGCAGCCCGGAGGTAGGCCAGTGCCTTCTCATTGTCGCGCAGCCGGTGCAGCCCGGCATGCAGCGCGACGAACGAGTCCTGCACGACTTCCTCCGCAGTAGCTACATCGTGGACAAGCAGGGCCGCGAGGCGTACTAGCGGCCGGTAGTGGGCACAGTAAAGCTCAGTGATTGCCGTGTCGGCGCTCACCTGGACAGCCTCAGTTATCTTCCTTGATTCTGGCTTCCTGGATTCGGATGCCGGGACCGGTGCAGGCAGCACCGACGGGGGCGTCATTGATGCGGGCACCTGGGCCGGCACCTGGGGAGGCTGCGCCTGGACTGACCCGAACGCGGGACCTACCACCAAGGTTTCCGTCACCTTGTCTTGACGCGCGGGATGGCCGTCTGGTTTACGCACCGTCATCTGCTGCGCTGGCCTGCGTCCAAGGGGGTCATTGCCGCCGGGGGTAAGTCGCTCGGGTTAACCTGCGATGCAACCATATATGTCGTCAGTGGCGAGCGCGAGCACACGTTAGTATCATGGCCGTGCCAGAATGCCTATTCTGCGGAATCGCAGCCGGAGAGATACCTGCGACGGTCGTGCTTGACAGCCCTCGCACGCTCGCATTTCGCGACATAAATCCCAAGACGCCAACGCATGTGCTTGTGATACCTAAGGCGCACTACCCAAGCCTGGCTACGCTGGCAGTAGAAGAAAGCCTGCTCGCCGAACTGGTGGCGCAGGTGCATGAGGTGGCGCGGGCCGAGGGCATCGCGGACACCGGATACCGAGTGGTCTTCAACACCGGGGGCCATGCGGGTCAGAGTGTTGATCACGTGCACGCGCACGTGCTTGGCGGACGGCCCATGTCCTGGTCACCCGGCTGAGGCGGGGGTAAGTGAAGAAGGCAGGCAGCGAAGGCGACGTCGCCGCGGAACCGGTGACGTCGCTGCGTATCGTGATACCTGAGCCGCATTCGATGGTCAGCTTGCTTGGCTCGCGCGACGAGCTACTCCAGGTCATCGAGGAAGCGTTCGAGTCCGATATCCATGTCCGGGGCAACGAGATCACCGTCACGGGCTCGGCCGGCGAGGCGGCCGTCATCGGCGAACTGTTCGACGAGCTGACCAGGCTGGTCGCCAGCGGGACCGAGGTAACCGCCGACGTGGTCGAGCGCAGCGTCGGGATGTTGCGGCGCAAGTCAGGCGGCCGTCCGGCCGACATCCTGACCCTTGACATCCTGTCATCCAGGGGCCGGACGATCAGGCCGAAGACGCTGAACCAGAAGCGTTACGTGGATGCCATCGACAAGAACACGATCGTGTTCGCGATCGGCCCGGCAGGTACAGGCAAGACCTACCTGGCGATGGCCAAGGCAGTGAAATCACTGCAAGCCAAGGAAGTCAACCGGATCATCCTTACCAGGCCGGCCGTGGAGGCCGGCGAGCGGCTTGGCTTCCTGCCAGGCACCTTGTACGAGAAGATCGACCCTTACCTGCGGCCGCTTTACGACGCGCTGCACGACATGGTGGACCCTGACTCGATCCCGAGGCTGCTGGCCGCCGGCACGATCGAGATCGCGCCGCTCGCGTACATGCGCGGCCGGTCGCTGAATGACTCATTCATCATCCTCGACGAGGCGCAGAACACCTCGGCCGAGCAGATGAAGATGTTCCTGACCAGGCTGGGGTTCGGCTCCAAGATCGTGGTAACCGGGGACGTGACGCAAGTCGACCTGCCGTCTGGCCAGGTCAGCGGTCTCCGGATGGTGCAGGACGTGCTTGACGGGGTACCAGACGTGTACTTCTGCCGGCTGACCGCGCACGATGTCGTGCGGCACAGGCTGGTCGCCGATATCGTCGACGCCTACGCGCGCTACGACGCCATGAAAGCGGCAGAAGGTGACCGGATGCCGGCGAGCCGCGCCAGGCGCGACGTCAGCAGGAACCGGTGAAGCCGTGAGCATCGAGATAGCGAACGAGTCTGGGGTCGAGCTTGACGAGGCATGCCTGGCCTCTTTGGCCAGGCATGTTCTCGATGAGATGAGGGTCCACCCGCTCGCCGAGCTCTCCGTGCTGCTCGTAGATGAGCCGGCGATGACCGAACTGCACGTCAGGTGGATGGGCGAGGAAGGGCCGACAGATGTGCTCGCCTTCCCCATGGATGAGCTTCGGCCTCCCCAGCCGGGCGGGACGCAGGGTGAAAGGGAGAAGCCGGATGCGTCGGGCATTCCTGGACTGCTCGGCGACGTCGTGATCTGCCCGCAGGTCGCCGCGGTCCAGGCCAGGCAGGCCGGGCACAGCACAGGTTCGGAGATCGACCTGCTTTGCACGCACGGGATCTTGCACCTGCTCGG
>DATJLT010000127.1:0-2489 GCA_035509195.1 Streptosporangiaceae bacterium | reverse complement strand
AGCTGCCTGTCACCATAACCCGGCTCAGTGGCGGCAGGGCTGGCCCCTTGAACCCAAGGTCGGCAGTGACGCGAGCATTCCGCGCTCCGGTCATCCCGGCCCCGGCCCGGCTCGGCCCGGCCCGGCCAGACCCAGCCCGGCCCGGCCCGGCCAGCAGCATCAGGTAGCCAGCGATGCCGTATGTCCGGCCCCGGCTACAGCAACGAAGTCCCGGCGATGTCACCCGGACAGCATCAAGTGGCCAGCGTCGTCGTTGGATCCGCCCGGCCAGCAGCAACGCGGGGCCATTGATGCTGCTTGCCCCCGGCACTGTGTCCCTGCCGCACGAAACGCCCCGGGTTGATGGGGTCAGGCCGCCCTCGCGGGCGGGGTCAGGCAGCGTCTTCGTCGAGTAGCTGGTGGGCGCGCTCAATGAGCCTTGGTACGGCGGGACCCTCCCGCTCGAAACCCTCGCCGACGGTTTTTTGCTGAAGGAATCTGGCATGTATTCCCTCGAGTACCACGGCGAGCTTGAAGCATCCGAAGGCGATGTAGTAACCGATGGCGGAAAGGTCGCGCCCGGTTAGCTCGGCATACCTGGCGGCGGCATCCGCGCGGCGCAGGAAGCCGGGGATCGCGGTGATCGAGCCGCCTTCTGAGATCCTGAGCCAGTCGTCGTCGCCAGGGTCGGTCCAGTACATGAGCGTGAGACCCAGGTCGGCCAGCGGGTCGCCGAGTGTCGACATTTCCCAGTCGACTACGGCGGCGACCGACGCGCGCGGTGAGAGGTTAACCAGCATGTTGTCCAGGCGCAGGTCGCCGTGTACTAGCGTGCCTTCGCCTCCGGCCGGCAGGTCAGCCTCCAGGCGCTTGACCAGCTCGTCGTAACCGGGGACCGGCCTGGTGTTGGACAGCTCCCACTGGCGCTGCCAGCGAGCGAGTTGCCTGGTCATGTATCCGTCAGGACGGCCGAATGTGCCGAGCCCTACCGCCTCCACGTTGACGCCGTGAATCGCGGCCAGGGTATCCACGACCAGCTCTGAAAGCTCCCTCGCCTGCTCGGGCGTCACGTCGGCGCCTTGCTCCCTGGTACGGAGCACCCGGCCTGGCACGTAGCGCATCAGGTAGAAAGGAGCGTCCACGATGCCGGTGTCCTCGCAGAACGCGACGGGGGTGGGCACAGGTATGTTCGTGCCAGCCAGGGCGGAAAGGACACGATACTCGCGGCTCATGTCGTGGGCGGTGGGGAGCACGTGCCCGAGCGGCGGACGGCGGAGTACCAGTGCCCCGGCGTCGCCGCCTTCGCCGAGATCGAGCCGGTAAGTGAGGTTCGAGCGGCCACCGGAAATCAGGGAAATTCCGGTGAGCGTAGCCGCGTCGGGGACGTTGCCGCTGATCCAGGCATCGAGCTGAGCTGGATTTGAGATTCCTGGAACACTGTCCACCCCGCTACCGTAGGGCATTATGAACCCCTTTCGTGCACTCTCGTCGACCGAAAGAACTACGCTGCACCGGCTTCGGGAGCGCGGCGCGACCGAGCGGTCCGCACTGCACGCCGTGCTCGACGCCGGCTTGATCTGCCACCTGGGCGTGATCATCGACGGCGCGCCGCTGGTACTGCCCACCGGATACGGGCGGATCGGCGAGACATTGTATCTTCATGGCTCGTCGGCGAACAGATCGTTCCAGTTCGCTGAAGATCAGGAAGTATGCGTCACGGTGACGCTGGTCGACGGGCTGGTGTGCGCCAGGTCGGTCTTCCATAATTCCATGAACTACCGCAGCGCCGTGATCCTCGGTACCGCGCGGCTGGTGACCGACGCGGCGGAACGGCTGGCCGCCATCGAGGCGATTACCGAGCACCTGATCCCTGGCCGGTGGGAAAACTCGAGAAAGCCGACGAGGAAGGAACTGGCAGCCACCGCCGTGATCGCGGTTCCGCTCGACGAGGCGTCGGTCAAGACCCGCACCGGCGAGCCGAAAGATGACGAGGAAGACTACGACCTGGACTTCTGGGCCGGAGTACTCCCGATGGAGGTAACCGTAGGCCCGGCACTTCCTGACCCGAGGCTGAAGGCAGGTATCGGGATTCCC
The DNA here is from genome assembly GCA_035509195.1 of Streptosporangiaceae bacterium. GTDB lineage: Bacteria > Actinomycetota > Actinomycetes > Streptosporangiales > Streptosporangiaceae > Chersky-822. Next base: position 416 of record DATJLT010000127.1, on the reverse strand, counting down.
GCGCATATAGCGGCACTGGCTGGCGAGGAGTGCGAGAACACGGTGACTACAGATCTGGCCTAGGCTGTGATAGTGACTGACCGACTGGTCTGGATTGACTGCGAGATGACCGGGCTCAACATCACGAGCGACGCGCTCGTCGAAGTGGCCTGCGTCGTGACAGATGGCAATCTCCGCGAACTCGACGAGGGCATCGACGTCGTCATAAAACCGCCGGCCGAGGCACTTGATCAGATGCCCGATCTGGTCAGGCAGATGCACACCAGCTCAGGGCTGCTGGCCGAACTCGCCGGCGGCATCACGCTTGGCGAGGCCCAGGATCAGGTGCTCGGGTACGTACAGCAGTTCGTGAAGGAGCCGCGCAAGGTGCCGCTATGCGGCAACTCGATCGCCACCGACCGCGCATTCATCGCGCG
>DATJLT010000126.1:0-7595 GCA_035509195.1 Streptosporangiaceae bacterium | reverse complement strand
CAAGCTGTCGGTGCTTGCCGCGGTCATCCCCGGCATCGTCGGGTTCCTGATCGCTTACGCGATCTTCACCGCCAAGGGCAGGGCTGGCTCTGCGATCCGCCGGGTCGCGATCACCGCCTCAGGCGTGTTCGCCAACTTCGGCGGCGTGCCGCTGGCGTTCTTGTTCATTGCCTCGCTCGGCACGACAGGGATCGTCACCGGCTGGCTGAACGACCTGGGCGTCAACATTTACGCGGGCAAGTTCTCGCTGTTCACGCTCACTGGCGTGCTGCTGGCCTACATGTATTTCCAGATTCCGCTCATGGTGCTCGTGATCCTGCCCGCCCTGGAAGGCCTGCGGCCTGCGTGGCGCGAAGCCGCGAGCAACCTTGGGGCGAGTGCCTGGCATTTCTGGCGTTACATCGGCGGCCCCGTGCTGTTCCCGCCCTTCCTCGGCTGCGTGCTCCTGCTTTTCGGCAGCGCCTTTTCCGCTTACGCGACGGCGGACGCGATGACCGCGGGAGCGCTGCCGCTGACCTCGATCCAGATCGGTTCCTTCCTGAACGGCAACGTGATCGCCGGCCAGCAGAACGTCGGGAAGGCACTCGGCCTCGGCATGGTCGTGATCATCGCGATCGTCATGATCTTCTACACCCTGCTGCAGCGGAGGGCGGCGAAGTGGCTGCGATAGCTGACGTCCAGGCCGCGCCGCCTCCGGCCCCGGCGATCCCGCAACGCAACAGCCGGCCGCGGCACTTTCCCGTCTGGCGCTGGATCATCTTGTCGCTCGCCGGCCTGTACTTCCTCATCCCGCTCTGGGCGGCGCTGAAGTTCGCCGGGGTCAAGGCGTTCGGCCAGGTATCTCACCAGAGCGGCTTCACATCGGCGCTCGGGCTTTCGGTAAGGCTCGCCGTCATCACGACCGTGCTGACCCTCGTGCTGATGGTGCCGACCACCGTGTATGTGCACTTGCGCCTTCCCCGGCTGCGCCGGGCACTTGAGGTCATTACCATCCTGCCGATTGTGATCCCGCCGATCGTGCTTATCATCGGCGTGCTCCAGATCGCGCCGGCCAGCCTGAAGGCCACGTCGAACCTGCTCGCGCTCGAGTACGTGGTCCTCGCGATGCCGTTCGCTTACCGGTCCATTGATACCGGCCTGCGGGCGCTCGACCTCAAGACCCTGTTCGAGGCTTCAAGCTCGCTCGGCGCGAACTGGCTGACCACGCTCTGGCGTGTCGTCGTGCCGAACCTCCGCACCGCGCTGCTGTCCGCCGTGGTGCTGACCGTCGCCCTCGTGCTCGGCGAGTACACGATGGCGAGCCTTGACCTCTACCAGACGTTCCCGGTCTGGATCGTGCTCTTCTCGCAGGACAGCGGCCCGGTCTCGACCGCCGCGTCGCTGCTCTCCCTGTTCGTCACCTGGGTGCTCCTGATGGCCATCGTGACCATCGCGAGCCAAAGCTCACGGCGACGCGGCGGGGCTGAAGTGGCACTATTCACAGTAGGCCGGCGAGAAACGGGAGATTCCAGATGACGACCGAGACTACGGCGGGCGACACCGCCACCGGGGGCCGGCGGACTGGTCGTCCCGGCGGGACCAAGCGCGATTCGGCTGGCTTGTCACTGACGCTGAAGAACCTGCACCGCTCGTTCGGTACCACACGGGCACTTGACGGGCTTTCTCTGGACATTCAGCCCGGCGAATTTGTGGCCCTGCTTGGCCCTTCAGGATGCGGGAAAACCACCGCGCTTCGGATAGTGGCAGGATTCGAGGCCGCGGATGCCGGCTCGGTCTATGTGGACGGCAGGGACGTTTCCGCCATCCCGGCCGCCAAGCGCGACATGGGCATGGTCTTCCAGAGCTACAGCCTGTTTCCCAATATGTCCGCGCTTGACAACGTCGGATTCGGGCTGAGGCTGCGCAAGCTGCGCGGATCTGCCCGGAGCAAGCGGGCGCTCGAGTTGCTCGACATGGTCGGCCTCACCGACCAGGCCAGGCAGTACCCGCACCAGCTTTCCGGCGGCCAGCAGCAGCGAGTCGCGCTCGCCCGCGCGCTTGCGATCGAGCCGCAGGTACTGCTGCTCGACGAGCCGTTGTCGGCGCTCGACGCTAAGGTGCGCCTGCAGTTGCGCGAGCAGATCAGGGCACTGCAGCAGCGGCTAGGCATCACCACCTTGTTCGTGACGCACGACCAGGAAGAGGCCCTGTCCATGGCCGACAGGGTCGGCGTGATGCGCAACGGCAAGTTCGAGCAGGTTGACGTACCTGACCAGCTCTACGCCCATCCGAAGACGGCGTTCGTAGCCGAGTTCGTCGGCACGATGAACAGGCTGCCAGGCACGCTCACCGAGGCCGGCAACGTCAGCGTCCTTGACGAAATGCTGCCCGTGCGGGAAGGTACCGCCGACGGGCTGGCGGGTGACGTTGATGTACTGGTCAGGCCGGAAGGGCTGCGGATCCAGGCACAGCCAGGCGGTAACGGCATCGTGACCGATCGCGCCTTCCTCGGCTCGGTAACTAGGATCGCGGTGCAGCTTTCCGGCGACGTGGCCATCAAGGTCGACCATCCGAGCGTCCGCGCTGGCGACTTCACGCCCGGCGCGTCCGTGCACGTCACACTGCCTGCCGGTGACCCGGTGCTGGTAGCCGCGCGCCTATGAGCACCGACCGCGAGCGGCTGATCCCCGGTCAGCGCGCCGAGGGCGGCTACCGCAAGCTGATCAGCGCCGAAGGCGAGCAGCACCTGGTGAGGCCTGATCTGACGGGCGGCAGCCTGCCAGCGGACTGGCGCCGGTCAGCGCGGCCATTGCTGGTCCTGGCTCACTTGTCAGATACGCACGTGATGGACCATCAGTCACCAGCGCGGGCCGAGATGTTCGACCGCTACTCCGACCCCGACTCGCCCTTCCTCACCGAGGTCGGCATCGTCGGCTGCTACCGTGCGCAGGAGTTGCTCACCTACCAGGTCGCCGACTCGATGGTCAGGTCGGTGCGCGCGCTTGGCCGTGGCCCTTGCAGCGGCGCGCCAATCGACTTCACGATCGTGACCGGCGACGCGACGGACAACTGCCAGCGCAACGAACTCCGCGGCTTCATCGACCTGCTCGACGGCGAGCGGGTCTTGCCTGACTCAGGCGACCTTGACAGGTATGAGGGCGTGGCCGGGCCTGAGGTGGAAGACGACAGGTACTGGCATCCCGATGGCGGAGTGGAGGACCTGCCGCGCACCAGGTACGGCTTTCCCGCCGTTCCCGGACTGCTGACCGCGATCCGGCGGCCGTTCAAGGGGACCGGTCTCGGCATGCCCTGGTACGCCGTGCACGGCAACCACGACAACATGATGCAGGGCACCGTTCCCGCGACCGGCTGGCTGCACGATTTCCCGCTAGGCAAGGTCAAGTACGTCAGCCCTCCTGACCATTTCGACGCGACAGAAGCGGTTACCCAGTTCGGCGCGGCCAACGCGGATGCCCTGCTCGAGCTTGGCAGGGGCAAGCGCCTGGCGATCACCGCAGACCCCCGGCGGGAACCGGTGACCAGGGAAACCCACGTCAGGGAACACTTCAGGACCTCGGGCACTCCGGTCGGCCATGGCTACAGCAAGCGCAACGCCGACGAGGGAACCGCGTACTACGCCTTTGACCAAGGATCGGTGCGGTGCGTGGTGATCGACACTGTGAACCCGCACGGCGGCTGGCAGGGCTCGGTCGACGAGACGCAGTTCGGCTGGCTGGCACGCGAGCTTACCGCCTGCGCCGGCCGGCCAGTGATCATCTTCAGCCACCACCCGCTGGAGGACATGATTAACGACACCCGGCCGCCCGGAGCCGACCGGCGGATCCTGGGCGCGGAGATGCGTGACCTGCTGCTGTCCCACCCGTGCGTGATCGCCTGGGTGAACGGGCATACGCACGTGCACTCGGTGACGCCGGTGTTCGACGAAGCCTCGGCGGATTCAGGCGGGTTCTGGCAGATCACGACCGCGTCCCATATTGACTGGCCGCAGCAGGCGCGGCTGATCGAACTTCTCGCGGCCGATGAAGGGCTGGTCTTGTGCTCCACGGTGATCGACAGCGCCGGGCCGGTCAGTTACGGCGGCACGGGCACTCCCGATGACCTCGCCGCTCTCGGACGGGAACTGGCCGCCAACGACTGGCAGGTCAGGGATCACATCACCGCCGAAGGCGGTGCGGGTGCCGGCCAGCCGGCAGACCGCAACGTCATCCTGCCCGTCGACTGGCCCCGCCGCCCGCTGCCCCCCTCAGCCAGCGGCTTCAGCGCCCAAGCCCGACGAGCGGAAGCAGGTCCGTGATCGAGTTGATGATGTAGGGCGCGCCTGCCGCCTCCAGTTCCTCGCGACTGCCCGACCCGGAGAGCACCCCGGCGACCACTCCGGCGCCGGCCCGCAGGCCAGACTCCACGTCACTGGCCGTGTCGCCCGCCACGGCGAGTTCGGCGACCGCTCCCCCGCCGAGCCTGAGCAACGCGGTCAGCGGCAGATCGGGCCAGGGCCGCCCGCGCCCGGCATCTGCCGGTGACAGTGCCAAGTCGATCAGCGGCCGCCAGCCAAGCGCCTCGAGCAACGCGTCGCGAGTCGCCGGCGAGAACCCGGTCGCCAGGCACACCTTGATCCCCCCGGCCCGCAGGGCGGCTAGCATCTCTGCCGCGCCAGGAATCGGCTTTACGTTGCCCGCGCGCACTCCCTTGGCATACGTCAGCTCAAAGAGACCGTTCGCCTCCTGCGCGTCGGTCTCCGCACCGAGGATGCGCCGGAATACCTCGATCTTGGACTGCCCCATCGTCTCGTGAACGATCACGCTGGCCTGCTCGTAGCCAGGAGCGCCCTGGCGCAAGCCGAAGCGGTCGAGAGCGGCAGAGAAGGCCTCTTCTACGCTGCCTTCGTCGGAGATCGTGGTGCCTGCCATGTCCAGGCATGCGATCTTGATTTGCGTCACTGGAAAGTCTCCTCAGCGATAGCCGGCGAACAGGTCATTCCCCGGCCACCAGGACCGGTCACGAGCACTACGCCATCGGTAACGGCCGACCGGTGATACAAGCCGGTCTCCGTGACCTGGCTGTAGACACCCGCCCAACGCGACCGCACACGCGGCGGCTCGCACCCGAGCAGCCGCGACGCCTGCCCGAGCAAGTGGTCGTAGGGCGCCTCGTCAACATCGAAGGGAAAGGGCTCGTCGTAGCTGTGAGTGTCGCCGATCGTGAGCGACCCGTCGAGCCGTTGAACGAGCAGAAGCTGGGCGGCGGCTTTCGCCGCCACCGGGTCCTGGTCGGGAAGCCCGAGACGACCTGGCAGGTCGTACGCGGGGTAATACCTCAGCGAGTCCCCGTCGGCTACCGAGGTCGTCAGGTGCTCAGCGAACGGCTCGGTCTGCAGCATCTGAAGCCTGACCCGTCGCAGGGGCGGCACCGCGAAGCTGGCCAGATGCGGACCGGCGATACCTGTGTGATTCGCCCCAGTGCAGAGCACGACAAGATCTCCGAAGTGCCACTCGCCAGTCTGATCGCGAACACCGCCAGGGCCCAGCTCAACCGCCTCTCGCCCAGGCAGCCACCGGTACCCCGGCCTGGCCAGCAGGTATTTCCTGATGGCCGCGGGCACGAACCTGGGTTCCACGATCGCGTCGAGGCCGCCGAGCAGTCCGCCGGCGAACTCGCCTTTGAGCGCAGGGTTGATCTCCCGCACGCCGGCAGGGTCGAGCAGCTCGAACCCGCGCTGCCCGGCATCAGGCAGCGCGACCGCCTGCTTGAGCAGCGCTAGCTCGGCATCGTCGGCCGCCAGGGTCAGCGAAGGATGCGGCCGGAACCCGGTACCGTCCGCCTCCGCGGCGAGTTCAGCCCATAGCTCTCTTGCCCGCAGCGCCAGCTCAAGCTCGGCTCCCGGCGCGCGCCCGCTGATCCAGATCAGCCCGAAATTACGTACGCTCGCACCTCGCGTGCCTGCCTCGCGCTCCAAGTGCACGACGTCATAGCCGCGACGGCGCGCCTCGACCGCGTGCATCAGGCCGAGAACCCCGCCGCCTACCACTACCACCACAGAATTCACCGGATCAGCCAACCGCCCTTCGGTGACGGCACAGTGAACGTGACTGATTCAGAAGGTGAACTCAAGGACGGGCTCAGGTCGGCCACTGAGGCACACTGGCGGGCGGCGGATTCTGGCGGTCACGCCAGGAGGCGAAGAGCAGGAGGCCGGCAGGCACCGCGCAGGCGGCCAGAGGCCAGAACGCGACGGCCGGCCAGAGGATGCCAGGACCGTTCGCGCCAAGCACGGGCGGGGCATGCAGGAGCGCACCCACATGGCTGACCGCCAGCTTGCTGTTGAACTGGGCAAGGCCGAGATCCTGGCCTACCCACCTGGCCGCGAGGCCGGCCAGCACGCTGCCCCCGAGCACGGCAACCATGGGCACTGGCCCGTACCTGCGGATCGCCAGCCGGTAGCTGGCGATGCCGATAATCAGGCCCCCGATGATGCCGATCAGGCAGTACCACAGATCGGCGGTGATGAACGCCGAGGTCTCTGGGTTGACCACATCGGCCGAACCTCGGCTGACCACGACGTACACCGGCTGAGGTGCTACCGCGCTCCAGATCAGCCCGCCCGCAAGGCCGAGGACGACGCTGCCAAGCAGCGCGGCACCTGCCGACAGGAAAGCGCCGCCTCCGGCGGCGCGGGCCGGCTGCGGTGCTGCCATCAGGCCGCCATAGGAATAGGCGGAGGGACCTTCGCTCGTCTTCGACATGTCGCCGAATAGCGTACGTGACGCTCGCCGCGGCCCCAATCCTGACCCGCCACCCGCGTCGTCCCGCCCCGCCTGGCCAACACCAAACCCCAGATTGATGGGGTCAGCCCGGCTCAGGGGACTACGAAGTGATCTTGAGCGGCCCTGGCCAGGTCGGCGTCGAGCACTGACTGGTACGCGCTGCGCACGTCGGCGAGGTCGGATTCTTCAGTGACCGACGCGGCCGCCAGGCGGTCGATCATCGCGGCCTGCCTGGCGATGAAGGCCCGCTCGGTAACGGTTCCAGTACGCTGCATGATCCGGGTCAGCGCGTCGAGCTGGCGGATCATGATGGCGGGCATGCCCTGCCCGGCTTGCCTGATCTTCTCGAACGATCGCTCGACCAGGCGCTCGTAGGTTGGCTCGGTCGTGATTACCCTGACCCGGCCCGCCGCGTCACGGTACACATGACGTGGCTGCCAGTTGCCGGTGATCTTTGACAAGCTGTCGCCGATCCAGTCGATGCAGGTCATCGCCGTGAAGGTGTCGTTGACGGCCGGCGACAGCGCTCGCAGGGCAATCTCGACTAGCTGATCGAGCCCGAATGACACGTCCTGCGCCAGGGTGCGGTAAGGACCTGTGACGTGTGACCTTGACAGTTCCCTTGCTACGGCGTCGGCTCGGCCGGCGGGCCAGACCGTCGCGTACGGGTAGCCCTGGACCAGGAAATGCCCTGGCCGGTACAGCAGGTGGATCACCACGTCAGCGTCGGAGGCGATCCTGACCAGCGTCCGCCGGTCGATGAACTGAAGGTAGCCGCTGCGCGGGGCGGCGAGCAGGCCGCCGATGTCACCGAGCGCGGCCAGCGTCGCGGCA
>DATJLT010000125.1:0-9605 GCA_035509195.1 Streptosporangiaceae bacterium | reverse complement strand
TCTGACTTCCCGCCACCGCCGTAAGTGTCGGCGGTGTCGAAGAGCGTGATGCCAGCGTCGATCGCGGCGTCGATGACGGCGCGGGTACCCGCCAGGTCGAGGCGACCGCCGAAGTTGTTGCAGCCCAGGCCGACGACCGAGACCAGCAAGCCGCTGTCACCCAGTGGTTCGTAACGCATTGATCCCGCCTTCGGTTCTCGCCCGTATCGGTCGCCCATATCGGTTCGCCACGCCGATGGTATCCAGCGCCCGTGTGCGTGGCCGGCCCGGCGGTAGTCTTCGGCAGCATGCCAGCCCCCGACACTTCCCTGACCGCGAGCATCTCCCCATTCCGCATGCCGGCCGGTCCGGTCGCGGCGCGGATCGTGCTCGGCACCCGGCTGAGGCAGCTCAGGGAGACCGCCGCGGTCACTCCGCAGCAGGCGGCGTCCGCGATCAAGGGCTCAGACTCCAAGATCAGCCGCATCGAGCTCGGCCGTCACGCGCCAAGGGAAACCGATGTCGTCGACCTGCTCGACTGTTACCGCGTATCCGAGGAGGCCGAACGCGATCGCCTGCTGGCACTGGCGAGCCGGGCACTGACGGTGCCGTGGTGGCAGCGGTTCGCCGATCTGCTGCCGCCCTGGTTCTCGACGTATCTGGGGCTTGAGGAAGCGGCCGTCTCCATCGTCTCCTACGACACTCACTTCGTTCCCGGCCTGCTGCAGACCGAGGAGTACGCGGCCTGGCTGGCGTTACTCAGGGACTTCGATCCGCCGGCGAGCAGCTGGCTACGTGACCGCGAACCGGTCGACTTCACCGATCCAGCGACCGTCGCCAGGTTCGGTGACCTGCGGGCTCAGCGGGTTGCCAGGTTCACCGCGGGCGGCGGCCGGCTGAGCTGCGTGATCGACGAGGCCGTGCTGCGCCGGTCAGCGCGCGATCCTCAGATGCGCCAGGCACAGCTCAGTTACCTGATTGAGGCCGCCAGCGATCCGCGAGTGACCGTCAGCATCAGGCCGCTGACCGCAGGACCGCCGGTTACCCCGGTCGGCTTCAGCCTGCTGAGGTTCGCCGACCCGCTCTTGCCAGACGTCATCTACACCGAGCACCTGACCAGCGGCAGCTATCTGGACAGGCCCGCCGACGTTGCCCGCTATGCCGCCAAGCTCGACCGGCTGGTAAGCAGCAGCCTTCCGGCGAGCCAGACGCTGGCGATTGTCGGCAGGCTACTGCTCAGGCAGGCCGGCTAGGCCAGAGATCAGCCGCTGTGAGTCCTCCGACGGCATCGCGGTCCTGGTCATCGCCTCGAACGCCGCCCGCAGGGCGCCGACCTCGGCCGGGCGTTCCTCGAAGACGAGCTGGCCTCGGATGCTCGTGGCGCAGGCAACGTCGGCGTCTGACTTGTCAGCGAAGCTCAGCACGGTGAACGGCTCGGTCAGCACCGTCCTCACCTTGGCGAGCGTCAGGACCTGAACAGTCACCTGGCCGTCGGTCATGAGCGAGAGCAGGTGCCTGCGCTGCGCCGCCATCGTCCCCGCCGATCCGATCGACCTGAGCAAAGCGGACTCGTCGATCACCAGGTGGAGCCTGTGCCTGTCCGCGCGGCGCAGCAACTCCTGCCGCCGCAGCCTGAGCGCGACCAGCCTCCTGATCTGCTCGGGACCAAGGTCGGGACGGCTGGCCCGGCACACGGCGGTCGCGTACTGCTCAGTTTGCAGCAGGCCAGGTATGACCTGAAGGGCAAAGGAGCGCAGCACTGAAGCCTCGGCCTCCAGGCCGAGGTAGTTGCCGGCCCCGGCCGCCAGCAAGTCCTCAGAATCGGCCCACCAGCCCTTGCGCTGGCCCTCGCGGGCCAGGTCGGTGAGCAGCCTGCGCCGCTGCGGATCATCGACGCCGTAAAGGTCGAGCATGACCGCGAGGTAACTCGTCCTTGTCGGCGCCTTTCCTGTCTCGATCCTTGACAGCGTCGAGGGCGCGACGCCAAGTCGCGCCGCCACGTCCTCGAGCCGCAGCGATCGTTCCTCGCGCAGGCGCCTGAGATCAGTGCCAAGCCTGCGACGGCGAATAGTCGGGCCAGCAAGCAACTGCCGCCTCCTTCGGTGAATTAGCGAGCTTCACCAATTAGTAGCAGCAGGGTCGGACAAATGAGATCCCAATCGGCATTTCATCTGACGGAAGTGCGTCACGCATTTCCGCTGGTCAGCGGCCGGTAAACTCGCTCTCTCGGCAACAGAAGAATACTACGGATTGGCCAGCCAATAAGCACCGGAAAAGGCCAGCATCCATTGCCTTTCACGCCCGCCGATGGCGAACCCCGGCTCCAGGCGGACCTCCGCCCACACCCCTCTCCCGTCGCCCGTGCGGTATCAGTTTGCCCTGACGCGGTGACATTGTGGCCGAGGCCGGACCCGGCCCTACTAGACATTCCGGCCATTCGGGGCACAATGCCCGTGCCCGCGGCATCCTTGGCCCATGGGGGCACCTTTCTTTCCTGGTGAGACCGCTGCTGGCGCGCTCGGGCTCGGGCCGCACGGCCGCACGGCCGCATGGCCGCACGGCCGCATGGCCGCACGGGCCGCCTGATCCGGCATGCGGCGCGTTCCGGGCATTCCGCCAGGGCTCACCGCATCGCTGGCTCCCTGTTGTCGTTCGCGGGCCTTGGCCGGGGACATCGGTGGCTAGCTGATGCTGTTCCCGCAGCATCGCGGAGCCACTGTTGCTGTTAGCCGCGGGCCGGGTTAGGACATCGATGGCTACTTGATGCTGTTCAAGGCCGGGCCAGGTCGCACCGGTCCGGCCGGAACAAATCCGTAGCCTGACGACGCCGACTGCGCTTAAGTTGAGGCGGTGCTCGCACCGCCCGACGGCCTTGGCGCCGATGCCCTGAGATCGGCGCTGGCCCGCGGGTGGGGACTGCGGATGGCCTCGATGACCTACCTGCCGGTCGGCTGGGGCAGTCACCACTGGGACGTAACGGACGAGACCGGCTCCCGCTGGTTCGTCACGGTCGACGAACTAGACGCCAGGCGCTGGTCAAGGACTGAGGCCCTGGGCGAGAGCTTTCGCCGGCTTGAGTCCTCGCTCGCAACGGCGACTGCCCTCGCGGCGCTCGGGATGGGCTTCGTGCACGCACCGGTGCCGTCACGCGACGGCCGTCCGCTCACGCGCCTGGAGGAGCGATTCGCCCTCTCTGCCTACCCGTACGTCACCGGCGAGAGCTTCACGTGGGGCGAGTTCAGCTCGGCCGCGCACCGGATGGCCGTGACAGGCTTCATCGCCGCGATCCACTCCGCGCCTGAGGCGGCAGGCAGCCGGGCGCTCACCGACGACCTCACGATCGCCTGCAGGGACGCGCTTGCGTACATGCTGGGCACCGAGAACGCCGAGAGCACCGGCCCCTACAGCGAGCCAGCCAGGACCCTGATCAAAGCCAGCGAGCCGATGCTGCGGTCCGTGCTCAGGCGCTACGACGAACTAGCGGCGAGGTACGCGCGCGCGGAAATGGTCCTGACCCACGGCGAACCGCATCCCGGCAACACGATGAGGACGCCCGATGGCTGGCTGATGATCGACTGGGACACCACGATGATCTCGCTGCCCGAACGCGACCTATGGGACCTCGATCCAGGTGACGGCTCGGTTCTTGACGCCTACGAGCAAAGCACGGGCCGCAAGCCAGAAGCCGGGGCGATGGAACTCTTCAGACTCCGCTGGGACCTCACTGACCTGTCCCTGGCGGCCAGCCGCTTCAGCGGCCCGCACGGCGCCGACGCTAATGACGAGGAGACTTTCTCGCTGATATCCGTGCTGCTCACGCAGCTCAGCGCGTTGCGTAGCTAACACGGAATATCGCTCACCAGGACACGAATGACGACTACGCCCTATAGTTGCACAATCATTAGCCTGGCTAAGGAGGACGGAATGTCGCGATTTCATCGAGCCGGCCCAGCGATCTTCGCCGTCGCGGCGGCGGCGGCGCTGGTGCTCGGCTCGGCCAGTTCCGCGGCGGCGTCGGATCACGGCGCCAGGAAAGGACACGGGCCGGCGGCCAGCCTCAGCTTCAAGCACAACCGCATCTCTTCCTCGACCAAGCCGGTCATCGCGTACAAGGCGAGCGGCCTGCCTGCGGGAGCGAAGCTGGAACTGCAGCGCACGTTCGGCACCGCGAAGGTGTGGAAGGACGTCACCTGGCTCAAGGGCCACAACGGCACCAAGACGATCGCCTCGGTCCGTCTAGGGCTTTACAGCTACCGGATCAAGGTTTACAAGCAGCACAAGAACATCGTCTTCTCGCCCGCGAAGGCGCTCTACTCCTACGGCCGGATACAGCTCGCCAGCCTCTGCAACGCGCAGTACAACCATTCCTCGATCGACGTCTACGACACCAATAACTGCGATACGCAGACAGTGCAGGTCGGCGGCAACATCTTCACTTACCTGATCGAGGACACCCCGCCCGGCTGGACAAGCACCGACACGGTCGTGAAGGTCAGCGGCAAATCGACAAGCTGCCGCAGCATCAGCATCCAGTTCGGGCTTGACAACAACGCGGGCAGCTCGGACAAGGCCTACGTCCAGGTCATCCAGGCCGCTGGCAATCCGCAGAGCACGTCGGTCGCTGAGGGGTCAATCGGAAGCGCGTACTTCAAGCTGGATGGCGGGCCCTGGTACCTGAACCTCGCGACCAGCAACGCGTACACCGACAACGAGTACGTGAACGCGTACCTGTCCTGCTGGTCACCGACCGGGCTTGGCTGACCTGGCCCGCTTTTCGCGCAGCCGCATGGACAGGTGAATGGGCGTGCCCTGGAATCCGAACTCCTCGCGGAGCCTGCGCTCGATGAACCGCCGGTAACCGGCCTGGAGGAATCCGGAGGTAAACAACACGAAGTGGGGCGGCTGGACGCCGGCTTGAGTGGCGAACATGATCTTCGGCTGCTTGCCGCCCCGCACCGGCGGTGGCGTGGCCGCGACCAGTTCGTTCAGCCAGCCGTTCAGCCTCCCCGTCGGGATCCGCGTCTCCCAGCTCGCAAGCGCCGTTTCGAGCGCGGGCACGAGGCGGTCCACGTGCCATCCGGTATCGGCCGAAATGTTCACCCGCTGTGCCCAGCGCGCGGTGTGGAGCTGCCGGTCGATCTCCCTGTCAAGGAAGTGCCTGCGGTCCTCATCGACGAGATCCCACTTGTTGAACGCGATAACCAGCGCCCGCCCCGCCTCGATCACCATCGAGATGATCCGCAGGTCCTGCTCGGCGAGCGGCTCGCTGGCGTCGACGAGCACCACGGCAACCTCGGCACGCTCAAGCGCACGCTCGGTGCGCAGGGACGCGAAGTAGTCAGCGCCCTGGGTGTGACTGACCCGCCGCCTGATACCTGCCGTGTCGACGAACCGCCAGATCTTGCCGCCCAGCTCGATCAGCTCATCCACGGGATCACGGGTGGTGCCGGCCGTGGCGTCGACCAAGACCCTCTCCTGCCCGGCCAGCTTGTTCAGCAGGCTCGACTTACCGACGTTGGGCCGTCCGATGAGCGCGACCCTGCGCGGCCCCGCCTCCGGCTCAAAACGCTCGCCTGGCGCCTCAGGCAGGGCGTCGAGTATCACGTCGAGCAGGTCGCCGCTCCCCCGGCCGTGCAGCGCGCTTACCGGGTAGGGCTCGCCGAGCCCGAGCGCCCACAGTGAGTGCGCGCCCGCTTCTGCTGGAGCATCGTCCACCTTGTTGGCCGCGAGCACGACCGGCTTCTTGGAGCGGCGGAGCACGGCCGCCACCGCCTCGTCGGCATCGGTGATGCCGACGACGGCATCGGTCACGAACAGCACCGCGTCGGCGGCATCTACCGCCAGCCGCGCTTGCGCCGCCACCTTGGCTGCCAGCTCTCCGGAACCCTCAACAGAAGGTTCCCATCCGCCAGTATCCACCAGGGTGAAGGCCCGCCCGCGCCAGGTCGCGTCGTACGTGACCCGGTCCCTCGTAACGCCTGGAGTGTCTTCAACCACGGCCTGCCTGCTGCCGAGTATCCGGTTGACCAGAGTCGACTTGCCGACATTAGGCCGTCCGACGACGGCCAGCACCGGGGCAGCGACCTCGGCCGGCTCGGTAAGTTCAGCGTTATCCATCATGATCGTACTCGTTTCGCCCTTGCCAGCCCGACGATCAGGTCGATGACCTCGGCCAGGCTGAGGTCGGTCGCATCGATCTCTACCGCGTCCCCCGCCTGCCGCGTCTGCGGCGCATCGAGCCGGTCGCGCCTGGCCTGCTCGCGGCGGGTCAGGTCCGCGCCGGCATCGGCGGCCGCGCCAAGCTCGGCCGACCGGCGCTCGGCCCGCGCCTGCTCACTGGCCGTCAGGAACACCTTCAACGGAGCCTGCGGCGCGACGACAGTGCCGATGTCCCTGCCCTCGGCCACGACCCCGCCGGCCGCCGCCGCCCGGGCAATGATGTCCTGCTGCAACCCGATGAGGTGAGCGCGAATCCCCGGGATCGACGCGACCACGCTGACCGCATTGGACACGGCCCGGTCCCTGATCGCCGTCGTCACGTCCGCGCCGTCAACGATCGTGCGCTGAAGCGCAGGATCGGTGCAGACTTCGATCGTGAGGCAGGTCCCCTGCCTGACGACCTCGGCCGCATCGGACAGGTCCACCCGATGCTCGAGCATCCACCAGGTCACCGCGCGGTACATGGCGCCCGTGTCCAGGTACCGCAGGCCAAGCACGGCAGCCGCGCCGCGCGCAGCGCTCGATTTCCCTGAGCCAGAAGGACCGTCAACGGCGACGATGAGCCCTCTTTCCGGCCAGCGGTCCGCCTCGCTGGCTGCCTGGGCCATATTTGTCACGCTGGAGATGCTACCGGCCAGCCGCTGGCTGCCAGCGCGGCCGAGAGCCGCGCTGCCGCTTCCGGCCTTACCGACAGTTCGGCGACACCGACGGGCAGTCCAGGCGAGTGCTCGATCCTGACGTCCTCGATGTTGATGCCAGCTGACCCGGCAGCGGCGAACAGCCTGGCCAGCTCACCAGGGGTATCGCCAATGACGGCCTGCACCACGGCGTAATCGGGAGCCGGCCCGCCGCGCTTGCCTGGCAGGGCAGAAACGCCGTTCCTGCCGGTCTCGAGCATGGCGGTCAGCCGTTTAGCGGAATCTTCCTGACCAACGGCAATATCCGCCAGTACTGCGGCCGCCGCGCCGATCTGATCGGCGATCGCCAGCAGCACTTCGCGCACCGGCAGGGCGTTGGCGGCGAGAATCTCCGTCCACAAGCTCGCGTCGCCTGCCGCGATCCTCGTGACGTCAAGAAGTCCTGGTCCAGCCAGTGCTAGGGCCCGGCTCGGAGCATCCGCGCACTGCGCCGCCACAGCGGCTGCCACCAGGTGAGGCACGTGCGACACCAGCGCTACGCACTCATCGTGCTCGCGTGCGGTCATCTCGATGACCTGCGCGCCGCAGGCGCCGATGAGGCCGCGCACCAGGCCAACGCTGTCCGCCGAGGTCTCTTCGCCCGCGCAGATCACCCAAGGCCGGCCGACGAACAGGTCGGCCCTCGCCGCAGCGGGGCCTGGCCGCTCCCTGCCAGCCATCGGATGCGCGGCAACGTAAGTCGTCAGGTCGCAGCCGAGTTCCGCAGCGTGACGCAGCGGCAGTTCCTTGACGCTCGCGACGTCCGTGCAGCACCTGGCCAGGCCGCTGCGCTGGACCGCCTTCAAGGACGCGGCGACCATGGCAGGCGGCATGGCAAGCACGGCAACGTCGGCGGGCGCCTCAAGCCCGCCAGAAGGCAGCAGCTTCCCGGCACCGAGATCCGCCGCGAGCTGAGCGGCTCCCTGGTCCGTATCGCTCAGCCAGACCTCGGTGCCCGAAGCGCTCAGCGCGAGCGCGATCGAGGTACCGATCAGGCCGGTACCGACGATGACCGCCGTCTCTGGCGGCACCGCCTCAAGGATCGTCGTCACTGCGCGATGTCCAGGCGCAGCGCCGCCGCGCCACGCAGGTAAACGTGATGCATCTCCGACCTCGGCAGCTCGGTCTCGACGTGCATCATCAGCCTGACCACGCGTGGCATGGCGCCTGGAACGGGAATCTCGCTGCAGCAAAGCAGCGGCACCTCCTGGAAACCGAGTTTCCTGGCCGCCAGGGCAGGAAACTCCGCGCTCAGGTCGGGCGTCGCCGAGAAGATCACGCTGATGACGTCGTCGGTAGACAGGTTGTTCCTGGTCATCACGGCGGTAACCAGCTCGGCAGTTCCGTCGAGTATCGCCTGCCGGTCATCGCCATCGACCTGCACCGCGCCCCTGATCGCTCTGACCTTCACTACCTCTCCTTCGTGACGGAAAAGCTCAAGAACGGAAGCTACATTCCAACGGCCGCGTAAAGCTCCCCCACTTCGGCCGTGCTGAGCCGCCGGGTCGCGCCGGGGCGAAGCGAGCCGAGGCTGACCGGACCCACCTGGGTCCTGACCAGACGGCTTACCGGATGCCCGGCTTTGGCGAGCATGCGCCGCACGACGTGCTTACGTCCTTCGTGCAAGGTGATCTCGACGAGCGCGCGGGACCCGGCCTGATCGACCACGCGGAACCGGTCAGCCACCACAGTACCGTCATCCAGTTCTATCCCGGTGGTCAGCCGCCGCCCGAGATCCCTCGGAAGTGGTCCTGGCACCTCGGCGAGATAGGTCTTCAGCACCCCGTAACGAGGATGGGCGAGCCGATGGGCAAGCTCACCGTCGTTGGTCAGCAGAATCAGGCCCTCGGTTTCATAATCGAGCCTGCCAACATGGAACAGCCGCTCATCACGGTCGCCGATCAGGTCGGCGATGGACTTCCTTCCCCGGTCATCGGACATCGTGGAGACGACGCCAGCAGGCTTGTTAAGCGCCAGGTACACCAGGTCGGCACGGGACGGGATGCGCTTGCCGTCTACCCTGATGACCTGCGTTTGCGGGTCGACCCGCGCGCCGAAGCGGCGGACGATCTCTCCGTCGACCTCGACCCGGCCAGCTCCGATCAGTTCCTCGCAGCTACGGCGGCTGCCGACGCCGGCGGCGGCGAGCACCTTCTGCAGGCGGACGCCGCCTGGGACGTCGGTCAGGGAGTCGCGCTCGCCAGGCTCGTCACCCCAGTCGTCGTCATCATCGTCGTCACGGTAACCGCCCGTGCTCTTACCCGCGCGCACGGCCCGCCCCGGCGTCAGGTTCGTCCTCAAGCTGCTCGGGCAGGTAAGGCGCGAGGTCGGGGAGCTGATCAAGGCCGGCCAGGCCGAGCCGCTCGAGAAAGTAAGCGGTGGTGCGGAACAAGATCGCGCCGGTCTCCCTGTCGTTCCCCGCCTCCTCGACGAGGCCGCGCAGCGTCAGCGTCCGCATGACGCCGTCACAGTTCACGCCCCTCACGGCGGAAACCTGAGCACGGCCCACCGGCTGCCGGTAGGCGACCACGGCCAGCGTCTCAAGCGCGGCCTGGGTAAGCCTGACCTCCTGCCCGTCGCGCACGAACTTCTCGACGACCGGCGCGTACTCGCTCCTGGTGTAGTACCGCCAGCCGCCCGCGACCTCGCGAAGGTCAAAGCCCCGGCCCTGCTCGGCGTAGCGGGCGGCCAGTTCGGCCAGCGCCGTCACGACCGTCTCCCTCGGCAGTT
>DATJLT010000124.1:0-37766 GCA_035509195.1 Streptosporangiaceae bacterium | reverse complement strand
CCGACTTCACCAGCGACATGCTGCGCACGTAGTCCGCGACCGGGCCCGGATCAGGAATCTCGAGCTGGCCGGCGAAGTCGTGCCTGATCACCGAGCCGAACATCCCGGCGGCGTGGGCTTCGCCCTCGTCGAGCCTGATCCGGTCCCAGCCAGGGTCGGAACTGGCCATGGCACCGGCCACGTCGCCGATCACCGCGCGCAGTTCGCGCTGGTGATCGTCGCCGTTCAGCGCGATCACGGTTCTCCCGCCTGGCGCGGTCACGCGCTTCAGCTCGGCGACGGCGGCCGCCGGGTCAGGCACGTGATAAAGCATGTGCATGGCGAGCGTGACGTCCGCTGCGCTGTCCGCGAGCGGCAGTTCCATCGCGTCGCCGTTGACCAGCGCGGCGCCTGGGCAGCGAGGCGCCGCGGCCCCGAGCATTCCCGGCGACGCGTCGAGCCCGATTACCTGGCCGAGGTGCCCGCGCCGGTGCAGCTCAGCCAGGTAAGCGCCGTTACCGCAGCCGATGTCGGCGATAACCTCTGTCCCGGACAGCGCCAGCGAGCCGAGAACCGCGGCCGGCAGGTCTAGCTTGGGCCGCTGGAAGGCGTAAATAGCTTGCCTGGCGGCCAGGTTCCGGTCCGTGACGTACTGCACGTTGCGCAGGAAAGCCTGATCAGCCCAGAGCGGCGCGTCGTCGTGCACGCCATCAACGTACCGCGCACGGGCGCGCCTCTTTTGCTGGTGACATGATCACGTCACCATGGGGGGAGGAAACGACGGATGGAGGCAGGGTAGTTGTCATGACCGTGGGGCCAGTTTTCACGTCCCGGCTCAGCGGCCGGCAGCTACTCGACGGCGAGGGCCTGGCGATCGGCCGGGTCCGCGACGTCGTGATCTTGCCGTCTGCCAGCGGTGAGGCACCCTGGGTGCTCGGGCTGGTCGTCACCTTGCAGCGCCGGGAGATCTTCGTCAACCTCGGCCGGGTGGCGGAGATCTCAATTGACGGCGCGCACCTGCGCGGCGGCACCATCGACCTGCGGAGGTTCAGCAGGCGGGTCGGCGAGATCCTGGCCTCTGAACTGTACGGCAAGCCCGCAGGCGCCGGCCGGGTGCTTGACGTCGGCATCGCGCCTTCTGAGCAGCGCCGCGGCGGCTGGGAGGTCGCGGCGCTCGCGGTCAGCCAGAGCCGGATCCTCGGCATGCGGTCAAGTTCCGCAACGGTGGTGCCATGGGACAAGTACCCGGAGCTGTTCAAGCCAGGACCGCTGGCCGAGCAGCTCATCCGGTTGCGCGAGATGCACCCGACGGACCTGGCGCACGCGGTCGAGGTGATGCCTGCCGTCAGGAAACGCCAGCTCGTCGAGGCGCTCCAGGACGAGGAGCTTGCTGACCTGCTTGAGGAAATGCCAGAAGATGACCAGGTCAGGCTGCTGGCCGGACTGGGCCTCGAGCGGACCGCGGACGTGGTCGAAGAGATGGAGCCTGACGACGCGGCCGACCTGCTGGCCGCGATGCATCCAGAACAGCGGGAGCGGCTGCTGGCCGCGATGGAGACCGTGCAGGCAGCTGACCTGCGCCGCCTTCTTCGCTACGACGCCACCACGGCGGGCGGGCTGATGACCTCGCACCCGCTGATCGTGCCGCCTGACGCGCCGGTCGCCGAGGTGCTTGCCCAGATGCGCGAGCCAGAGATGGCGCCCACCTCCGCGGCGCTCGCTTACGTCTGCGAGCCGCCTTCGGCGACGCCGACCGGGCGTTACCTCGGCACGGTCGGCTTCCAGCGGCTCCTGCGCGAGCCGCCAGGGTCAAGTGTCGGCGGGTGCGTCGAGGAAAGCACGTTCGTGCGGCCAGAGCTTTCCGAGCAGGAGGTCGCGAAGAGGATGGCGGCCTACAACCTGATCGGTGTTGCCGTGTGCGACGAGGCAGGCCGGCTGCTCGGCGCGATTACCGTGGACGACGTGCTCGATCGCATCTTGCCCGCTGGCTGGCGTTCAAGCCCGCAGCCGAGCGATCCGCAGGAAAGTGAGGCGAGGACATGAGAGTGCCGTTGCTGACCCCGAGGCGGTTCGGTGAAGGGGGAGACCTGAGCGCTCCCCGCGGGCTGGCGCCCCGGATGGGCACCAGGTACGACGCTGACGCGTTCGGGCGTTTCTCCGAGGGCATCGCGCGCTTTCTGGGCACCGGGCGGTATCTCGTCGGGCAGACCGTGTTCGTCATATTCTGGATCGCGGTGAACACCGTGGGCTTCATCCGGCATTGGGATCCTTATCCATATATCTTGCTGAATCTAGCTTTCTCCACCCAGGCCGCCTACGCGGCGCCGCTGATCCTGCTGGCCCAGAACCGTCAGGATGACAGGGATCGTGCGAGCATCGAAAGAGACAGGGAAATGGCGACGAGGACACAGGACGACGCCGAGTACCTGGCAAGGGAACTGGCGGCGGTGCGGCTCGCGCTGGCCGACGTCGTGACCACGCGGGACCTTGATGACCGGATGGATCACCTGGAGAAGCTGATCGCCGACCGGGAGGCTGACCGCCAGGCCCAGCCGTAGCATGGCTGCCCATGGAGATCCTGACGGGCGCCGGGCGGGCGCGGGTACTGGCCGGCGAGCCGGCCGGCCAGGCGAGGTTCCTGCTGGTGCTGACTCACGGAGCCGGCGGCGGACCTGAGACCGCCGACGTGCTCGCCACCCGGCGCGCAGGGCTGGAGCACAGCGGCGTGGTGGCGCTGGTTACGCAGCCTTACCGGGTCGCCGGCGGCCGGGCTCCGGGGTCGGCAGTGCGGCAGGATGCCGCGTGGCTGGAGATCGTCGCCGCGCTGAGGGCGGATTACCCTGGCCTGCCGCTGATTCAGGGCGGGCGAAGCAACGGTGCGCGGGTGGCCTGCCGTACGGCCGTCGCGGCGGGTGCCGTCGCGGTGATCGCGCTCGCTTTCCCGCTGCATCCGCCAGGCAAAGCGGACCAGCCGGACAAGTCACGCGCAGGCGAACTGCGCTCCGCAGGGGTGCCTGTGCTGGTGATCAACGGCGAGAGCGACCCGTTCGGGATTCCGGCGGCCGAAGATGCTGACCGCCTGGTCGTCCTGCCTGGCGAGACTCATTCGCTGTCCCGCCATCCGGCGGCAGTGACCGCCGCCGTCGCCTCGTGGCTGGCTTCAGGCAGCGGGAGAGGCTGGTACTGAAGGGAGCGCGGCAGCTACGGGGGTGCTGCCTACGGGTCCGGCTATTACAGGGCTAGTCATGACAATGTCTGTTGGCCGGTGCGGTGCGACGACAGCTCCGCCAGGGAGCAGTTCACCGGTGTCTTCGAACACCACGATGCCGTTGCAGAGCAAGCTCCAGCCTTGCTCGGGGTGGCTGATAAGGGTACGAGCCGCCTCGTGGTCCGGGTCGCTAGCGGCCGGACACGGGGGCGTGTGCGGGCACATGGTGCGCCTCCTGATCAATTTCGGGGGATGTGTTGATCATCACTGTTTAATATTCACTGCCTAATCTGCCAGGTCTGCGATCATGCCGACATGGCACATCAGGATGGTTTTCAAGCATGGTCTTTGTAGATTTCCTGGTAGTCCATGCCGACGCAGGGCTAGCAAATCACTACTACTGGTTACAACGCGCGATGCTGCTGCCCGCGTCCCCGACAGGAAAATTACTCGGTTAATTTATGTAGTCCGCTAGATCGTGGCGTGTGATCGGTGTGAAATCGCCTGATCCGGGCTAAGCCCTACCCCGCCTGGCAGCGGCGGAATACCGGTCAGCCGGTGCGTTTCCCTCAGCGTGAGCAGGCGCTCGGCCTCGGCGTTCAGCGCGTGTACCGCCGGAGTCGCCATCGCCTTGCGCTTATAGATCCGGTCATCATAGCCGCGCGGCCCGATCTCGGCCCGCACCGCGGCGAACGCTGACCGCATGACCTCGGTGAGCGCGGCGTCCAGCTTCTTCGCCAGCGGGTACTGCACCGTCAGCGGCTGTACCGTTGCCTGAGCCCGCCTGAACTCATGCTCGGCAGTCCTCGCCGCCGCGAGAAGATCGTCGAAGTTCGCGGCAAGCGCGACATCTGCCAGGTATTGCGTCTGCGCGTCCGCGCTCGCCTGCTTACGTCCCACCATCACGGCCGCAAGCTTAGCGGACTCCGGCGAGGTGTTCTCGCAAGACACCGCCCAGGTATCACGCCAGGCTGGTGAGCCAGCGCTGGTGGAGGTCGGAATACTCGCCGCCGCTCCCGAGCAGGACCTCCGGCGGGCCGTCTTCCGTGATCTCGCCGTGGTCGAGCACGAGGACACGGTCGGCGATGCGGACCGTGGACAGGCGGTGGGCGATGATCACGGCGGTCCGTCCGGCGAGCACGGTCTCGAGTGCCTGCTGCACGATGCGCTCGCTCGGCAGGTCGAGCAGAGACGTGGCTTCGTCGAGAAGGAGCACGCTCGGGGCGGCGATGAACGCACGCGCGAACGAGACGAGCTGACGCTGGCCCGCGGACAGGCGCCCGCCGCGCTTGCCGACCTCGGTGTCGTAGCCGTCGGGCAGCGCGCCGATGAACTCCCCCGCGCCCACGGCTTCGGCCGCTGCGATGATCTCGTCTCGGGAAGCGCCAGGCTTGCCCAGGGCAATGTTCTCCGCGACCGTGGCGCTGAACAGGAAGTTCTCCTGCGTGATCAGCACGATCTCGGCCCGCAGGTCGGCGTCGGAAAGGTCACGGAGGTCCGCGCCGTCGAGCATGACCTGGCCCTGGTTCGGGTCATAGAAGCGGGCGAGCAGCCGGGCGATCGTGGTCTTGCCCGCGCCGGTCGCGCCAACGACGGCGACCTTCTGGCCGGCGGGAATCGTGAGGCTGAAGTCGGGCAGCACGATCGCCTCCCGGTAGGCGAACCTCACCTCCGTCATCTTGAGCTCACGCCCCGCGAGCAGGTCGCCTGACCGGCGCGCCGGCAGCGGCACAGGAGCCGCGGGCTCAGGCACGGACGGCGGTTCGTCGAGCACGCCAGAGATCTTCTCCAGGCCTGCGGCCGCCGACTGGAAGGTGCTGTAGAACTGCGAGACGTCCTTCAACGGCTCGAAGAACCTGGTCAGGTACAGCATGAACGTGACCAGGACCCCGACAGGCATGTCGTGATCGATGACGCGGATGCCGCCGTAGAGCAGCACGACCCCCATGGCCAGGTTCCCGATCAGGGTGACTCCAGGGAAGAACAAGGCGATCAGCCGCATCGATCGTTTCGTCGCGTTGCCGTAGTCGGCGTTCAGCTCGCCGAAGATCTGCTCGTTCCTCGGCTCCCTGCGGAACGTCTGCACTGCCTTGATCCCGTTGAAGGTCTCAACGAAATGCACGATGACGAGGGCGATGGTCTCGCGCGTGCGGCGGTAGGCGACCGCTGACTCGCGCCTGAACCACGCGCTCAGCCAGGCCAGCGGCACGAATCCGACGAAGATCGCCAGGGCAAGCGGCCAGTCGAGCAGCAGCATGCCCGTCCCGATGAAGACCATCGAGAACGCGGCGCTGACCAGCGAGTCCAGGCCTTCGTCGAACAGTTCGGAGATCGCGTCAACGTCGGAGACCTGGCGTGAGATCACCCGGCCTGACGTGTATTTCTCGTGGAAGGCGACCGGGAGCCGCTGGAAGTGCATGAACAGCCGCTGCCGAAGGTCAAGGACTACCTGCCCGCCCATCGTCCCGATCGCCGCGATGAACCAGGAGTTGGCGATGGCCTGGACCAGCGCGGCCACCCCGAATTCGACGACGATGATGATGATCGGCACCGGGTCCCTGGTGCTGATCAGCGCGGGCACCTTGTCGATGCCGATCCCGACCAGCCAAGGGCCGGCCAGGACAGCCAGGTTGAACACGATGATCGACGCGATGATCGCCGCCACGGTCCTGCGGTGCGGCCGAAGCAGGTCCGCCAGCAGTGCCCGGCTGCGGCGGCGCAGCAGAAGGGAGACTCCCCTTGGCAGCTCGTCGATGTCCTCGGCGGCGATGCCGCGCCAGTTCTGCGCGGAGCTGACTGCCTGGCTCATCGTCTCGCTCCGCTATCGGCATCCGTGCTCATCAGGTGCTGGTACTGCGAGTTGGTCATCAGCAGTTCGCGGTGCGTGCCGACGGCGATGATCTCGCCGTCTTCAAGGATCGCGACCCGGTCGGCGAGTGCGACGGTGGATGGCCGGTGGGCCACGACCAGCGCGGTGGCGCGGGCGAGCACTTGTCCGAGTGCCTCGGTGACCTTGGCTTCCGTATGCACGTCGAGAGCGGACAGCGGGTCGTCGAGCAGAAGACAGGAAGGCCGCGCCAAGATGGCCCTGGCCAGCGCGATCCGTTGCCGCTGCCCGCCGGACAGCGACATGCCCTGCTCGCCGATCCTCGTATCAAGGCCCCAGGGCAGGTCGCTGACGAAGTCTGCCTGCGCGGCAGCCAGTGCGGTTTCGATGTCCGCATCGGCGGCATCCGGCCTTCCGAGAGCCACGTTTTCCCTGACGCTCACAGAAAACAGCGTCGGGTCTTCAAATGCGCACGCGATGGCGGTCCGCAGCACGCGCAGCGGCATTTCCCTGATGTCAGTGCCATCGAGCAGGATGGCGCCACCTGACGCGTCGGCCAGCCGCACGATCAGGTTAATCAAGGTCGTCTTGCCCGAGCCGGTCGCGCCGACGAGCGCGACGGTTTCGCCCGGCGCGAGTTCCAGGCACACATCGCGCAGCACGGGGGTCCTGGCGCCCGGGTAGCTGAAACTGACGTGATCGAGCACCAGATGCCCTGCGGTCCAGCTGGCTGCGCCCCTTGGCGCGGGAACCAGGGCAGCGGCAGCCGACGGGGCGGGAAGGGCGGGAGGCCCGGTGATCTCCGGCGCTGTGTCGAGAATCTCGTAGACGCGCTGGGCGGCGGTGCCTGCCTCCTGGCCTAGGGCGAGGATGTAGCCGAGCGCCTCGATCGGCCAGACCAGGAGCAGCACGAGAGCGACGTAGGCGACGAGCCCGCCGGTGGTGAGCACGCCGTCGCTGACGGCGAAGGCGCCGAGCAGGAGGATCAGCGCGATCGCGACGTTAGGCACCAGATCCAGGCCCGCCCAGAAAGCACCGCGCAGGCGGGCCTTGCTGACCTGGGTGCGGTAGACCGTCTCCGCCAGCCTGGTATGGGCGCCTGCGGCGTGTACCCGCCGCCCGAGTGCCTTCAGTATCCGGATGCCCGCGGCCGCTTCCTCGACGTTGGTGGCGAGGTAGTCCTGCTGGTCCTGCTCTCTCCTTGAGAGCACGCGGTAGCGCCGCTCGAACCGCAGGCACAGCGCGGTTACCGGCGCGAAGACGCCGGCGGTCAGCAGCCCGAGCAGCAGGTTGAGGTGGATCAGCAGCCCGATGATGACGAAGAAGCTGACCACGCTGGTGATCAGGAAGATGACGCCGAACCCGGAGAACCGCCTGATCGCCGACAGGTCGGTGGTGGCCCTGGAAAGCAGTTGCCCGGACTGCCACGCATCGTGGAAGCCCGGCTCGAGTTCCTGCAGATGATGGTAAAGGTCGGCGCGCATGGACTGCTCGAGCGCGACGACTGCCGTTGCCTGGACCCAGCGCCTGACGATGTTGCAGATCACGTCGGTGATGCCGATGGCGAGCGCGGCCACGCCGATCGCGATCAGCAGTCCGTCGCCGTGCACGTGACCCGTCTTGATCGCGGCAGCCGCCTTGATCGGCCCGTCGATCGCCGTCTTCGCCAGCAAAGGAATCGCGATCTCCGCGCCGCTGGCGATGAGCGCCGTCACCAGCATCAGGACGAGCTGGCCGTAGTAGGGCCGGAGATATTCGCGTAGCCGCCAGAGTGACTGAAGGGGCGACCGGGCGCGCACCGATTCTTCCGCACCCGAAGTAGCCACTTGCTGGATGGTAACCAGCCAGCCGGTGAACTGTCACTTTCTTTTCCTGGCACTTGATAGTGGCGCGGGGGCGGCACTTCTGGCACTCTGGCGAAACGGGAGGTTGCCGGTGGAATTGCCTGGTTCCAGGGACAGTGCGGTCCGCGGGCCGGCGTCTGCGATCGACGCCCCGGCCGCGTACAGGCAGGGTATCGAGGCGATCGCGGGCATCGCGGCGCGCTTCACCTTCGCCACGTGGAATGCCCAGACGCCGTGCGCGGAATGGCGGGCCGCCGATCTGGCCGGGCACTTGCGCTGCGTTGTCGATGACTATCACGAGTACCTGGACAATGCCCCGGTCAGCCGCCTGGCCAGGCTGATGGCCACGGGAGGCTCAGCGGAACGGATCGCGCGGAAGCTGGCCAGGCAGAACTCGGCCGAACTTGCCGCGCTGCCCGACGTGCCGCCTGGCGAGCACATCAGGGCGTTCACCGAGTCGGCGGCGAGGTACACGGCCAGGCTGGGCCCGCTGCTCACGCTGCCGCATCACACGTATCAGGGCAGGCTGATCACGGTCGCGGGGATGGGCGGGATGGCGCTTGTCGAGTGGCACGTGCACGCATGGGACCTGGCGGCCGCGCTCGGCGAGTCCTACCGGCCGGATGACCCTGAGGCGGTGCTGGCCGGCTGGATGGCGGGGATACCCCACCTGCCGATCGTGCCCGATCGTGATCCGTGGGCCGCGGTGCTGAGATCGGCAGGCCGGGTCAAATAGGGCCGTGGTCGCGTTCAGGTGAGCTTGTAGCGGTAGAACCTCGTCTCGCGCTGCTCGAAGCCGATGCGTTCGTAGAGCACGCCCGCGGAGACCCGCGATGGCCTGGACGTCAGGTCCACGGTGCGGGCGCCGGCCGCTCTTGCCAGCCTGATCGCCTCGTCGATGAGGAGGGTGCCGATCCGCTGGCCCCTCGCCGCCTCGTCCACCACGACATCCTCGATCCATGCCCTGACGCCGCTGGGGATCGGGAAGGTGGCCAGCGTCAGCGACCCGACAATGCGGCCGTCCGCCCGCGCGACAAGGACCGTGCTCGCCGGCGCGGCCACGATCACGCGCAAGGCCGCCGCATCCAGGGGCTTGGCCGTGGTCGAAAGCTGCGGCAGGAGCGCGTTCAACGCCCCGACTACCTCGTCAGTGACCTCACTGAGTACTTCTACATGGACGTCCACTAGCGGCAATCTACCCGGTCAGGCGCCGGCGCGGGAGGTGCCGCCCGTCAAGCTAGGTATACCGGGAGGTATAAAGAGTCCCATGGCGGACAAAGCTCTGGTCCTTGGCGGTGGCGGTATAACCGGGGTCGCCTGGGAGATCGGGATGCTGGCCGGGCTCGCTTGCGAGCACGGCCTTGACCTCAGCGACGCTGACCTTGTGGTGGGTACCTCGGCCGGGTCTGTCGTGGGGGTCGACGTGCGGTCGGGGATCAGCCTGGCGACGTTCTACGAGGGCCAGACGGCGGCCTTGTCGTCAAACGAGGTAGCGGCCAGCATGGGCGGGGCGCTGACGTTGCGGTACGTGCTCGCGGTCGCGTTCACGCAGAGTCCGGTACGGGCGAGGAAGCGGATCGGGCGGATCGCTCTCAAGGCAAGAACCGAGCCAGAGGAGGTACGGCGGGAGGTCTTCGAGTCGAGGATGCCGGTCGGGGAGTGGCCGGAAGGAAAGCTGAAGCTGACCGCCGTCGACACGGCGACCGGTGAGTTCACGGTATTCGACGCCGGCAGCGGTGTAGCGCTGGTTGACGCGGTGGCGGCCAGTTGCGCGGTGCCGGGGATCTGGCCGCCGGTCACGATCGACGGGAAGCGTTACATGGACGGCGGCATGCGCTCGGCCGCCAACGCCGACCTGGCGCTCGGATACAAGCAAGTCGTGGTCATCGCGCCCCTGACCCAGGGCTTCGGCCCGATCCCCGGCACAAGTGCCCAGGTCAAACAGCTCACTGCCCAGGGTGCCCGCGCGGTCCTGATCAAGCCGGACCCTGAGGCGCTCCGCGCAATCGGGCGCAACGTGCTCGACCCAGCCAACCGGGCCGCGGCCGCCCGCGCCGGCTACGCCCAGGCCGCAAACGAAGCGGCAGCCGTGAAACAAGTCTGGGTGTAGGCCTACACCGCGTATTCGAGCAGGGGCTGGGCGCGGCTGGGGTGGCGCAGCTTGGAAAGGGACTGCTTCTCAAGCTGCCTGATCCGCTCCCTGGTCAGCCCGAGTGCCTTGCCGATCTCGTCGAGCGTGTGCGGGTTCCCGTCGTACAGGCCGAACCGCATCGCCATGATCGTGGCCTCGCGCGGGGTGAGCGCGTCGAGCGCATGCCTGAGCTGATCGGCCATGAGCTGCCGGTCGACCAGCTCGGATGCCTCTGGTGCGTCGACGTCCTCGATCAGGTCGCCGATCGAGGTCTCGCCGTCCTCACCGATCGTCGAGTCCAGGCTGATCGGCTGCCTGCTGGTGCGCAGCAGTTCCTCGATCTGGTCAGGAGTGCGGTCAAGCTCGACGGCCAGCTCCTCCGGAGTCGGCTCCCTTCCGAGCCGCTGGTGCATGTCACGCTCGACCCTGCTCAGCTTGCTGAGCATCTCGAGCACGTGCACGGGCAGCCGGATCGTGCGGGCCGAGTCGGCGAAGCCGCGCTGGATCGCCTGCCTGATCCACCACATCGCGTAGGTGGAGAACTTGTAGCCCTTGGTGTAGTCGAACTTCTCGACGGCCCTGATCAGGCCCAGGTTTCCCTCCTGGACCACATCGAGCAGCGAAAGGCCGCGGTCGCTGTACTTCTTCGCGACCGACACGACCAGCCGCAGGTTCGCCTCGAGCATGTGCGCCTTGGCGCGGCGCCCGTCCTCTGCGACGGCCTCAAGGTCAGCGGCGTAGTCGGGGGACAGGTCGGTCTCTGTCTCGAGCTTGTGCTCGGCGAACAGGCCGGCCTCGATCCGCTTGGCGAGGTCGACTTCCTGCTCGGCCGTCAGCAGGCTCGTGCGGCCGATCGACTTCAGGTACGTATGGACAGAGTCGCCCATGACGGAAGTCTGGTCATCAAGGTCGATCTCAGCGTCGTCGTCGGCGGTCGCGGCGGCGGCGACAGCCGCTGCCCGGCCAGGAGCGGCTGCTCCGGCCTTTGCGCTCTCCTCGGCCTCGCCGGCTTCCCCGGACTCTTCGGCGTCGTCTGAGTCGCTGGCCAGCAGCGCCTGCAGTTCGCCTTCGTCAAGCTCGGCCACGTCATCGAGATCGGACTCGTCGACCTCGTCCGCTTCGACGTCGGCGACCTCGGTCTGGGCATGAGTCACGTCGGCATGCTCCACTTCAGGATGATCTGGGCCCTGGCGGCGGCGTCCGCGCCCCACTGGCTCGTCCGCCTGGCGGACGGCAGACTCGCCGCCGCGCCCCTTCGCGGGCGCGTTCGCGGTCCTTCGCATGGTGTCAGGCATCAGGCACCTCCGTTCCCTTGCCCACGGGGTCGAACTGGCACTGTCCAAGATTTGCGTCGCTTGGTATTGTGCAGTGCGGGCGCTACGTATAACGCGCGACGGCCCAGTTTGTTTCCCGCGTGGCGGTAGCCTGCCCAGCAATCCAGAAGAAATTCCGGGTGGCTCTCCTAGCCAACGGGCGGATCAGCCGCTATGTTCCGTAGTTTGAGCCGGTCAGGCTTGCCTGAGGCCAGCATGGGTATCTCAGCGACGTACACCACCCGGTGCGGTGCCGCGTAACGCGGCAGCCGCGCCTGCGCGGCGGCTCGCAACTCGGCGAGACCGGGCTTAGCCCCGGTCGCGGGTACGACGATCGCCGTCACCTCCTCACCCCAGTCAGGATCGGGCACGCCGATTACGACTACCTCGCGAACGCCTTCGCATTCTCTCAGAACCGACTCGACCTCGCCGGGCACGACCTTCTCGCCTCCGGTGTTGATCATGTCGTCGACGCGGCCCCGGATGACAAGACGCCCGTCCTCTCCGAATCCGCCCAGATCGGACGTGAGGAACCAGCCATCGGCGAGACTTTCTGAGGTCAGATCGGGCGCCAGCCGGTATCCGGAGAACAAGACGGGACCAGAAATCTTGACCCGTCCGTCCGTGCCAGTGTCAACCTTCACGCCGTCGAGCGGCACGCCGTTGTACACGCAGCCGCCGCAGGTCTCTGTCATGCCGTACGTCGTCACTATCCGCGCGCCCGCTGCCCTGGCTTCGGCGAGCAGTTCAGGGGCGGCGGGCGCTCCGCCGAGCAGGATCCCGCGGAACTTGCTGAGCGGTGCCCCTGCGGCGAGCAGGCGGCTGAGCTGGGTAGGCACCAGCGAGACGTACTGGCACCGCGTCGACTCGACGAGCGCGGCGTCCACGCCATCGCTGATCTCAGGCATTGACCGGGCGACGAGTGACCTGACCAGCACCCCGAGTCCGGAAATGTGGTGCCTGGGCAGGCAGCACAGCCATTTGCCGCCGTACGCGCCTGGCGGGCAGAGCCGCTCCAGCCTGGCCAGCGACGCCCGCGCCGACGCGTACAGGGCCTCAGCGGTCAGTTCGACCGCCTTGGGCGGCCCTGTCGATCCCGACGTCGCGAGCACGACCGCCACGTTCTCGGCGACGCCCGGGCTCGAGTGGCTGTAAATGCCGCGCCGCGCGTACCATTCCGTCCCGGTCTTCGTGATCAGCGAAGTGGGCGCGAACAAGGTCAGCATCTCATTCAGCGAGGCGGCCGGCAGACCAGGATCGAGCAGCAGCAGAGCGGGCCCGCTGCCGTCAAGCGCGCTCACGAGCGCGGGGAGCGGAAACTCGGGCAGGAGGACCGCGTGGAGGTCGCGATATGGCACGGTCGTAAGGTTAACCGGCAGATTAACGAGCACCTCGGACGGTACGGGCAAAGACAAGGGGGAGCAGTGATCGACTGGCAGTCGTCAGGACCGGCGCCTGACAAGGAGTACACGGACATCCTTTATGCCACGGCAGAAGGGATCGCCAAGATCACCATTAACCGGCCAGAGGTGCGCAACGCCTTCAGGCCGACGACCTTGTTCGAGCTGCAGCATGCCTTCAA
Organism: Streptosporangiaceae bacterium; assembly: GCA_035509195.1. GTDB lineage: Bacteria > Actinomycetota > Actinomycetes > Streptosporangiales > Streptosporangiaceae > Chersky-822. The sequence continues at coordinate 24,882 of DATJLT010000124.1, read as the reverse complement.
CGTGGCCAGGGACGATCCGGGGATCGGCGTGATCATCCTGACCGGCGCGGGCGACAAGGCCTTCTGCTCGGGCGGGGATCAGAAGATCAGGGGTGACGACGGCTATGTCGATGACAAGGGCATTGGCCGTCTTAACGTGCTCGATCTGCAGGTCCAGATTCGCCGCACGCCGAAGCCCGTGATCGCGATGGTGGCCGGTTACGCCATCGGCGGCGGCCATGTGCTCCACGTCTGCTGTGACCTCACGATCGCGGCCGACAACGCCATCTTCGGGCAGACCGGCCCTAAGGTCGGCTCTTTCGACGGCGGGTACGGCTCCTGGCTCCTGGCCGCCACGGTGGGGCTGAAGAAGGCACGGGAGATCTGGTACCTCTGCCGCCAGTACAACGCGCGGGAAGCCCTGGACATGGGCCTGGTGAACACCGTGGTGCCGCTGGCCGACCTGGAGGCCGAAACGGTGCGGTGGGCAAGGGAGCTGCTTGAGAAGTCTCCGCTGGCACTGCGCATGCTGAAGGGCGCGATGAACGCGGTCACCGACGGCGCGGCCGGGATGCAGCAGTTCGCCGGCGACGCGACGCTGCTCTATTACATGAGCGAAGAGGCGCAGGAGGGCAGGGACGCCTACGTGGGCAAGCGCAAGCCAGACTTCGCCAGGTTCCCGCACCGTCCGTGAGCGCCGACCTGCAGAGGGAACTGCTGAGGGAATTCCTGCCGACGCTGAGGGCCTACTCGATCCCCATGCGCAACCGTTTCCGCGGCATCACGGTCAGGGAAGGCGCGCTGCTGCGCGGTCCGGCCGGCTGGGGCGAGTTCTCCCCGTTCGCCGAGTACGGGCCTGCCGAGAGCTCGCGGTGGCTGGCCAGCGCGATCGAGTCGGCCGCGATCGGCTGGCCTGACCCGGTACGTACCTCGGTCGGCGTGAACGTGACCGTGCCGGCGGTCGGCCCGGAGGCGGCGCATGACATCGTCGCGAAGTCGGGCTGCCGCACGGCCAAGGTGAAGGTGGCCGAGCCCGGCCAGGCAGATGCCGACGACGTCGCCCGCGTCGAGGCGGTGCGTGACGCGATCGGCGCGTCAGGACGGATAAGGGTCGACGCCAACGGTCTCTGGGAGGTCAGCGCTGCCGTCCGCGTGCTGACTGAGCTCGCCAGGTTCGGGCTCGAGTACGCCGAGCAGCCGTGCGCCACGCTGGAGGAACTCGCGCAGCTCAGGCGGCTCGTCGACGTGCCGCTCGCGGCAGATGAGTCGGTGCGCAAGGCCGAGGACCCGATGAAGGTCCGCGCGGCAGGCGCGGCCGACATCGTCGTCATCAAGGCCGCGCCCCTTGGCGGGGTCCGATCCGCGCTGAGGGTTGCCGAGGCCTGCGGCCTGCCTTGCGTCGTGTCAAGCGCGGTCGAGACCTCGGTCGGACTCGCCGCAGGCGTCGCCCTCGCGGCGGCGCTGCCCGAGCTCGGCTACGACTGCGGTCTGGCCACGATGAGCTTGCTGACCGGCGACGTTACCTGCGATCCGCTGGTCGCGGCCGGCGGCCAGCTTCCGGTCCGCCCCGCTTACCGCGAGCTGGCTTCAGCAAGCACCTGGGAGACTGACCCGCAGCCATGGCGGGAGCGCGCCCTGGCGGCCGCGGAGTACCTGTGACCGTGGTCAATCCCGCCACGGCGCTGGCAGCGACGCTGGCAGACGAGCTCATCAGGTGCGGCCTTGACGAGGTCGTGCTCGCCCCAGGCTCGCGAAGCGCGCCGCTTGCGATGGAGTTCTACCGCCGCGCGGAGCTTGGCGACGTCCGCCTGAGCGTGCGGATCGATGAGCGCAGCGCCGCGTTCACCGGGCTCGGCCTGGCCAAGCTGAGCCGTAAGCCTGCCGCCATCGTGTGCACCTCGGGCACCGCCGCCGCGCACTTCCACGCCGCCGTCATCGAGGCCGACGAGACCTGCGTGCCTCTTCTCGTCCTGACTGCCGACCGCCCGCCAGAGCTGCGCGGCACCGGCGCCAACCAGACCATCGACCAGCTCAAGCTGTACGGCTCGGCCGTCCGCTGGTTCTGCGAGCTCGGGGTCGCTGAAGAGCAGCCGCAGCCCGGTTACTGGCGGTCGGCCGCCGCTCGCGCCTGGGGGCTGGCGTCAGGAGCCGCAGGGGGAGCCCCTGGCCCCGTCCACGTGAACGTTCCGTTCCGCGACCCGCTCGTGCCCGCCGCTCACGCGGCGGCCGAGCCACTGTCAGGCCGCAGGCGCCTGTCCCAGTGGACCAGGTTCTCAGGCACCGTGGAACTGCCGTGGACCGAGCGCGGCCTGATCGTCTGCGGCGATGGCGACTACGACCCCGCGCCGCTGCTCGGCCTGGCCGGGCAGGCCGGCTGGCCGGTGCTGGCCGAGCCGTCGTCCGGTGCCAGGTCTGGACCCAATGCGCTGTCGGCGTACCAGTACCTCATCTCAGACCGGGCGTTCAGGGAAGCTCACCGCCCCGACATCCTGATCTCGGCCGGCCGCCCCGGCCTTTCCCGCGGCCAGACCGCACTGCTCCGCGCCGGAGGCGCGGAGCGCCACGTGGTACTCACTCAGGCCCCCGGCCGCTGGTCAGACCCCGCCCGCACGGCGACCGACGTCGCCACGCAGGTCAGGCTCGCCGGCTCAGGAACAGGATCCTGGCTCGGCGCCTGGCTGCGGGCGGACGCCGCCGCCAGGTCCGCGGTGAACGAACTGCTTGACGCGGGGGAGGATCTCAGCGAACCGAGGCTCGCCCGTGACCTCGCCGGGCAGTTGCCTGACGGAGCACTGCTCTGGGTCGCGTCGAGCATGCCGATCAGGGATCTCGATCAGCACATGCGGTCCCGCACAGGACTTCGCGTGGCGGCCAGCCGCGGCGCAAGCGGCATCGACGGCCTGGTTTCCTCAGCCATCGGTGCCGCCCTCGCCCACCAGGCCGCCGGAGGCGGCCCGGCGGTCGCTCTCCTTGGCGACCTGGCTCTGCTGCACGACGCACCCGGCCTCATGCTTGGCCCCGGAGAACCTCGCCCCGACCTGTGCCTCATCGTCGTCAACAACGACGGCGGCGGCATCTTCTCCATGCTGGAGCAGGCAGCGTTCCCCGCGCCCTTCGAGCGCGTTTTCGGCACACCGCACCACGCGAACCTGGCCGGCCTCGCCGCTGCCGCCGGACTGCCGTACAGGGAATTCAAGGCGCCCGCCGACCTCGCCAGGCTCCCTCTCGGGGACGGCCTGCACCTGGCCGAGGTCAGAACCGGCCGCCAGGCACAGGCCGCCCTCCGGGCGGCCCTCGCAGAAGCCGTCGCTCAACGACTCAGCCCCGGTCAGGCCTGAGCCTGACCGGGGCCGAGCCTGACCGGGCCGAGCCAAGACAGTGCCGAGCGGCTAGCTGATGCGCACCCTCGGGTCGAGCAATGCGTAGGACATGTCGACGATTATGTTGGCTGCGACCACGAACGCCGAGGCGACGATGACGAAGCCGATGACCGTCGGCTGGTCGCCCTGGGCGATCGCGTTCACGACCTGGTAGCCGAGGCCGTGAAGGCCGAATACCTGCTCCACGACGATGACGCCGCCGAGCAGGGCGCCGACGTCAATACCGAGTTGCGAGACGACAGGAGTCATCGCCGACCGTACGGCGTGCTTGAAAAGCACTCGCCGTTCGGACAGGCCCTTGGAGCGCGCCGTCCTGATGTAGTCCTCGCCGAGCGTGTCGAGAAGCGACCCTCGGGACAGCCGCGTGTACACGGCCGCCTGGACGATAGCCAGCGTGATCCACGGCAGGATCATGCAGCCGAGCCAGGGCACGAACCCGGCGGTCAGCGCGTTGTAGCCGGTGGTAATGAACGTGATGCCGTGGTCGCTGAGCTGCACGAACACGAAGATGATGAGCAGTTCGCCGACAACGAAGGTCGGCGCGGAGACGCCGGCCAGCACGCTGACCGTGGCCAGCCGGTCAAACAGGCTGCGTGCCCTGGTCGCGCTGAGGATGCCGACCGCGAGGCCGGCGACCAGCCACAAGATGACGCCGCCGATGACGACGGAAATCGTCGCCGGCAGGTCCTGCTTGATGATCGAGTTGACCGACTCTTCCAGGTAGAAAGACTGCCCGAGGTTGCCGTGTATCAGCTCGTTGAGGAAGTGCCCGTACTGCGTGTACCAGGGCCTGTCGAGTCCGTAGTACCTGATGACCTCCTGGAGCACGGCAGGCGAGGCCGAGCGGCCGGCCAGGTTGCGCGCCACTGACTGCACAGGGACGGCAGTGAAGAACAAGAAGAACGTGCCCGTGGCCACCAGCCACATGACCAGGATGCCCGTCAGGATCCGCCTGACGAGGAAGCGCACCATACCCATGGCCTGTTAACTCTCCTCGCTCGCTGGAAGCGGACTGCCGTCGGTGAGGTCTCGTTCCTGGCCGACCAGGATCGCCTGGTCCAGGCTGAGGCCCTGCCCCTTGCGGCGGTTGCGGCGCTGGTTGCGCCGGTTCTTGCTGCCGGCGAAAATGCGCTCGGTACGCGGGTCAATGGCGTCCCTGATGCCGTCGCCGAGCAGGTTGAACGCCAGCGTCGTGATCAGCAGCGCGAGGGCGGGGAACACCACGTACCACCAGGCGACGTGGTAAAACCCGGTGGCCTCGCTGAGGATGTTGCCCCAGCTCGGCGCGGGCTCAGGGATGCCGATCCCGAGGAACGACAGCGTCGCCTCGAAGGTAACCGCGGTCGGGATGTACAGCGTCGCGAGCACGAGGACCGGGCCGAGCAGGTTAGGCAGGATGTCGATGAACATGATCCGCCATGGCCCCGCACCCAGTGACTTGGCCGCCTCGATGTATTCCTTCTCCTTAAGCGACAGCGTCTGCCCTCGCACGATCCTGGAGATGCCGGCCCAGGAGAAGAACGAGATCACCCCGATGACGATCAGCAGGCTCGGGTTGAACACCGACGCCAGCGCCAGGGCGAGCACGATATAGGGGAACGCGAGCGCGGCGTCGAAGAACCTGGCGAGAACGCCGTCGATGACGCCGCCGAAGTAGCCGGCGATCAGCCCGAGCGTCACCCCGAGTATGGTCGCGATCGCGGTGGTGAGCAGCCCGACGAACAGCGAGATGCGGGCGCCGTAGGCGATCCTGACGAGGAGGTCACGCCCGACCCAGTCGGTGCCGAGTATGAAGCCGTGCACGCCGGGGCCGACCGGCAGGCCATCGGCGGTCTGCCCGGTATTCACGTACTCCTGGTCGACCGGGTGCCCGGTCAGGTGCGCGATGACCGGGGCGAGGATCGCGAACAAGATCATCAAGATGATGACAACGATCGACGCTATGGCGACCTTGTCGCTGCGGAGCCGCCGCCAGGTGAGCTGCCATTGGCTGCGTCCCTGAATCGCGATGGCAGGCGCGTTTTCTACCTGCGATGCCTGATATTGGAGTTCGGTTATGCTCATCGCTGTTCCCTCCGGCCCGCCCTGGCCAGATCCTCGCCCGCCTCCACAGGGAAGTGGCAGGCGGTCAGGTGAGTGCTCGGGTCTCCCGCCTTCGGCTCGAGATGCGGCTCGGCCTGCGCGCAAAGATCCTGCGCCTTCGGGCACCGGGGGTGGAACCGGCATCCAGATGGCGGGTTGATCGGCGACGGCACGTCACCGGTCAGGATGATCCGCTGCCGCTGTGCGGCGGAATCGGGGTCAGCGGCCGGCGCAGCCGAGAGCAGCGCGGCCGAATATGGATGCCTGGGGTGGTCATAGACCTGGTCGCCAGGGCCTGCCTCGGCGACGCGGCCGAGGTACATGACCGTCACCGAATTGCTGACGTGCCTGACAACCTCGAGATCGTGAGCGATGAACAGGTAGGACAGGCCGAAGTCGTCCTGCAGGTCGGCGAGGAGGTTGAGCACCTGCGCCTGGATGGAGACGTCGAGCGCCGAGACTGGCTCGTCGCAGATGATCAGCTTGGGCCGCAGGGCGAGTGCTCTCGCGACCCCGATGCGCTGCCGCTGACCACCGGAGAACTCGGCAGGGAACCTGTTGTAGTGCTCGGGGTTGAGGCCGACGCGCTCCATGAGGTCCTGCACCGCGCGCTTGCGCGCGTTCCCGCTCGCGGTCTTGTGAATGGCGAACGGCTCGCCGATGATCGAGCCGACGCGGCGGCGCGGGTTGAGCGCGCCGTAAGGATCCTGGAAGATCATCTGGATTTCGCGGCGGTAGGGTCGCATCTGCTGGCGGGACAGGTTCGTGATGTCCTGGCCCTCGAAATAGACCTTGCCGTCGGTAATGGGAATCAAGCCGGCAATGCACCTGGCCAGCGTGGACTTGCCGCAGCCGGTCTCGCCGACCAGCCCGAGCGTCTTTCCGCGCTTGATCGTCAGAGATACCCCGTCGACGGCCTGAACGTTGGTGACCGACCTTGCGAGCAACCCTGAGCCCTTGACAGGGAAGTACTTGACCAGGTTGTCGACCCTGACAAGCACATCGTCACCGAAGGTGTGATCGGAGGGGAAGGCGCTGTCGGTACTCGTGGTCAGCGAGCCGGTCATGCGATCACGCTTCCTTCTGACTCGGGTGCCGCCGCGATCGCCTCGGCGATCGCCGCGGCCTCAGCGTGCCGGCCCATCTCGACGGTCTGCTTGCGCAGTTCCTCGGCCTCATCGGTCAGGCCGATCGCCGCAGCGGGCAGGAAGCAGGCCGACCGGTGCTCGCCCGCGTCGCCGACGGGCGTCAGGTTCGGCTGCTCGCCCAGGCAGCGGTCCATCACGTACGCGCAGCGCGGGTGGAAGGCGCAGCCGGCCGGCAGATTGATGAGGCTGGGCGGCTGGCCTGTGATCGGCTTGAGCCGGTCACGCGAGGCCGAGCTGTGCGGGATCGACTCGAGCAGTCCCTTGGTGTAAGGGTGATGGGGCAGGTAGAAGATGTCACGCTTCGTAGCCTTCTCGGCAGCGCGACCCGCGTACATCACCATGACGTTGTCCGCGATGTCGGCGACCACGCCAAGGTCGTGAGTGATCATCAGCAAGGCGGTGTCGGACTCCTGCTGCAGCCGGAGCAAGAGGTCAAGTATCTGGGCCTGGACGGTCGCGTCCAGTGCGGTCGTAGGCTCGTCGGCGATGATCAGCTTGGGGCTCAGTGAGATGGCCATCGCGATCATCGCCCGCTGCCGCATGCCGCCTGAGAACTGGTGGGGGTAGTCGTTCACCCGCTCGCGCGGCCTGGGGATGCCAACGTGCCCGAGAAGCTCGATGGCACGCTCCTTCGCCTGCTGCCTGGAAATGGACTTGTCGTGCGACCTGATCATCTCGCCGATCTGCCAGCCCACCTTGTATAGCGGATGCAGGCTGGTCAGCGGGTCCTGGAAGATGACGGAGATTTCCTTGCCCCTGATGCGCTGCATCGCGCGGGACCCGAGACCGACCAGGTTATTGCCCTCGAACATCGCTGATCCGGAAACCTGGCCGCCTGGGGTCAGCCCGAGAAGCGTCTGCGTCAGCACGGTCTTGCCGCTGCCAGACTCACCGACGATTCCGAGCGTCCGACCTCGCTCAACACTGAACGACACGCCGCGAACGGCCTGTACAACTCCATCAGCTGTCGGGAAACTGACCCGCAGGTCGGTCACCTCGAGCAGGCTCATATGTCCCTCCACAGGTTGACCGCCGCGACTGAGCCCGTCTCAGCGGGTTCTGGCAGCTTAAATAGGCCCGGCCACCCGATATAGATCATGCTGACATAGATCATAACTGAGAGTATGCGTGAGGAAGAGTGACGTATTACAGCCGTGGGTCCGGCCGGGAAGCTTTGCGCATACCCGACCGGACCCACGTCTTCTAATACCTAAGAACCAGCCTTCGGGTTAAGCCAGACGTTGGTGATGTCCGGCCCGCCGATGTTCGGCGCGTAGACGACCGCCGTGGCGCCCGGCGAGACGTTCTCGACGCGCTTGCTGGAGTAGAACGGCGCAAGACCGTCACACAGCGGCACGATGACCGCGTTCTGCATGACGTTCTCATCCGCCTGGTGCCAGAGCGTCGCGGCCGCCGAGAGGCTCGACGCGGTCTCTGCCTTGGTGATCAGGCTGTCAAGCGCCGCGCTGTTGTAGCAGCCGTAGTTGTTGGTGTTGACCACGCAGCGGGTCCTGAACAGCGGGTCGATGATGGTGCGGCCGTTCGGGCCGAACCAGTCGGGGATCCAGCCTGGCTGGCCGAGGTCCCAGGTGCCCGGCTTGTTGTTGACCGGGGCGTTGCCGAGGTCGACGAAGAAGCTGGAACCAGGCTCCGGCTTGCCCTTCAGCGTGATGCCGCAGGGAGCGAGGCTGGCCGCGATCGCGGCTTCGATCCTTGAGTTGACCGAGTCGTTCGCGTACAGGTAAGTGAGCGACACGCCATGCGGGAAGCCGGCCTTGGAGAGGTCCTTCTTGCACATCGCGATGTTGCCAGCGCCGTTGTTGTCCGGGTACAGGTTGTAAGGCTCGTACCCGACGTTGCCCGGCGGGATGGCGGTAGAGATGATCTTGGCGACCTCAGGACCGCCTTCTGCCTTCTGCACCGCGACCTTGCTGACGCCGTACTCAACCGCCTGGCGGACCAGCAGGTTGCCTGCGGCGTGGTTTTCGTTCGGGCTGCGCAGGTTGAACACGATGTAAGGCAGCGTTGAACTCCACGGCCAGATCGCGAACTTCGGGTCCTTGGTGGCGATCAGGTTCGGGATAGCGGTCGGCTCGAGGCCGGTGTCGTCGACCATGTCGTACTGGCCAGCCTGCATGTCAGCGAGCTGGGTCTGGGCCGAGGTGACACCGTCGGTGAGGGTGATCTCGTTGACGTACTGGTGCCGCACCTTGTCAGTGGCCTGGCTCCAGGCGGGGTTCTTCACGAACGTGATGGACTTGCCGGGAACGTAGGAACTGATCTGGTAAGGACCGTCAGAGATGGTGTGCTCGTCGAGCTGCAGGCTGTTCGGCAGGTACGAGTCGTACTCGACCGGACGGGCTGAAGCGAACGGCATCGCGAGCATGTAGAGGAAGTCGCTCGCTGGCTGGATCAAGTTGAATACGATCGTCGAGCTGCTCGGCGTGGAGATACCCGTGATCGTGTGCGAGTTCTGGAAGCCGGCAATGTCGGCCGCGGTGACCGGGTGCTTCTTCGTGTTCGAGAAGTAAGCGGTCTCCTGGTCGCAGTACTGCGTCAGGCCCTTGATCGTCGAGCTGTAGTACGACAAGTTGCCTACGAAACCACCGGGCGCCGGGTTGCAGAAGGCCTTGAACTCGCGAAGGAAGTCCTCGGAGGTGACCTGCCGCTTCGGCGTGGTGTTCCAGTCAACGCCTGGCTTGATGTGGAACGTGTAAGTCAGGCCGTTGTTGGTGATGCCGCCGTTGGCGGTTGTCGGGATTTCGGTCGCGACGTCGGGAACCGGCGTGGTGTCGGTCTTCCAGCCCGCCGAGGTCAGGGACGGGTCAACGACCGTTGGGTAGGTCAGCAACTGCCGTGCGTACGCACGCTCGAGAATGTAGTCCGCCGTGTAGTAAGCGGGCACAGTGTCGATGTGGTCAGGCCCGGAAGCGGCAACCAGCTTGAGCGTCCCGCCCTTAACCGGGGTGTTACCCGATGTGGACGAGCCGCCTGAGCTGTTCGACGAACTGCTGCAGGCGGCCAGCCCGGCCGCGGCCAGACTAGCTATCGCCATGACGGCAATTCGCTGGGAACGACGTGTCATGAGCAGACTCCTTCTAGCCTGGCGCTGGGCACAGGCGTATCCATGGTCACCTTCCGTGAGTACACGTATTGCCGTGCCCTGTCTACCTTGCGGCGGGAAGCGGTCTGGAGCATTTATGCAACCGCAATCGGGCTGTGACCATCGAAATCACTCTGTGACCATAGCCTCGGCTGCCCGCAAAACGGCCAGTATGCCGCCTTACGCGCGAGTAGGCATCAGGGGGCACACCGCCGCCGGGGATCTCGGGAGTCAGCCTTCGAGCGCGTAGCGCATCGGCCAGAACTTGGCCTGGGCTTCGGCGAGTTCGACGGCAGGCACCGAGCCTGCGACGATCCCGCAGCCCGCGATCAGCCGCGCGTGACGGCCGGAAATCTCTCCGCAGCGCAGGGCAATGCCCCACTCGCCGTTGCCCTTGCGGTCAACCCAGCCGACCGGGCCGCTGTAGCGGGCCCTGTCCATCCCCTCGAGCTCCCTGATCAGCTCCATCGCGGTCTCGGTCGGCGTGCCGCACACGGCGGCTGTCGGATGGACCGCGGCGGCCAGGGAGAGGGCCGAGTGCTTGGCTGCCTCGCCCGCGGCGAGTTCGCCCCGCACCTCGGTCGCCAGGTGCTGCACGTTAGCCAGCCGCAGCAGGAACGGGTGCTCGTCGATGGTGAGGTCGGCGCAGAGCGGCCGGAGCGCGGCGCGGACGTCGGCGACCACGAACTGGTGCTCGTCCTGGTCCTTCTCACTGGCAAGCAGCGCGTCGCCGAGTGCCGCGTCCTGGTCGCGGGTACCGCCTGTCGGCACGGTCCCCGCCAGCACCAGCGAGTAGATCTGCCGCCCGGTGCGCCTGATGTACAGCTCCGGCGTCGCCCCGACCATGCCAGCGCAGCTGAACGTGTAGCAGTCCGGATACCGCTCTGCCAGCCGGGAAAGCAGCACCCGCGCGTCGATATCCTGCGCGGCCGTCGCGTTAAGCTCCATCGCCAGCACGACCTTGCGCACCTGGTTGGCGCGGATGGCACGGACCGCGGTCGCGACCGCCTCTTCCCACGCGGGCGCGGTGAGGCGGCCGTCTGACCAGCGGAACCCTGAGGGTGGCGCGAGCGGCACGGGATCGGGGATGATGGCCGGAGGTAGCACGCCTCCCTTGCCCGCTCCTGCCAGGCTCGCCGGCGCGCTGCCCGACTCAGGTTCCGCGTCGATCGTGGTCAGCCACGAGGTGCCGCCTGCCCGCCCGAGCACGGCCCTCGGGATGACGAGCACGGAGCCGTCGCAGGTCGGATCGAAAGTAAAGCTGCCGAACGCCACCGGGCCAGAACCCGGAACGTCCACCTCATCGGTGACCAGTGCGCCGTCGAACAGCTCGCGCAGCCATTTCTCGCCGGCCGCGAACCGGTCATGCCCGGCCGGCAACGTGATCTTCGCGGCGGTTCCCCATCCGACGAGGCCGTCCCCGCGCCGCACCCAGGCGAGTGCCTCAGGCCCGGGCAGCCTGCCGATAAGGTCGCCGGGATCGGCGACCCGAATGGTACGGACTACCAGCCGCCCCGGCGATCTGCTGTCCGCTTCATCGTACTGAGAGCCCACGGCATTCAACTGTACGTCCGCGCTTGTGCTTCTTTTCACACGGGCTCGCGCCACCCGGACCCCCGCCCTGGCAAGTGCCGGGGGAGCGGGCAGGCGCGCAGCGCCGGAGCGGGCATCATCGTTGGTCCTGCGTTGCTGCTGGCCCGGCGCATCGAACGACAGCGGTGGCGACTTGATGCTGCGCTGGTGACATCGCTGGGACTTCGTTGCTGCAGCCGCGGCCGGGCGTACAGCATCGCTGGACATCTGATGGTGCTGGCCGGCCTGCGCGGGGCGGCGGGGTGGTGCCCGCTGCGCACCCGTATAGGGGTTTGCCTGAGCGACGCGGGGTTCGCCGGGCGCCGGGCTCGGGACTAGAGCAGCGTGAGCTGCTCCTCGCGGGGCCTGGCCGGGGCGGCGGCAAGTACGGCTGCGGGCGCGGGCGGCCTGCTGATGCGGCGGGCGCCTGCCGGGCTGGCGCGGCCGACGCCGTACCTGGTCGCGAGGTCGGCGACCCTGGCCGAGATCTGCTGCTGGTAGTCGCGCCTGGCGTAGGCGCCGTTGCCGTAGAGCTGCCGGTAGGCGCCGGCGAGATCGGGGTGGTGCTCGGCCAGCCAGGCCTGGAACCACTCGCGCGCACCTGGCCGCAAGTGCAGGACGATCGGCGTTACGCTCGCCGCCCCAGACAGTGCGATCTGGCGCACGGTCTCGGCCAGCATCGCGGGCGAGTCCGACAGGTAAGGCAGCACAGGTCCCATCAGCACGCCGCAGCGAAGGCCGCGCGCGGTGATCGCCGAGACCATGTCAAGCCTCCGCTGCGGCGCGGGCGTGCCAGGCTCGACCGAGGCGGAAAGCCCGGCGTCGGTGAAGCCGACCGATACGTTCAGGCCGACGCTGGTCACTTCCGCCGCTTCGGCGATCAGCTCGAGGTCGCGCAGCAGCAAGGTGCCCTTTGTCAGAATGGAAAAAGGGTTGCGAGCATCCCTGAGGGCCTTGATGATGCCGGGCATGAGCTGGTACCTGCCCTCCGCCCGCTGATAGCAGTCGACGTTGGTGCCCATGGCGACGTGCTCGCCCGCCCACTGAGGTTTCGCGAGATCTCTCCTCGCGAGTTCCGGCGCGTTGACCTTGACCACGATTTTCGAGTCGAAGTCCAGGCCGGTGTCCAGGTCGAGATAAGAGTGAGTGCCGCGGGCGAAGCAGTAAACGCACGCGTGACCGCAGCCGCGGTAGGGGTTGATCGTCCACCGGAACGGCATGCGTGATTTATCAGGCACTTTGTTGATAATTGATCTTGCGTGCACCTCGAAAAACGTCATCCCGCGAAATCCAGGGGTATCGAACGTTCTTGCGATGGCGTCACGTCCGAACATGGCGGCCTGGCCGCCGGCTGCCCCGCCGCCCTCGGCTTGAGCACCGGACTGAACCAGGTCTGCTTGCTGTTCGTGTAGTCGCAGTCCGTCCCATCGCACGGTTGGCAGACTAGAACATATATTCGAATCTTTCAACTACGGTATGGTCGGCTTAGTCTTGGTGATGGGCAGGTAAAAAATCTTCCAACTGGGGATAGTAAGTAGCAGTCCCGCCCGGTTGACTGGCTGGCGGGTCGGCGGCGGTGGAGGTGACAAGTGGCGCTTCCGATGGATGAGCAGCGCATCCTGGAAGAGATGGAGCGCATGCTCGCCGCCGACGATCCCAGGCTGGCGGCGAGGCTGGCTGCGTTCGGCCAGCCGGGCGTGGGGCACGTCCTTCGAACCCGGCGGGCGCGGGCAGTGCTCTCCTTGCTGACCCTCGGCGTCATCGCCTGCGTGGCCGCGGTCGTTTACATGGTCAACGTCCTGCATGTGGCAGGAAACCAGGTGCCTCCGCACAACGCGCGAACCTCACAGGCGGCGAGCGCCCGGCCTGGCCGCAGCCTCAAGGCCAGTCACGCGGTACGGGTTCTGGGCACTCCCACGTGCAAGATCCTCCTCACGCCAACTCACTGCACGGCCTGGAAGCCGGCGGCAGGTCCGGCCGGAAGGCAGCCTTCGCCCGCCGCTGATCGGCAGGCCCGCTCAGGCAGCCAGGCGGCGAAGCCTTAGCGCGCCGGCGGGCGTATCGTGCCGTCATGTCCCAGACGAACGGCATCACTCACCGCACCGTGCCGGTAGGCCCGCTCAGCATGCACATCGCCGAGGCGGGGAGCGGACCGCTTGTGGTGCTCCTGCACGGCTTCCCCGAGTGCTGGTACTCCTGGCGGCACCAGCTCACCGCGCTCGCGGCGGCCGGCTACCACGTAGTCGCTCCCGACCAGCGCGGCTACGCAAGGACAGGTAACCCGCCTGACGCGAGCATCGGGAAGTTCACGATGCTGCACCTCGTCGGCGACGTGATCGGCCTGATCGACGCGCTCGGCGAAGAGAAGGCCGTCGTGGCCGGGCATGACTGGGGCGCGCCGGTCGCGTGGAACACCGCGCTGATGCGGCCTGACCGGATCAGGGGCGTGGTCGGGCTGAGCGTGCCTTACACGCCGAGGGGTAGCACCCCACCGCTCGAATTGCTGCGAGCGGTCTTCTCCGACGGGTTCTACATCTGCTACTTCCAGGAGCCCGGCGTGGCCGACGCCGAGTTCAGCCGCGATCCGCGCTCGACCTTCCGCCGCCTGCTCGTCTCGGCCGGAGGCGAAGTGTCAAGCGGGGCCATTCCCGTGGTTCCGGCCGGCCGCACGTTCCTTGACCTTTGCCCCGAGCCGGCCGGATTGCCGCCCTGGCTGACCGAGGCCGACATCGACGTCTTCGTGACCGAGTACGCGGAGTCCGGCTTCACCGGACCGCTGAACTGGTACCGGACGCTTGACCTGAGCTGGGAGCTGATGGCGGCGTGGACGCATGCTCACGTGAGCGTGCCCGCCCTGTACGTGGCTGGTGACCGCGACCTCGCCGTCAGTTTCACCGGCGGCGCCAACGGCCTTGAGAGCACAGTCCCGCTGCTCCGCGAGACGATCATGCTGGAAGGCTGCGGGCACTGGACGCAGCAAGAGCGTCCAGGCGAGGTCAGCGATGCGATGATCAGCTTCCTGCGGTCGCTGGGCTAGCCGGCAGCCCGAGCACCTTCCTGGCTTCTTCCCACAGCTCTTTGTAGTGCTTGGCGGCCTGGCTGCGAGGTGCCGCGGCAGTGACAGGCGCGCGCTGGACCGACATGCGCTCGATCGCCGACAGGGCCGGGATGTAGGCCGTCGCCACGTCCTTGCGCTCGGCCGGCAGTTGCTCGACGGTTTCCAGGTGCAGGCGCTTGCGCCGGTCAAGCATCGAGAAGAAGGCGAGGATCTCTGGGCGCCTGCCATCGAAGTCGCCTATGAAACCGGTGAGCTGGTCGAGCGTACGAACCGAGAGCGTGGTCGGGATCAGCGGCACCAGCAGCAGGTCCGCCGCGTGCAGCACGTTCTCGGACAGCAGCGAGATGCTGGGTGGACAGTCGAGCACGACGAGGTCGTATTGCCGCCGCAGCGGTGCGAGCAGGGTCCGCAGCCTGGTGCCCGACTTGCGCTCGCTGTCGAGGTGCAGGTCAAGATGCCGGTAGGTGAAGTCGGCCGGCAAGAGGTCGAGGTTGCCGAAGTCGGTCGCCTTGATCGCGTCGTCCATCGGCCGCTTGCCCGCGATCAGGGCCTTGCCGCCGCCCTTGACCTTGGGCTTGACCCGGAACAGGAAGCTGGCGGCGGCCTGCGGGTCGAGGTCCCACAAGAGCACGCGGTAGCCGTCGGCGGCGGCCAGGCAGGCAAGGTTGACGGCGGTCGCGGTCTTGCCCACGCCGCCCTTGATGTTGTAGGTCGCGATGACTTTCATGCCCCGGCCTTCGTGAGAGCTTCGATCCTGGCCCGGCCACGCTGCCCGGAGAAACTGGCGAACCGCCCGGCGAACTCCTGCCTCGCGGCCCGCTGCCTGTCCGCCAGGGCCGCGGCGATCTCTCCCATGGCCAGCAAGGTTTCGGCGGGCGCGCTCCTGTCGGCCATCATCGCGGACGCGAACGCCCGCAGCTCAAGCGACTGAACGTCGGTGTCCTGGAACTCACCAAGGCAGTCCTGCAGCGCCTTCAGATCGCTGACGGCCCGCCACTGAACGCCGGTGTCGTACAGCGAGGCGAAGACCTCGATCTGGTATCGCAGTTCCTTGCAGCGCTTGCGCAGGTCATGGAGTGCTTGCGGGGGCGACGCCTCGGTGATGGCGCCGCCGGATCGCAGCACTCGCTTGTGCGCTTTCGCGATCGCGTTCGCGGCGAAGACGTCGGCGGCCGGCCTGCGGCCCTGCCTGATGGCAGCGAGGTGCTCGAGTTCCTGCCGCCACTCGCTGGCCAGCGACTTGAATCTCGGAGAGCGCAGGCCGGCCGCGAGCTGGCGGAAGGCCGCCGCCCGCCGTCGCAGCAGGAACTGCCTGAGCGGCTCGAGTTCCTCCTCGCTTGCCGCCCGCAACGTCGCCCGCATCGCCGGATAGCACAGCAGGTACACATCCAGGTCGCGAGTCGGCGTGGTCAGGTCGCCCAGCCACTTGAATTCCGGCCGGAATCTGTCCGGCATGCCCGCAGGCAGCACGGGCCCGGATGCCTTGAGTACTGACCGCGTCCGCCGCACAGAGACCCGCAGGTCGTGCAGGAACTCGGTGTCGATGTCGGCGATCGTGCCGTGCAGGTTGGCCTCGACGGTATCGAACAGGCGGCTGAGCACCGCTCCGAGCGCGGCGGCGGCAGGCATCGTTCCGCTGAGCCGGACATCGATCTTGCTTGTGTAGTCGCCAGGACGGCGGCCGGCGGCCGCGAGTGCGGTATCGAACAGGGAACCGGTGGCCTGAGCCACGCCAGGCGTCTGCCCGAGTGCCTCGGCGAGCTTGCCGGCCTGCACCTGGTAGCCGCGCAGCGGCCTGATCGCCAGGCGGGCCGGCGGAGCGCCGTTCTGCTGCCGCGCGACCTTCATCCGGTCGAGCGCGAGGACCGCGATCGTCTTCTCGTCGGAGTTGACGGCCCGAAGCTCGGTGAGCGAACTGGTGGCATTCGCCACCGCGAGCAGCGCCCGGACGCCGAGCACCGGCGCCAGCCGCTCGCGCAGCGGTCCGTCAGGTAGCTGATCGGCCAGGCACGGCCAGCGGAACCGCTCGTCTCCGGCGAGCACGGCCGTCACCGACTCGCCGTCCCTTCCGGTCAGCACGAGTTCCGCGCTGCCGCGCCCGGCCACCAGCTCGAGCGTCAGCCCGGCACGGAACAGCCGCCAGTCGAAGCTGTCCAGCCAGGTGCGCCTGACCGTGCGCGCCCGGCCTTCTGGGAGCAGGCCGAACCTGGAATCACTGATCTCGGGAAAAACCTGGTCGACCGCATCCGGCTCGCTGACTAGGACGAACTCCCGCAATGCGGTCAGCAAGGGCTCATCCTCACAGCCTTCGATCGATGTAGTTAACCAAGAATACATGCAATATTCATTTCTTGGCCCAGAGTTCGCTTGCGGACACGTACAGCGGGCAGGTCTCGCTCGTCGGCATCCGCGAACCCCTGCCGCTTCTCCCGGCACCCGCGCTGAGGGTCAGAAGCTGATGCCTGCCAGCCAGGCATCGAGAAGTCCGGCGTCGCCGAAGACCTGGATGCCGCCGCTGGCGGGCGAGCGCCGGCCAAGCAGGACAAGTAGCAGGTCGGCGGCCGCGCCCGAGACCGCGACGGTGGCCTTGGCGTGGCCGGAGACGACCTCGACGCCGCCCGGCTCGTGCGTGACCAGCCATTCGCCGGTGCTGCCAAGTTCGGGATCGGTGGCGTGGACGTGGAGGCTGGCGCCTTCTGGGAGCACGGCGGCCCGGCGGTCTGGGCGGCCGAAGATGGGACCGCTCAGCAGGGTCAGCCACTCATCGATGGCATCGGCGGCGAGTTCCGGCACGAACGAGACTTCCTCGCCGGCCGCCGCGGCGGCGTCCGCGGCATGGACCATGGCCTCGTTGGCCATGCGGCGGGCCCAGACGCCGGCCGGGCCGGCCGTGCCGAAAGCCCATACCGTTTCTTCGCCCGCTTCACGGAGCGCGCTGATGAGCCGGCCGGCGCCCGCTGTCAGCCAGCGGCCGCGCGCGGCGAGATCAGCGGGAAGCTCGATGTCGGGCACCAGCTCGGGATCGATCGGTCCGGTCGCTCTCGTGGCGACCATTTCCGCCGACCGGCGCTGTACCCGGCCGACGTGGGCCGCGAGCTGGCTCAGGGTCCAGTCTGGGCAGGCCGGGATCGGCAGCACGGGATCGGCGTATTCGATCAGCACGGCCAGCGATGCCGTGCTGGCGTCGATCTCGGCGTAGTAAAGCTCGGCGGGCAGCTTCGGCATGCGGTATCTCCGGCTCCGATCTTGGTTACCTGGTGATGCGGGCCGGGCTCAGGCCTTGTTCCCGGCCAGCCGGTCGAGAGCGGCGCGGCCTGATTCGCCGTTTCGCTCAGCGTCAATTATGCCGAGTACGAGCGCGATCACCGTATCGGCGAACAAGCCGGCGCCTTCCCAGCCCGACTCCATGAAGTCCTCGGGCTGGACCCGGTACCGCAACAGGAACCCGTCGAGTGCTGCCTGAAGGGCAAGCGCCAGCCGCTGGGCCGTCCATTCCGGTCGCAGCGCCACGCCGAGATCCTCGATCAGGGCCGCGAAGCCATCTGCCCAAACGGCGTTGCCCTGGCGCATTGAGGGCAAGATCGCGTCGCGCAGCCGGGGGTGCTGTGCGAGCAGCGGGCCGATGTGCAAGGTCAGGTAGCTGCGCGGATGCCGCTGGAGCGACGCGAGCACCTCGTCAGCGATGCTTGCGACCGCGCCGGCGAACGATGGCGCAGCCGAGGCTTCAGGTGCCTGCTTGGCCGCGTCCTTAGGGTCTTCTGGCACCTCGTCGTAGACCAGCGCGAAAACCAGCGCGTCAGGCAGGAACTCATCGCGAGTCGCCCAGCGGTTGAAGAACGCTTTCCTGCTTACCCCGGAACTGCCTTCCGCAGCCGCCAGCCTGATGACGTCCTCGGTGCGCAGCCAGTCGAGCGCGGCAGGGAAGCGAATCGACTTGAGCCTCGCCGGCCTGTCATCTCCGGCCCGATCATCGAGGTAGGCGTCGATGAGCGAGGCGGCGGCGCGCAGGAACTGGCGTGCGGTCGCGTCGTGGCGTGACGGGGCCGGACGGGGACTCACCGGCAGCTCATGGTTCGCGTTAGCGGCACAGCTAGGTACTTTCTGGCTATCGGCCCGGCAAACACGCGCCCATTTACCCGATGGTGAGGGAACTCGGTTATCTCCCTACCGGGCTGCGAGGGCGGTGACTGGCACTGTACCTTCAAGGCGACCGGCTCTGGGGAGCGGGGAAGATCCCCAGAGCCGTTCTTCTGCCGGGTTCAGCCAGCGGGGCGCCGGGCCAGGATCAGGGGCCGTCGAGGTACTCGCGGTAGCCGTGATCGAGAAGCGGGCAGGAGCCGCCGGCGCGGCCTCTTGTGACAGCAGCGCCGAGCAGGTGAGGGCCGTGCACACCAGGCCAAGCGCCGCCACCACGGCTGCGACCGCCACGGGATGCGCTGCTTCGGTGCCCCTCGGACTCCAGTTGACCGTCATCTGACCCCGCCATTTGCCCGTTATCTGCCTTCTAGACGATGCAAGCAGCGTTCTGGTTCACGGAAAATCCGGCCGATTTCGGGCCAGAAGTCGCTGTACGGGATCGGCTCAGACGCGCAACCCGACTACCAGCTATAAAGTGCGGTCAGCGACGTTGCGATCACCGAAGGCGATCACTACAGTTGTATAACGCGAGGCGAAAATTAAGCCTTAATAATTGGATATAAGGTGTAAAAATGGACGAGTCGGAGTCGACGGACGAGGAAGTCGGCCGGCCGGTACGGGGTATCGCCAGGCGGAGACTGCTGGCGATGGCTGGCGGGGCAGCTATCGCCCTCGGCACGGGGGGGATCCTCGCGGGCTGCAACGGCAGTAACGGCGGGACCGGCGTTGACGGCGGAGACGGCGGCGGCGATGGCGGCGGGGACACCGGCGACGACAGCGATGACGGCGGTACCACCGGGGGAAACACCGGGGGGAACACCGGCGGTGGCAGCGGCGGCGACGATAGTGGCGGCGACGACAGCGGTGGCGGCGACAGTGGCGGTGACGACAGCGGCGGTGACGACGGCGGCTCAGACGACGCCTACGTCAGGCATCAGGGATATGGCAGCGCCCCGTCCGGTGTCACGGCATAGTGCGCTGCCGCGCCGTGGAGGGCCAGGGACCGTCTGATGCCGGCGGCTGAACCTGCCGATCCGGTCTTCGTACTCTGCACCGCCCGGTCGGGGTCGACGCTGGTGCGATTCATGCTTGACGCGCATCCCGATCTCGCCTGCCCGCCAGAGATCAGGTTGCCCTGGCTGTGCCGGCAACTGGCCGGTGCCTGGTCGGTACTTGAGGATGCTCCGGCCGATGCCGGCGATCCTGAAAAGCCGGTTACCTATTCTGATGCGGTAGTTAACGGGCTGCGCGTCAGCCTGAACCCGATGATCGGCTCCTATCTGAGCCGGCGCGGCAAGAAACGATTCTGCGACAAGAGCCTGGGCGGCGCAGCGCACGCGGACCTTCTATTGCAGGTATGGCCTGGCTCAAAGTTCATCTGCCTCTACCGGCACCCCATGGATGTCATTGCCTCGGGTCTCGAGGCCTCACCGTGGGGCCTGACCAGTTACGGGTTCGAAAATTACGCTTCCGGGTCGTCCAATACGGTCGCGGCCCTGGCCAGGTACTGGGCTGACTACACCGAGGCAATCGCGGAGACCGAGGAGGAGTTCGGAACTCAGTGCCTGCGGGTGCGGTACGAAGACCTCGTCACCAATCCTGACCACGAAACAGCCCGCATCTTCGAATTCCTCGAGGTGAGCCCGCAGCCAGGCATCGCGGCCAGGAGCCTGGATGCCCCGCAGCAGCGCTTCGGCCCTGGCGACTACAAGATCTGGAGCATTCCCGAGGTGACGGCCAGTTCGGTCGGCCGCGGCTGGTCGGTGCCGTCGAGGCTGATCGCCACGTCGGTACTGACCCGTCTCAACGACCTTGCCGATCGCCTTGGTTATGTCAAGGTAGACGAGAACTGGGGAACTGGAAGTATGCCCGCGGAGGTGAGGGCGAGCGAAGACTCACGCACGGCGGGCGCACTGCTGCTAGCCGGGCGGCTGGCAGCCGGAATGGGGCGCTGTGATTCGGCGCCAGCCGAGTCGGCACCGGCCGAGTCCGCACCGGCTGAGTCCGCACCGGCTGAGTCCGCGCTGCTGTTCGTCAGCGGCGGCCATGGCAAGACCGACACCTGGTGGCATCTCGACTTCGTCGCCGGCGCGCTGTCCGCTGGCAGCGGATCAAGGGCACTTGACGCTGACTGGAGCGTGACAGGGTCAGCGCTTGCCTGGGAGCATGTGCTCGCAGGCGCGGCCAACCTCGGCGTGGCCTTCCGCCGGGGTGAACTCCGCTACGCAGGCAGGGACGGGCACCCGGCAGGATCGGCCGTCGCCGACGCCCGCGTCGCGCGGCTCGCCAGCCTCCTTGGCATCAGCGGGGCCTGACGCAGCGGGGCCTGACGCAGCGGGGCCTAACGGCAGCCGCAGGCGCCACCGCAGCAGCCGCCGCCAGCGCCTGAGCCGCCGTTGCCTGCTCGCCCGCCAACGGCGACCGTGGACAGCAGGCGCACGGTGTCGTCGTGTCCGCGCGGGCACATGCAGGGCGCCGAGGAGTCACTCATCGGCCTGGTCAGCTCGAAGGTGTCGCCGCACGCACGGCACCGGTACTCATATCTCGGCATGCGGCTAATGCTACTTCAGGCCTTCGCCCACAACCTGATGGTCCGGCGCCTGTGGTAGCCCTTGGGCACGGCGTGAGTATAGGTGAGCGTCATCCTGGTGAAGTATCGCTGACCGGGGTGATGCGGACGGGCTCGAGGCCGCCAGAGCCTGACCCTGGCGCGGAACTTATGGAACTTGCCAGCGACGCAGGTCGGGTTGCAGGAGTTGATCCAGTCGTTGCCCCTGCCGTTCGCCGTCGCCCGCCAATGAGACCATTTGAGCCTGGCCAGGTAGTCATTGCCATCGGCGCAGGCAATGGTGAACCTCTTTGGCTTTACTGTCGCCTTGCCCGCGCAGTTGACAAGCACGGACCTGGAATGCGCCGGGGTGGCAGAAGCGGCCGGAGCGATGGCCAGTGTCGTGCCGGCCGCGCACATTGCGATCGCGGCGGCCAGCGTGCGGGAAAGGCGAATTGTCACCGTCGTCCTGCTTCCTTATCTTCGGCTTGGCCTGAGCCCTCGGACTCATCGTAGTGGAGCGCGTTTGCCGCGCCTGCTTAATAACTGAAGAAGCCCGCGGCAGTAACAGCAATAAAGAGCCATCGATGCGCCTAATAAGGACTCGGCTACAGCAACAATGGCTCAGAGATGCTGTTCCTGCGACATCAATGTTCCATCGTTGCGGTGGCAGCACGCCGCCGAACAGCATCGGCGGGCCATGGTTGCTGTCACGGGCAAGCCCGTCAGGCGGCTGCTGTTTCAGCCTTCTGCGCGGCGGGCGCGGGCGCGCCTTCCGGAGCGTCGTAGTAGAACTGGCTGCCGCGCAGTAGCGATACGAAGGCCCCGAGCAGGGACATCGCGATCGCGACGCCGAACACAATGACCAGGCCGTGGTGGAATGGTCCTGAAATCAGGTGCGGGAAGTATTCCTTGCTGGTCAGGACCGACGCATTGTGCTTGCTCAGGTGATTAAGCACGCCGAATGGCTTCAGCAGGCTTCCGATCGGGTTGTAGCCGAGGAACGAGGCGAATAGCGTGCTGACCGGCGGCAGCCCGGCGATATGGGCGGCGACCCCGGCGGGAACCCCGTGCGAGCGCAGCCCGGCGCTCAGCGTCTTCGGCAGGGAGGCGGCCAGCCCGGCGATCATCAGCGAGAAGAAGATGCCGATCGACAGCGACATGCCGGAGTTCTGGAACGTGGACCGCATGCCTGAGGCCGAGCCGCGGTACCGAGCGGGGACGCTGCTCATGATCGCTGAGGTGTTCGGCGAGGCGAACAGCCCTGAACCGAGCCCGTTGCCGAAGATGATCAGCGCGAACGCCCAGTAAGGGAAGTTCACCGGCAGCAGCAGCAGCCCGGCGAACGCGCAGGCGCCGACGAGGAGCCCGCTGGTCGCGAAGGGCCTGGGGCCGTACCGGTCGGACAGGTAGCCAGAGATCGGCCCGGCGACCAGGAAACCCACGGTCAGCGGAAGCAGGTAAATGCCCGCGAACAGCGGCGTCTCAGAGAAGCTGTAGCCTCGTTCCGGCAGCCAGATCCCCTGCAGCCAGATGATCAGCATGAACTGCAGCCCGCCGCGCGCGATCGAGCCCATCAGGCTGGCGGCGTTCCCCGCCGCGAAGGCCCGGATCTTGAACAGGCCCAGCCTGAACATCGGCTCGGCGATCTTGGTCTCGATCACGCAGAACGCGATCAGCAGTGCCACGCCAAGCGCCAGCCCGCCGACCACGCGAGGACTGGTCCACCCGGTCGCGTGCCCTCCGTATGGCTGGATGCCGTAGGTGATGGCTACGAGCAGCAGGCCGGCGCCGAGCGCGAAGGTGATGTTGCCCCACCAGTCGATCTTGGCCCTGGTGTGGCTGGAGATCTCGCGCAGCTTCGTGTAGGACCAGTAGGTGCCGAAGACGCCGATAGGCACGTTGATCCAGAAAATGGCACGCCAGTCCCACGCGGCAAGGACACCTCCGAGCAGCAGGCCGACGAACTGGCCCGCCATGCCGGAGATCTGATTGATGCCAAGCGCCATCCCCCGCTGCCTGGCGGGGAAAGCGTCGGTCAGGATCGCGGCCGAGTTCGCCATCAGCATCGCTCCGCCGAACGCCTGCACGACTCGCCACAAGATCAGCCACAGAGCACCGGCCGGCCCGATAAGGGGATCCAGGGACAACGCTATCGACGCCAGCGTGAAGACGACGAACCCGAGATTGTAGATCCTCACCCGGCCGAACATGTCGCCAAGACGGCCGAGCGTTACCACGAGCACCGCCGTGACCAGCAGGTATCCGATGATCATCCACAGGAGGTAACTGATGTTCCCCGGGGCGGTCGGGTCCAGGTGTATGCCGCGGAAGATCGCCGGCATCGAGATGATGACGATCGAGCCGTCGATTGTCGCCATCGTGATGCTGAGAGTGGTGTTAGAAAGGGCTATCCACTTGTACCTGTCGCCGTCCGGCTGCTCTGCCTGCCCGTCGTCTGCTCTTCGCGTCCCTAGTCTCAGCACTAAATAAACTTAGCACGGCTAACTATGTACCCGGAACCCGGCTCGCCGCGGTGACCGGGTCGATCGCGGTCACGGTGGCGCAGTCCTCGCCGAAGGTGATCGTGGCCGTGACGCGCTCGCCGCCGAGCACGACGGGCACCCAGTACCTGGCGTCGTCCCACATGCCGTCGAACGGCAGTTCGTCTTCCGCGAACCAGGTCGGTATCACCTCGTCAGACTCTTCGGGAGTGCCGGAGAACTGAGTCGTGAGAAATACCTCGGCGGTCTGGTCCCAGGCCGGGCGGAAAGGGAAAACGAACGTCAGCGAGGCCATATGACTGAGGGAGTCAGAAGGGACCACGAGGCTCGTCTCCTCGGCGACTTCCCTGACGGCGGCCTCAGCGGGCTTCTCGCCCTCCTCGACGTGCCCGCCGATCCCTACCCAGCGGCCGGCGCCGAAGCCCGTTTTTTTGTAGCCAAGGAGAACTTCCCTGTTGCCTGGCCCTGACGGACCTTTCGCCGGACGGGTGATGAGGCACAAGCAGGTCCTGATCGTCACCGGTTCAGCCTAGGCCGGCGGGTCAGATGCTGCCGCGCGCCATGCCGATGAGCCGGCCGAGCACCGCATCGCTGCTCGCGCTCAGCCCGTTGTGCTCGTATTCGCTGGTGACCCACGAGCGAAGGCCCTTGATCGCGGTGGCGGTGCGCACCGAGAACTCCTGCGGCACGTACATGTCGTTGTAATAGATCGCGGCCGCCACAGGGACCTCGTTGGCGGCGAGCCTGGCCGCGTCGTAGAGCGGCGGCCAGTCCTCGTATCCGGCCAGGATCTCGGCTGCCCCGGCGAGCGGCTGCAGCACGGGGTCGGTCTCGAACATCCAGGGATAGATCATCTCGCCGGTGAACAGCAGCGGGTTTCCCGTGTCAAACTGCGGGAACTCGGCCCTGATCCGGTGGGCGGCCCAGTTAGTGACCGGTCCCTGGCCATAGCAGGCCTCATGCAAGGCGCCGAACAGCGGGCCGTTGGCGAAGGACAGCGCTGCCTGCGCGCGGTACAGGAAGTCGTCGCCGAGTTCGCCGCCCTCGAAGGCGTCTTCGAGCAGGAAGTGCAGTGCCTGGCTGCCCGTGCTCATGCCGAGCCCCATCCCGAGGGTCTGGAACGTCCGCACGGTCAGCGGCGCGCCGGAGGGCAGCCTGATGTCGTGGCCGGCGAGATGGCTGGCGATGCGCACGGCCAGCTCCGCGTCCCCAGGGTACGCCGCGTAATGCTGCTCGTTCTTGGCCAGGACCTTCGGGTACGTGGCCAGGTACACGTCGTCCGCGGTCGTGTCGAGGCCTGGCAGGCCGCCGGTGATGAACGCCTCGGCCAGGCCCTCCGGTGCTTTGGACAGGTAGGTGACCGTGCAGAAG
>DATJLT010000123.1:0-3400 GCA_035509195.1 Streptosporangiaceae bacterium | reverse complement strand
CCAGGGCCCCCCGCACCGCACCAGGCACCCCGAACCGCACCCGCCCCCCGCGAAACGACGCCACCGCCGGCCTCACCCGGTCAAACGGCAGCACCAGCTCAAGCGGCAACCCCGCCAGCACCCCACGCCAGAACTCCAGTTGCTCCCGAGCCAGGCTCGCTTGATCCTCCTCATCGCCTAGCAGCTCCCGCTGCCAGAGCGCGTAGTCGGCGTACTGCACGGGCAGCGGGTCCCACTCGGGCTCCCGCCCTGCGCACCGCGCCTCGTACGCCAGGCCAAGGTCCCTTCCCAAGGGGCCTAGCGACCAGCCATCAGCCGCGATGTGATGGAACACGATGACAAGCACGCACTCGAGCGGACTCAGCACGAACAACCAGGCCCGCACCGGCAGTTCCGTTGCCAGGTCAAACCGGTACCCGACCGAGCTCGCGACCGCTTCAGGCAGCCGCGTCTGGTCGACCTCTGCTACCTCAAGGCGGGGCTCTCCTTTACCGCCTGGATGTACCTGCTGCCAGGGCACCCCGCCGACCTCGGGAAACACAGTACGCAACGCCTCGTGCCGATCGGCTACGTCTTCGAGCGCGAGCTTCAGCGCAGCCTGGTCGACCTGCCCGCGCAACCGCACGGCCAGCGGAACGTTGTAAGAGATCCCTTCGCCCTCGAAACGGCTCAGGAACCACAACCGCCGCTGCGCGAAAGACAAGGGAGCTAAGGAGGAGTTCGCCATGGGGTTCTCATCGCGCACGCACTGACCTCCCGCTGCGCTGGTCATTAGTCAAGGCATGCTGGCCAGGCGCGTCCATGGTCGATATACTGTCAATCTATCATAAATCTAAAACTCATGTTAAATTTCAATTCCTTAGCCGATACCGTGATTAGGTGATCACGTGACGGTACTTTCGGGCGGGGGCTGATGACGAGCCGCTTAGATGGCGAGGACGAAGTCCTCGACGTGCTGGGGATCGGGTTCGGGCCGTCGAACCTCGCCCTCGCTATCGCGCTTGAGGAGGGAGCGGGCGAGCCAGCCGGATCGCGGCCAGTTCGTGCCGCCTTCCTGGAGCGTCAGAGCCAGTTCGGCTGGCATAAGGGCATGCTGATCGAGGGCGCGACCATGCAGGTGTCCTTCCTCAAGGACCTGGTCACCATGCGGAACCCGACCAGCGATTTCAGCTTCCTCGCCTATCTCCACCAGATGGGCCGGCTGGCAGCCTTCATCAACACCAAGGACGTGTACCCGAGCCGAGTCGAGTTCCACGACTATCTGAGCTGGGCAGCCGGCCGTCTTTCCGACCGCGTTGGCTATGGCCTCGACGCGATCGGCGCGGCACCGGTCCTGTGCGACGACGACGTCATGTACATCGACGTGGCGGTCCGCCGGGTCGCCGACGGAGCGCTGGCCAGTTACCGTACGCGCAATATCGTCCTTGCCACCGGCCTGGAGCCCTTACTTCCTGCCGATGCCCTCCCTTCCCCTCGCGTCTGGCACAGTTCCGAGTTGCTTGACCGCCTCGCTGACGTGCCTGCGGACCAGGTGCAGACGTTCGTGGTGGTAGGGGCCGGGCAGAGCGCGGCGGAAGTCGTGGACTACCTGCACCGCCGGTTTGCGCTGGCGGAGGTGCACTCGGTCTTCGCCAGGTATGGCTACAGTCCCGCCGATGACACCCCGTTCGTCAACGCCATCTTCGATCCGGGCACCGTGGACCTCTATTACCGGTCGCCGGACGACGTCAGGAACCTGATGCTCGGCTACCACGCCAACACGAACTACTCCGTCGTGGACCGGGAACTCATCGCTGACCTGCACAGGCGGGTGTACCAGGAACTCGTCTCCGGCGAGCAGCGGCTGATCATGCGCAACCTGTCCCGTGTGGTCGCCGCCCGCGACACGGGGACCGCGCTTGAGGTGGACATCAAGTACCTGCCTGACGGCTGCGTGACCCCGTTGCGTGCCGACTGGCTCGTGTACGCGACCGGCTACCGTCCCCGCAGCCCGCTCGGCCTGCTCGGCGACCTGACCAGTTACTGCAAGGTCGAACCCAATCAGTCAGTACGGCTCGAGCGCGATCATCGCGTCGTCACGTCGGAGCGGATGCGATGCGGGCTCTACGTGCAGGGGATAACAGAGGCCAGCCACGGCCTGTCGTCCACGCTGCTGTCCACCACCGCCGTACGCGCTGGCGAGATCGCCAGGTCCATCGCGGCCGGCCTCGAAGCATAACCGCCTACCCCCTCGCAGAAAGGCCGCCTTTCATGCAAGTATTCACGGCCGACCCAGCCGGGCTGACGTCGGAACATGGCATCCAGATCGGCCGGTGGGAGCAGTACGCGGGCGTCGGCGATACCCCGTTCGGTGCGATGTGGTGCGTAGTGCCGCCAGGCGGGCGCAGCAGCATCGACTGCCACTCCGAGCGGGAACTGTGGGTCGTCGTGCGAGGCGACGCCGAGGTCGAAAGCGGCGACCGCGTACAGGCCGCGCCGACCGGCAGCGCGGTGCTGCTGGAAAGCGAGGAGCCGCACGTCATGGTCAACCGCTCAGCCGACGAACCGCTGGTCATACTCAGCGTGTACTGGGAACCTGGCACGGCGGCGCAGGCCGATGCCGGCTGACCGGGCCGGTCAGGCTGACCCGTCACCGATCGTCATCACCGTACCGCCGCCGACGCCCAACGGGCCCTTGCATCTCGGGCACCTGAGCGGCCCTTTCCTGGCCGCTGACGTCGCGGCGCGTGCGGCGCGCGCAAGGGGCTTGCCAACGCTGACCGTAGGCGGTCTCGACGCGCACCAGAACTACGTCCCTGCCAAGGCCGCCGCCCAGGGGCGCCCGGTTTCTGCCGTACTCGACGAATACGAAGGACTGATCAGGGACGGACTGCGAGCCGCCCGCGTCGGCTACGACCTGTTCGCCGATCCGCGTGCCGACGGTACCTACCGCGACGACGTGGCGCGGCTGCTCAGCGACCTCGTGGACAGCAAGGCGATTGCCGTCGCGGAGGCAACCTTGTTCCGCTGCGGCGGCTGCGGCATCACCTTGCATCATGCCTACGTGGCCGGCCGCTGCCCTGGCTGCGGCAGCGACTCTGCCGGCGGCACGTGCGAGAGCTGCGGGATCTTCACCACCGCGGAAAACCTGGCTGACGCGCACTGTGCCAGGTGCGGCGGCCCTCCCGTGCCGTTCGAGGCCGACGTTCCGCTGATCCGCCTGGAGGCCTACCGCGCCGAGCTGGCAGAAACCTGGGCGCGTGCGATCATCCCTGTTCGGGTCCGCTCAGTGCTCGGTCATTACCTCGCCGTCGGCCTGCCGGAGGTGCCGCTCGCCTATCCCACGGACTGGGGGATACCTGGCGGTGGCGAAGGGCAGCGCATCGATGTCTGGGCCGAGATGGCGCTCGGCATGCTGGCC
>DATJLT010000122.1:0-5742 GCA_035509195.1 Streptosporangiaceae bacterium | reverse complement strand
TCGCCTGCTTCTGCCCGGCCGGATCGGAGGTGAACGAGTCGATCGTCAGCGCCAGCGCCAGCGTCTCCAGCAGGATCCGGCTGGCGTAGATGTCGTCGAGTTCCTGCGGGTCGAGGCCGGCCACCCGCGTCCGCTGGTTGGGCTCGATCTCGACCAGCCCTTCCTCCTGCAGCATCCGCAAGACCTCGCGCAGCGGCGTCCGGCTGACCCCTAGCTGGTCGGCCAGTGCTACTTGCGACAGCTTGGTCCCCGGCGTCAGCGTGCCGTCGAGCACGCACTCGCGCAGGTACGCATGCAGCGCGGGAATCGCCTGCCTGGCCTCGGGAAGCTCAACCTTCCGAAGGCCTGGCACGATCGTCGGGGTACGAGCCATGCCACCATTCTCCCCGATCCGCCACCAGAACTGCATACACCTGGCCCATGCCCATCGAGGCAGCATCGTTGGCCCGCTGTTGCTGTAAGCCGACCGACCCCTACCGCATCGCTGGCCCGCTGATGCTGCGGGAACGACATCGGGGTTCCATCGTTGTCCCCAGATCCGCCAGGACTACAGCATCGGCAGGCCACCGATGTCGTGCGCCGCAGCAACATGGGCGGGAGGCTGGCAGTAATGCCCTGTCCCCCCTTGACCAGCCGCCAAAACTGTATACAGTTTGACTCATGACAACGATGACCCGAGCATGACGGCTGGGGTGCGGGGCGCCGCGTCCCGGTCGCCTGCTCCCGAGGCGCAGTCGCCGCGAGATCGCCTGCTCGGCCGTGACTACTGGGCGGTGCTCAGCACGCCGCATCCGGACACCACGGCCGATGATGTCACGAACCACGTCGATGCCCATGTCGCCTGGCTGCTCAAGCTGGAGTCGGACGGCACGCTGTTTCTCTCCGGCCCGCTGACGAAAGGGCCAGGCGTCAGGCCAGGCTCCGGCCTGGCGATCTTCCGCGCGGAAAGCGCCAGCCGTGCGGCCGAGATAGCCGCCGAGGATCCTTTTGTCAGGGCCGGTCTGAGGTCGTTCGAAGTGTTCGGCTGGCGGCTCAACGAGGGCACCATCGACCTCAGGCTGTCGCTGGGCACGGGCAGCTACGACTGGCGGTGAGCACAATGTCAGGTACCCAGACCACCGTCGGCGTCGTCGGCCTCGGGCGCATGGGAATGCCAATCGCCAGGAATCTCATGGAGCGAGGCTTCGCGGTCGTCGGTTACCGCCGGTCCCCCAGCGACGAGCTCACCAGCGCAGGCGGCACCAACCTCGCTTCAGCCGCCGACGTCGCGGCCAAGTCCGACGTGATCATCTCGATCGTGCCTGACGCCGACGCGGTCGACGAGGTCGTCGCCGCGACAACGACGACGCTGAAGCCGGGAACCGTCCACCTGGAAATGAGCACGATACCTGTCGAGCGCAAGCTCCGCGCCCGCGACCTGGTCAGGGCCGCCGGAGGCGACCTGCTCGACTGCCCGATCAGCGGAAGCCCGCCAATGGTCGAGCCCCGCCGGGCCACCACGTTCGCCTCAGGAATGAAGGACAGCGTCGACTCGGCGCAGGCTGTACTCGATGCCATCTCAGGCCCCTGGGTCTACACCGGCGAGTTCGGCACGGGCGCCAGCTTCAAGTACGTCGCGAACATGCTGATGGCCAGCCACATGGCCGCAGCCGCCGAAGCGATGCTGCTGGCGCGCCGGCTCGGGCTCGACCTCGAACTCGTGCAGGACACGCTCGACAACTCGATCGGCGCTTCCGCGATCTGGCGGCAGCGCGGCCCGGTCATGCGAGCCCGCCAGTGGTCCCCGGCGCCCGGCCCGATCGGCACGCTCCACGAGATCCTGGCCCAGATCGACGGCGCCGCGAAGATGGCGGCCCTCGACACGCCGGTCTTCAGCGCCACGAAGGCACTGTTCGACCAGGCCATGATCCAGGGCTGGGCGGACCTCGACATCGCCGCCGTGCACGACCTGCTCGACGGCAAGGACGCCAAGCCAGAGAAGGGCCAGCCATGACCTTCTCCCTGGTGACCTTCCGCTCCCCGGTGAGCGGACCCAAGGTCGGGCTGATGCTCCCCGGCGGTTCGGTGATCGAGCCCGCCGGCCTCAGGCACTGGCCGAGCATGCTTGACCTGCTCGAAGACTGGCCTACCGCAACCTCCCTTCTGGACAGCCTCGACCCAGCCGAGCTAGCGCACCTGACCCCGGTCGCTGGCGCTGAACTGCTGGCCCCGATCCGCTTCCCGCGCAAGGTGATGTGCGCGGGCGTCAACTACCGCAAGCACGTCGCCGAGATGGGCGGCAGCGTTCCCGACGGCGACTGGCGGCCTTACTTCTTCCTGAAGCCTCCTTCCACGACGGTCACCGGCCCCGGCGATCCGATCGTAATCAGGGACACTGACAATGCCCGCTACGACTGGGAGATCGAGCTCGCCGTGATCATCGGCCGGGCCGGCCGCGACATCCCGCCTGCCCAGGCCAGCCAGCACATCGCCGGCTACTGCGTGGCCAACGACATCACCGCGCGCGGCTACCACCGCCGCCGGTCAGCGCCGTCTGAGCCGTTCGCCTACGACTGGTTCGCGGCCAAGGGGATTGACTCATCGCTACCTCTCGGCCCGGGGATCACGCCGGCGAAATTCATTACCGATCCGCAAAATTTGCACCTCAGGCTGTGGCATAACGGCGAGCTGCAGCAAGACGAGACCACGGCGGACATGATCTGCCAGGTCGATGAGCTCGTCGCCGCGGCGAGCAAGGTCGTGACGTTGGAACCAGGAGATGTCATCGCTACCGGCACTCCGTCCGGCGTCGGCGCCGCCCGCGGCATAGCGCTCAAGCACAACGACATCGTGACCGCCGCCATCGAGGGCCTCGGTCAGATCAGCAACCGCGTCATCGACGCGGAAAGGAGCGAGCCATGATCTTCGTATCCCACCAGCTCCCGGTCAACGAGCCCGGCCAGCCGCACCTCAGCCTGACCCAGGTCTGGGACGGCCTCGTCATGAAGGCCAACAACGCGCTCCCCTTCGTCCCGAGCATGACCTTCTGCGAGGTCACTGCCAGGCACGGCGACAACGTCTTCGACCGCGATATCGAGTTCCGCGGCCAGCACTTCACCGAGCGGATCACGCTGCAGGAGCCGCACCGGGTCGTCTTCACCAGGACCGCTGGCCCGGTGCTTGGCACGATCGCCAACGAGGTCGAAGGCAGTGGCGATGACCTTTACCTGCGCTTCAGTTTCGCCCTCGTCGTCGAAGGAGCCGAAGGCGGCTCGCAGGCCGAAAAGGACTACGCCGACGGCATGAACGCCGACTACCTCAAGGCCGTCGAAGCCACGCTAACCGCCATGCGCCGCATCGCCGCCGGCGAAAAGGCCGCCGTCTAGCATACCAGGGACCTCGGCATTGGCGAGGAACGTCTCTGGAGGCGGGGCGCCCCACAGGTGCGGCGGGACATCCCAGTCGCCGGCTACCCAGCAGTCGTCGATCTGGTCGATGTCGGAGAACCATTCGATCCAGCTTCCCCACGGGTCAGGGTTGTAGTGGAAGAAATTGGACCCGATCGTGTGCCGTCCAAGGCCCCATCCCTCGGCGCGGCCCTTCGCCCGCATCCGGTCGGCGCCGAGCGCGATCGCGTCGATCGACGGAACCTCGAAGCTGGCGTGGTGGAAACCGGGGTGCGTGGAGGAGATGAACCCGAACACGTGGTGATCGCCAGGGCCGGCGTTCAGGAACGTGACCATGTCGTGGTGGATCGTGTCGCTGACCGCGAGGCCCAGGACACCGGTGTAGAAAGCCGTCATGGGGCCGGGCTGCGGGGTGAACAGCAGGGTGTGCCCCAGGCGTCGGGGAGCGACGTCGCCGGTGACCTCGAGCCAGGCTGCCTTGCCGACCCGCTGCCTGCTAGAGCCCGAGTTGACCAGGATCTCGGCGACCTCACGGGCCGGTGCCTGATCGGCCTCGAGCAACTGGACCAGCGTGCCGTCAGGATCGCGGACCCACAGGCCCTGCTCGTCTGCGCCGGCTGGCGGCTCGATCACCCGCGTGCCCGCTCGCTCCAGCGACTCGCGCAATGCGTCGAGCGAGCCGGGGCGCACGGTGAAAGACACGTGATGCAGCCGCTTAGCCCGGCCTTCGAGCATGCGTACCTGTTCCTGTTCACGCCCGGCGCAGCTTGCGACAAGCGCCCCGTCTTTCTCGGCCGTCAGGAGCCCGAAGTCCTGCAGGAACCCGTCCGCTATCGCCAGGTCAGGCACCTCAAGCGCATAATGATGCAGCCCGGAAATCATCGCTACTCCCGTACCGGCTTCTCGTTGCAACCATGAACTGTATACAGTTTATCGGGTGGCAGCTCAGGCGCAAGAAAACCGGTCAATCGGCACAGAGATCGTAGCGGCGGCGCAGGCCCTGTCCAGGCTCGGCCTGGTCACCGCCTTCGGCCACGTCTCGGCCAGAAGCCAGGACGGGGTTCTCATCACGCCCGCCGCCGACCTGCGGGACGTCACAGAAGCCGACCTGGTCGAGATCCCGCTTACCCAAGAACTCCCGCACGCGCTGCCAAAGGGAGCGCCGGCGGAGGCATGGGCGCACCTGCAGGTGTACGCGGTCAGGCCGGACGTAGCAGCCATCGCCCGCGCCCAGCCGCCCTCGGCATTCGCGGCCGCGTCGGTCGCCAGCGAACTACCGGTCCTGCACGGGCAGGCCGCCTGGCTAGGGCGAGCCGTTCCCGTGCACCAGGACGCCAGGTTGCTGCGCACACCTGAGCTGGCCGCCGTCGCTGCCGGGCACCTGGCCGACCGGAACTCTGACGCGCTGCTCCTGCGCGGCAACGGAGCCCTCACCTGCGGCGACACCCCGGGCACGGCGGTCGCGCGGATGTGGCTGCTCTCAGTGGCCTGCACCACCTGGCTCACCGCCTCGGCCAGCGGTACCCCGCATCCGCTCGACCCCGCAGAACTAGATGCCTGGCGTGCCGTCCGGCCAGAGCTGCTTCCGAGGCTCTGGCACCACCTCGCCGGATGACGTCACCCGCGCGGCAGCGTCGATTTGAGGGAGCCGGGCCGGGCGGACCACTCATCCCGGCACGAACCAGGCACCATCCCCGCCCGCAGCAGCAGCATCGCCGGGCCACCGATGTCGTAACCGGCCCGCCGCCAACAGCATCGGTGGTTCCGCGACGCTACAGGAACAACATCAAGTCGCCACAGATGTCCCCGGCCCCGGCCCGAGAACGACAACAACGAGCCAGCGATGCTGTACGCCCCGCCGGAATGCCCGGAACGCGTCGCATGCCCGATCAGGCGGACCGTGCCCCCGAACGTCATGCGCCGCCGCGCGGCGCGAGTCGCGCGCCAGGACCGGGCGGGGCATTCATCAGGCAGGCCCGCCCTGCATCAAGACGGAGTTCTCGCGTCAAATACGACCCGCCGGCAGCCCGGCCGGCAGCCCGGCCGGGCAGCCCGGCCGGCACAGCCCGGCCCCCGCGCCAAGCCCGCCGCCCGGAATGCCGGGGCTTTCATGCTCGGCGCGGAGCCATTGCGGGGCGATGTTGCCATCGGCCGGCGCGGCACATCGTTCGCTGGCTCGCTGTTCGCGACGCGGGTAGGCGAGACGAGCGGCCCGGGAACGTCGGGTCTTTTGTCCTTTGGTTTGGAGGGCTTTTGGCGGTGCCGGGGGGCGGGGCGCGGGCGGGAGACTCGCATTGTCAGTTAAGGAACGGCCTCCCCGAAGGGGGGGCGTCAGGTCAGGAGAAGACAATGCGCC
>DATJLT010000121.1:0-2635 GCA_035509195.1 Streptosporangiaceae bacterium | reverse complement strand
CGGTGCCGGTCACTGTGATCTTCTGCTTGCCGTCGCGGGGACCGAAGCGCGGTGACACGCCAGTCACGCTGGCCGAGCTCACGTCCTGTCCGTAGACCAGGCACATCAGCGCGGCCAGGCCGGGATAAAAGGCGCTAGAGCGGGCCCGGTTGACGCCGCTGAGCAGGGGAGTTCCAAGTCCGGAGGCCAGGTCATAGCCTTTGGCCGCCGGGTAGAGCTTGCCTTTGTAGCCTGACGGCAGGTAGGCGTTGTCTCCGGCCGTCACGTCCGTGAGGCCCTCCGGCTGCGCCCCGTAGATGTAGGAGGCGAAATTGGCCGCGATGTAATACAAGCCGGGCGGAAGGACGCCGGGATGGCCAGAGTTCCAGACCTGGACCTGGCAGAACGGCGAGGCGTCGACGAGTGCGGCGACGCCAGCCCACAGTGCTCCGGCTCCGCCGGTACCGCCGGTGACTTCCCAGCCGCCGTCGTAGTAGTCGAGATAGCCGGATTCCTGGCTGGCCGCCGCTGACACGTCGGGCACCTGCCGCAGGTAACCTGGCGACGCGCAAGAGCCGCTCTTCTTGGAGTCTGGACCAATCAGGCCGGGAATCGGCGTCTGGTACTGATAGGCGGGCATGCACCATTTACCGGAAACCCCGCCCCCGCCTGCTCCGCTGGCAGACGCCGAGTCGTTCCAGACCGCGTCGGCCGCGTTGGTCAGCGTCGTACCGCCGACCGCGATCACGTCAGGCTGGCTGGCCGGGTCGCGGACGCCGAGCGCGGAATCGGTCGAGTCGTCCTGGTAGCACGAGGTCGAGCCGGTATCGCCGGCCGCGGCGATCACCGTCAGGCCGTAGGTGGCCGCCTCTTCGAAGACGTCCTGCTCGGCGCTGACCAGGGCGGGACTCGTGTCGGCCTCGCACGTGCCCCACGAGGTATAGAGCACAGGGTCTCCGCTGTTGACCATCGCGTCATAGATATCGGCCGTGTCGGCGTCCGTGGCGTTCGGTCCCTGGAACACGGTGATACCCGCGCCAGGAGCGAGGCCGATGATGTTCTCGATGTCGAGTGCCGCTTCCCCGGTGCCCGGTCCGGTGCCCGCGCCGCCGTCGACCTGCGTGTAACTGACCGCCGCAGGGATGCCGAAGCATCGCTGGTAAGCAGTGATGTCGCTGGCCAGGTTCGGCTCTTGCTCGAAGACGGCGACCTGTACCTCGCTGCCGAAGTCACCCATCTGGTAAAGGGGCGTGATCCAGTAGTGCCTGGCGAATGCGCTGATCGCGTGCGGGAGGTCCGCCTTGGGCACGGATGAACACGGCTGCGGCCCGTCAGAGGCGCGGTGAATCCTTGCGTGAGCGGTATGGTGATCAGTCCTGTACCCAGCGCGGTGACCGGAGTTGAGGAGTGAGTTCTGGTCAGGGTAAACGTCGCTGAGGCCGAGCACGCCGCCCACGTAAGGCGCGACCGACGAGGGAACTCGCGGTGCGGTCGGACTCGCGTAGGCGATCCGGCCGCCTGGCAGCCGGTATCTGGCCATCGAGATGCCGAAGGCTCGCTGCACCGCTGACACCGGGGCCGTGACGGGAATCAGCAGCCGGTCGGGCGAGGTCCGCCCGGGTGACAGACCCTCCTGCCGCAGCCAGGCGCGCACTGAGCTGACGGCCGCAGCCGTCGGGCCGAACCTGGGACCGAACTGACCGCGGCGCAGGAAATGACCGAAGGCGGCCGAACGAGGGTTGCCCACCGCGGCGACGAACGCGGCCAGCCTCGCCGGATGCGGCACCTTCATGCTCACGTCGAGCCGCAGGCGTGCTCCCTGAGCCAGCGCGCCGAGCCGCACAGATCCTCGCGGGACCTGCCTGACCGGGCTGACCTGCCTGACCTGCCTGACCTGGCTCGCTGCGCTCGCGGTGAGCGGCGCGGGATAACCCGCTGTGCCAGCGACGCCGAGAACGCCAGTCACGCAAAGGGCGAGTACCTGGTGACGGATACGCACCTTCAGAGCATCGCAGAAAGAACTCGCGCTCGCATGTTGACAACGTTCACTTGGTGAGGCACTATAGAGATGTAAACAACGTACACATCGGTTCCGGCAAGGAATCGAGAACGGCAAGACTTGAGTAGGTGGACGAGATGGTGGATTCGCAGCTTCTCAACATCGCACTGGCCGGCATTGCGATCAGCGCGGGCGCCGCGATCCTGATCGCCGCCGCGATCATCGGGATCAGCGCGATCGTGCTGCACGGCCGCAAGCAGCACGGTGCCGCGCCGCGCGGCGCGAGGCTCAGCCTGACCGACGCTCCGGCTATCGAGAGCATCACGGAAAGGACAGCAGAGCGGGCCGCCGCCTGAGCTAGCTCCTGACTTACCCGGCCGACGGCACGCAGCCGTCGGCCGGCGTCGTTTCCTGGTGCTTTCTGGCCGCGAACGATTCAGGAGTTTTGAGCACCGTCTCCGCGCGGGCAAGCAGAGCGGAGAGCGGGCTCGGCGCCCGCTGTTCTGGCTGGGGCGGTGGCGCCGGCGGATCCTGCGGCTTCCGCCTCCTGACTGGAACCGCCACGGCGAGCATCACCAGGAAGATGACGATGCCGGACAGCACGAACAAGTTGTAAGTGAGAAGCTGCCAGCCGTGCAGCGCCGTCACGAGGTAGGA
>DATJLT010000120.1:0-5557 GCA_035509195.1 Streptosporangiaceae bacterium | reverse complement strand
CTGAGCGGAAAGCAGCCCGACAGCAAACCTTTCCCCGCCCAGGTCATCGCCAGCAGGTATCCGTCGCCCGGCGAGCACCGCAAGCAACCCGGCCGCGCCTGCCACCGTCGAGGTCAGCGTCCCCG
This sequence comes from Streptosporangiaceae bacterium, assembly GCA_035509195.1. Taxonomy (GTDB): domain Bacteria; phylum Actinomycetota; class Actinomycetes; order Streptosporangiales; family Streptosporangiaceae; genus Chersky-822. The sequence continues at coordinate 5,432 of DATJLT010000120.1, read as the reverse complement.
CGTGGTCGCACCGCGGCGACAGCGGGAAGATCCCGCTGACCGGCACCAGGCCGTAGGTCGGCTTCAGCCCGACAATGCCGCAGTAGGCGGCGGGAATCCTGATCGACCCGCCGGTGTCAGTTCCGACCGCCAGGTCGCAGACGCCGGCGGCGACCACCGCAGCCGACCCTCCAGAGGAGCCTCCAGAAGTGCGGGCGGGGTTACGCGGGTTGCGGGTGTCGCCGACGCCGGGGTGGGCGAACCCGGCCGCGAACTCCAGGCACTGGGTCGCGGTGAACACGTCGGCGCCTGCCGCGCGCAGGCGCTGGACGATGACGGCATCCTCCGCCGCAGGCTCATCGCTGGTCGCCGGGCTGCCGCACCTGGTCGGTACACCAGCGATCGAGACGATGTCCTTCACCGCGACAGGCTCGCCGCATAGCTCGCCAGAGCGGCTTCTGCCGGGTGCGCCGATCACGGCGGCGACCGCGTTGAGCGGCTTGCCGAGCCTGTCAAGCCGTTCGTAAGCGGCCAGGAGGTCAAGGTTGGCCCGCTCGCAGACCCGGCGCCCCTGCTCGATGGCGGTCACCAGTTCGATGATCCGGCTGATCAGCGGCGCCCCGTCGCCGACCAGGCCGCCGAGGATCGCGGTGACCTCGGTGGGCCTGCGCAGAACGGCCAGGTCACGGTAAATGCCCGAGTGAGTCTTCGCGGAACCCCGGTTGAACTCGGCCAGCCGGTCAAGCGATCCTTCGAGGTCATCGGGATCGAACCCGTCGAGCGGCACCGGCTGTACGGGTGCCTGGGCCAGCACCTGCCTTGCGACCTCGATCATCAGCTTCCGGTACGCGGGGTCCTCGAGCGTCTCGGCGATGGGGAGGTCGCTGACTGCCCCGGCGGCCAGCATCGCGCCGTACGCTTCCTTGGCCCAGATGTACCCGAGCACGGTGCTGGTCACCTCGGCGTCCGCGATGTCGGCGGCGAGCGCCCTGACCCGGTCGGTGATCGTGCCGTCGGTCTCGCCGACTACGAAGGTCGCCCGGTTGCCGCGCAGCACCACGCCTGGCGAGGTCACGTCCGCGCCGAAGTTCACGCAGGCCTCCACGACCCGGTCAGCGCCGACGGCGTCGGCGAGTACCCGCGTGTTCAGCCCGTTCTGCAGCGAGACTACGTAACCGCCGCCGCGCAGGCGCCCGGCCAGAGTCGCCGCCGCGGCGGCCGTGTGATGGGCCTTGACCGCGACGAGTACCGGGCAGTCGAGTTCGCCTGGCAGGTCGGCGGGCAAGACCACCGCTCGCGGCCTGACCGTGAAGTTCTCCACCGGCCCGGTGATCGTCAGCCCGGCCTCGCCGATCGCAGCCACCACCTTCGGGTCGGCGTCAGCGATGAGCACGTCGTGCCCGTCACGTACCAGCCCTGCGGCGACAGTGCCCCCGATAGCTCCGCTCCCAACCACCACATAGCGCACGGCCAGGAACGTTACAACACGGTAACACCACCGGTCTAGTATCGACCCACTATTTACAAGTCGCCGGTTTGCGGCCAGATTATGAAAAACAAAGGTTTGTCTTGGTAGGCGAGCGGCGTGGCTTGCCGTAGGGCAGTCAGGACTCCTGACTGCCGGATCTAACGCGAGCGGCCGGATCGGGCTTCGGCCGCCGGGTTCAGCAAAAGCGACTGGGTTTCCGGTCGCCAGGGTCGATCACGGGGCGAAGTTTCAACCCGCTGTCTTCGACTCCGGCGGCGGGCGGCGCAGTTGCCGGGAACTCATCGGCCGGATTGTCCGGTCGCCAGAGGCAGGGGAGCTTGTGTGAAAGTTAGATTCACTGCGGCGAAGGTGGCGATCGCGGCGAGTGCCGTCGTCGTCCTGGCCGCCTGCGGATCGGGAGGCAGCGGTTCGTCAGGCTCGGGCGGCAGCGGCGGCAGCGCCGGCGGTCCGGTGCACGGCGGCAATCTCATCTTCGATGCCGTTCAGGACGCGCAGTCGATGAACAACACCACCGTCTTCGACAACAACTCGATCTGGATCTTCGAACAGATCTACCAGCCCTTGTACACGGTCACCAACAACGGCAAGGGCGTCCGGCCCTTCCTGGCGACCGGCTACACGGTCTCCGCGGACAAGAAGACCTACACGTTCACCTTGCGCAAGGGCGTCGAGTTCTCCAACGGCAAGCCGATGACCTCAGCCGACGTGAAGTTCTCGATTGATCAGAATCGCAAGGCCACGCAAGGCTGGGCCTACCTGGACTCCGCGATCAGCTCGGTCGATGACCCTAACCCAGACACGGTCGTCATTCACCTCAAGTTCCCGTGGGCGCCGCTCCTCGCCGACTTGTCGATCTTCGCCAACGGCATCATCCCGAACAACTACGACGGCCAGACCGAGGCGCAGTTCTACCAGCACCCGATCGGCACCGGCCCGTTCATGTGGGACTACTGGCACAAGGGCCAGGCGCTGAAACTGGTACGCAACCCGCACTACTGGCAGAAGGGCCTGCCCTACCTGAACAGCGTCACCTGGGAAGACGTGCCGAGCGACAACACCAGGGAGTTGAACCTCAAGGGTGGCGAGGCTCAGATCGACCAGACCCCGGCCTGGTCAACGGTTTCCAGCCTGAAGACCACTCCTGGCGTCGACATGGACCTGTTCAACTCGACCCAGACGAACTACCTGGCATTCAACGAATTGCGCAAGCCGTTCCAGGACGTGCACGTGCGGCGCGCGATCTCGTACGCGATCAACAGGAACGCGCTGGTCAAGGCCGTGCTGTTCGGCAACGGCGAGCCCGCTAACTCGCTGTTCCCGCCGCAGGTGCCCTATTACCAGAAGAACACGCCTGGCCTGCAGTACAACCTGGCCGCGGCCAAGGCGGAGATGGCGAAGTCGAGCGTGCCGCACGGCTTCACCACCGACATCCTGGTACCGGCAGGCAACTCGGACTACGTCACGATCGCGACGATCCTGCAGTCCGAGCTCAAGCCGCTGGGGATCAAGCTGGACATCACCCAGCTCGATCCGAACACGGTGAACAACGACGAGCAGACGCTGAAGTACGACATGGTGCTGACGCTGTGGACGATGGACATCCCCGACCCCGACGAACTGGCGACCTTCGCGGTCGACCCGAACTCGGGTGCGCGGTCCTTCTTCACCGCCTACGACAACCCGACCGTGGTCAAGGACACCCACGCGGCCGAGGTCACGTCGGACCCGGCGCAGCGGCAGAAGCTCTACAACATCATCCAGGCCGACGCCGCGCAGGACGCCTTCATGGCGTACCTGTACTACTCGCCCTATCCGTACGCCACGACAAGTAACGTCCACGGCTTCTATGTGACACCCCTGGGCAACATGCACATGGAAGATGTTTGGCTCAGTAAGTAATCATTTACCCACGGGTGCCGGCGGCGCGGAAGCGCCGCCGGCACCGCCCCGTGCGTAGGGAGATGGCCGTTGGGACGAATGACGTTCGTCTTTCAGCGTCTGCTGCTGCTGATCCCGGTGGCAATCGGCGTGACGATCATCGTGTTCTTCATGATCCACCTGATTCCTGGCGACCCGGCCAGGACCATTCTCGGAATTCACGCCACGCCCAAGGCGGTCGCGATCCTGCACAAGCAGTGGGGTCTTGACCGGCCGCTGGTCAGCCAGTACTGGCTGTTCATGGACCGGCTGGTGCACGGCAACCTCGGCCAGAGCCTGTACTACGGCGTTCCCGCTGGACCCCTGATCTGGAGTCATCTGCCCGCCACGCTCTGGCTGGTGATCTACGCGGCGATCCTTGCCGTGGTCATCAGCGTGCCGCTTGCCATGCTCGCCGCCAGCCGCAAGGACGCGGTCCGCGACCACATCGTGCGCGTAGTGCCGCTCATCGGGCTTGGCATGCCGCCGTTCTGGCTCGCCATCTTGCTGGTCTACGCCTTCGCCATCAACGTGCACTGGTTCCCGGTAAGCGGCTACGGCACCGGCTTTACCGGGCACCTGCACTCGATGTTCCTGCCTGCCCTGGTCGTCGCGGCCACGCTGGCGCCTGTCGTGATCCGCAGCCTGCGGGCCAGCATGCTGAACGTGCTCGGCGCCGAGTACATCACCACGGCTAAGTCCAAGGGCGTGCCCGGCTTTCAGCTCTTCCTGAGGCACGTGCTGCGCAACGCGGTCATCCCCGCGGTGACCGTGCTCGGCATCAACATCGGGTTCCTGATCGGCGGAACCGTGATCGTCGAGAACGTTTTCGCTATCCCTGGCATCGGCCAGCTAATGATCAACTCCATCTTCCAGCGTGACTTTCCCGTCGTGCAGGGCGTGACGCTGGTGTTCGGGGTCCTCGTGGTCCTGGTCAACCTGCTCGCTGACCTGTCCTACGCGGCGCTGGACCCGAGAGTCAGGTTCGACCGATGACGGCATGCGTCGTGCCGGAGGCGCGCAAATGGCTGCACTGACCTTCCCGAGCGAATCACCGCCACCAGAGTTCATTGTCGAACCTGAGACCCACGCAGCGCCGCGCCGTGCGCGGCGCTGGTACCGGCAGCCTGCCCTCGCCACCGGCGGGATCCTGCTCATCATCATCCTCGCGGCCGCGATTGGCGCTCCGCTGCTCACGCACTGGAACCCGATCGCGCAGAACCTCAACGCGACCTTGCTGCCGCCGAGTTCAAAGCACCTGCTCGGCACCGACAACCTGGGCCGCGACGTATTCGCCAACCTGCTTTACGGCCTGCGCAACGATTTGCGGATCGCGTTCATCGCCGTGTTGTTCCCGTTCTGCATCGGCACCGTGCTCGGCAGCATCGCGGGTTACTTCGGCGGCTGGGTCGACACGGTCATCATGCGGCTGGTCGACATCGTCGTGGCGTTCCCTTTCTACGTCCTGATCATCGCCCTGGTCTTCGTTCTCGGCCCTGGTGAGCGCAGCATCTACATCGCGATCACGCTCGTCGGCTGGGTGTCTTACGCGCGGATCGTGCGTGGCGAGATCCTGGTCGCCAAGCGCCAGGACTACGTGCTCGCCGCCCAGTCAGGCGGCCTTTCCAGCCTGCGCATCATCGGCAAGCACCTCATCCCCAACGTGATCACTCAGGCGATCATCTACGGCATGTCCGACATCGTGCAGGACATGCTGGCGATCGTGACGCTCGGCTACTTCGGCCTCGGCATCCCGCCGCCCACTCCTGACCTGGGAACGATGATCAACAACGGACAGCAGTTCATCACGACGCAATGGCAGCTCACCACGTTCCCCGGCCTCGTCGTCGTGATCGTCGGTCTTTCGCTGTCGCTGATCGGCGACGGCCTCGCCGACCTGATCAGGCCGGGTACGTCATGAACGGCGCCATGCCCGAGGCCGGCGCCATGCTCGAGGTCATTGACCTGCACGTCGAGATCTCGACGCGGCGCGGCGTCGTGCACGCCGTTGACGGGGTCTCGCTCGACGTGGCGAGGGGCGAGGCGC
>DATJLT010000119.1:0-12167 GCA_035509195.1 Streptosporangiaceae bacterium | reverse complement strand
AGCTGTAACGATGCCTGTCCAGTCGGTCTATCCGATGCTCGAGAAACTCCTTCCGCTGGTGCGCAAGCCGGTTCAGTACGTCGGCGGCGAGGTCAACAGCGTCGTGAAGGACTGGAACGCCGCCGACGTGCGCTGGGCGCTGCTCTACCCGGACGCCTACGAGGTCGGGCTGCCCAACCAGGGCGTGCAGATCCTTTATGAACTGCTCAACGAGCAGGAGGGGATACTCGCCGAACGCACCTACAGTGTCTGGCCCGACCTCGAGGCGCTGATGCGAGAGCACGGGCTGCCGCAGTTCACGGTCGACGCGCACCGGCCGGTGCGGGCCTTCGACGTGCTCGGAGTCAGCTTCGCGACCGAACTCGGCTACACGAACCTGCTGACCGCGCTTGACCTGGCCGGAATACCGCTCGAGGCGGCGGCGCGCGGCGATGAGGACCCGATCGTGCTGGCCGGAGGGCATGCGGCATTCAATCCTGAGCCGATCGCCGAGTTCATTGACGGGGCCGTGCTCGGCGACGGCGAGCAGGCGGTACTGGCGATCTCGGAAGAGATAAGGGCTTTCCGGCAGCAAAATAGCACCGGGGGACGGGACGCCCTGCTGATGCGGCTCGCGACTCGCTGCGGCGTGTACGTACCCGGGTTCTACGACGTCGTTTACCTGGCCGACGGCACGATCGGCTCGGTGGCGCCCAACCGTCCTGGCGTGCCCCGCACGGTCGGCAAGCACACGGTCACTGACCTGGACTCCTGGCCATACCCCTCGAAACCCCTCGTTCCGGTCGCTGAGTCCGTGCACGAGCGGGTCAGCGTGGAGATCTTCCGCGGCTGCACTCGCGGCTGCAGGTTCTGCCAGGCGGGGATGATCACCAGGCCGGTCAGGGAACGGTCGATCACGACGATCGGGAAGATGACCGAGGCTGGCCTGGCGTCCAGCGGTTTCGCCGAGGTCGGCCTCCTTTCGCTCTCCAGCGCCGATCATACAGAAATTAACGAGATCTGCACCGACCTCGCCGACCGCTACGAGGGCAAGAACACCGGCCTGTCACTGCCTTCGACTAGGGTCGACGCCTTCAACATCACGCTCGCGAACGAGCTAAGCAGGAACGGCCGCCGCTCGGGGCTCACGTTCGCGCCTGAAGGGGGTACCGACCGGATCCGCAAGGTGATCAACAAGATGGTCACTGAGGAGGACCTGATCAAGACCGTCTCGACCGCATACGCCAACGGCTGGCGGCAGGTCAAGCTCTATTTCATGTGCGGCCTGCCGACGGAGACCGACGAAGACGTGCTCGCGATCGCGCGGGTCGCGCACCGTGTGATCGAGGCTGGGCGGGCCGCGAGCGGCCGGCGCGACATCCGGTGCACGGTGTCGATCGGCGGCTTCGTGCCGAAGCCGCATACGCCGTTCCAGTGGGCAGCTCAGTGCGACCATGAAACCGTCGATGCCCGCCTGAAGGCGCTCGGCGCAGCGATGCGGGCCGACCGCGGCTACGGTTCCTCGATCGGCTACAGGTACCACGACGGGAAGCCCTCTATCATCGAGGGCCTGCTGTCCAGGGGAGACCGGAGGGTCGCCCAGGTCATCAGGGCCGTGTGGGAGGATGGCGGCCGGTTCGACGGCTGGAGCGAGTACTTCTCCTACGAGCGCTGGGCCGATTGCGCCGCCAAGATCCTTGCCGAGTACGGCGTGGACCTGGACTGGTACACGACGCGCGAGCGCGGTTACGCGGAGATCTTGCCCTGGGACCATCTGGACGCGGGCCTCGAGCGTGACTGGCTCTGGCAGGACTGGCTGGCTTCCATCGATCCTGACGGAGCGGCCGAGGTCGAGGACTGCCGCTGGACCCCGTGCTTCGAGTGCGGTGCCTGCAGCACCACGGGAACGCAGATCGAGATCGGCCCGACTGGTGCCAGATTGCTGCCTTTGACCGTGCTGGGCCGCGGCTAATGGCCCGTCCTGTACCTGGTGGTCCCCCGCCTCCGCCGATCGTTCAGCGACTGACCATCAGGTACGCTAAGAGAGGCAGGATGCGATTCGCCAGCCACAGGGACGTGGCACGGGCGATCGAGCGGGGTGTGCGCAAGGCCGGCGTGCCGGTCGCTTACTCCGCAGGATTCTCACCGCATCCGAGGATTTCGTATGCAGGCGGTGCTCCGACGGGAGCGGCGAGCGAGGCCGAGTACCTCGAGATCTCGCTGACCCGGCGCTGCGAGCCCGCCAGCCTCGGGCGGTCGCTTGACGAAGCCCTGCCTGACGGGATTGACGTGGTCGAGGTTGCCGAAGTGGACGGTAAGTCCGCCGGACTGCGGCTTGAGGCCTCGAAGTGGGAGGTTCTGATGCCTGGAGTGGCGGCTGACGCGGCCCAGCGGGCCGTTGGCGCCTTCCTGGCGACCCCTTCGATCGTAGTCGAACGGCTGACGAGCAAGGGAATGCGAAAGCTTGACGCGCGGGCAGCCGTGCTTGCCCTGAGCGCCGACCGGCATGTCGGACCAGAGCAGGCGGCCGGATGTGCGATACTTCGAATGGTTGTTCAGCAGATGACACCTGCCGTACGACCCGATGACATATTGACTGCGCTTGCTCAGTTTTCGGCTCCCGCGCCTGCGGCACCGCCCGTGGTGACGCGGCTGTGGCAGGGCCCCATGGAAGAACTGGGCCCGATAGATGAAGTGGCAGCAGAGGCAGGGATGGCGACGACAGACACGCTGGCTGATGAGCCCGTCGTCGCGCGCCAGAAGGACTTGCAGTGAACCAGGCAACGCGTTTCTGGGCGGGGAGCGCCACGGTCGTCAAAAGGACCGCGGCGCCCGCCATGCAGGCGCGTGCGAACGAACAGCTCCTGTGCGGCGAGCGGGCCGAGTGTCATGGTTCGCGCGCCCGGGAGCCTGAAGGAAGAGATTGCCCGAATGCTCGACACCGAGCCGCAGAACCGACAGCCAGATCCCAATGAGCCGGAAGGTAACCGCCAGTCCGGAGGTCAGGAAGGCAGCCAGCGGCGTGGCCTGCTTCGCAGGACCCGCAGAAACGTAACCAAGCCGGCGGAAGCCCCGGCGTTCAGCTCAGGCGTCGCCGAGCCGCAGACGGGCGGCGCGAACCAGGCCCCAGGCGCCGCCTCCGAGGCCGCGGCCAGCTCCGGTGGTGCCCGCTCGGGCAGTGCCAGGTCCGCCAGTGCCCGCTCGGACAGTGCCCGTTCGGACAGTGCCCGTTCGGACAGTGCCAAGTCCGGCACTGCCCGTTCCGATGGTGCGAGGTCCGGCGGCTCAGGAGACAGCGCAGGCCAGCAGCGCGGCCGCTCAGGAGGGACGTCACCGGGCGCGACGGCGGGACGGGTAGCCGGTCCCGTGCCGGTCGTGCCGATGATGCCCGCTGCCGATCCGGCCGGGCGGCGTGACTTCGCGGGACCGCAGCAGCCGGTTCCTGCCGCTTCGTTCCAGGCGCCCGTCGTGGTGTTCCAGCCGCCTGACCTGACCGAGCGCAAGCCGGCCGAGCAGCAGAAGCCCCGCCAGGACCAGCCGGCCTCTTCGCCTGCCGAAGACTCAGCGGACGGTTCTGACGGCCAGGGCGGCAGTTCACGCCGTCGACGTCGTGGCGGTCGCGGGCGCGGCAAGGGCTCGGCCGCCGATGGTGCGGTCTCCGCTGACGGCGCGGCCCAAGGCGGTCAAGGCCAGGGCGGCACGCAGGGCGCTGGCGGGGACGGGGCCGCTGGCCAGTCCGGTCGCCAGGGTGCCGCAGGGCAGAACGGCCGGGCCGCGGACGGCGCTGCCACTCAGGCGAGCACCGGTACTGATGAGAGCAAGGACGAGGACAAGGACGACTTGAACGGCGATGGGGCAGGCACCTCATCGAGCCGTCGCCGTCGCCGTCGCCGTCAGCGCAGCGGTTCAGGACCGGCCGAGGCCGACGCTCCCGCGCCCGATGACCCGACCGACACGGTGGTGCACGTCAGGGAGCCGAGGCCGACGGCAGAAACCGATGACGTGCGCGCGGTCAAGGGCTCGACCAGGCTCGAGGCCAAGCGGCAGCGCAGGCGTGAGAGCCGTGACACAGGAAGGCGCCGTCCGCCGATCATCAGCGAGTCTGAGTTCCTGGCTCGCCGTGAGGCCGTCGAGCGGGTCATGCTGGTGCGCCAGCAGGGCGACCGTACGCAGATCGCCGTGCTAGAGGACGGCATTCTCGTCGAGCACTACGTGGACAAGGCCAGTCACCAGTCCTACGTTGGCAACGTCTACCTCGGCAAGGTGCAGAACGTCCTGCCGTCGATGGAGGCCGCGTTCGTCGACATCGGCAAGGGCCGCAACGCCGTGCTCTACGCGGGCGAGGTCAACTTCGACGCGACCGGCCTTGAGGGCGTGGCCAAGCGGATCGAGTCGGCGCTCAAGTCCGGTCAGTCCATCATGGTCCAGGTCACCAAGGACCCGATCGGGCACAAGGGTGCCAGGCTGACCAGCCAGGTCAGCCTGCCAGGCCGCTACCTCGTCTACGTGCCAGGCGCCTCGATGACCGGTATCAGCCGTAAGCTGCCTGACACCGAGCGGACCAGGCTCAAGCAGATACTGAAGAAGGTCGCCCCTGAGGAGGGCGGCATCATCGTCAGGACCGCTGCTGAAGGCGCCACAGAAGAGGAACTGCAGCACGATGTGACCAGGCTGGTCGCGCAGTGGCAGGCGATCGAGCGGAAGGCGAAGACCGCCAGCGCGCCCGACCTGCTCTACGGCGAGCCTGATCTGACGATCAGGGTCGTCAGGGACATCTTCAACGAGGACTTCACCAAGCTCGTCATCGCCAGCGACAACGAGTGGGACCTAGTCGACGAGTACGTGCGCTATGTCGCTCCGAACCTGTCCGATCGGCTGGAACGCTGGTCGGACGACGCGGACCTGTTCGGTGCCTATCGCATCGACGAGCAGCTAGCCAAGGCGCTTGACCGCAAGGTCTGGCTGCCGAGCGGCGGGTCGCTCGTCATCGACACGACCGAGGCGATGACGGTCATCGACGTCAACACCGGTAAGTTCACCGGTCAGGGCGGGAACCTCGAGCAGACCGTGACCAGGAACAACCTGGAGGCCGCAGAGGAGATCGTCAGGCAACTCAGGCTGCGTGACATCGGCGGCATCATCGTCATCGACTTCATTGACATGGTGCTCGAGAGCAACCGCGACCTGGTGCTGCGCCGGCTCATCGAGTGCCTGGCCAGGGACCGCACCAAGCACCAGGTCGCCGAGGTTACCTCGCTGGGGCTCGTGCAGATGACGAGGAAGAGAGTCGGTTCCGGGCTGCTGGCGGCGTTCTCTGTCCCGTGCGAGCACTGCAACGGGCGGGGCGTGCTGATCTCCACCGAGCTCACCGACCTGCCGCAAGCTCACGGCCGCAATGGGCATCAGCCGGCGCCTAAGCCTGGTCCCGCGCGGTCCAGGTCCGCGAGGAGCAAGGCAATAGCACAGGTCGCTGCGAAGACGATTGAGGGTCATCAGGGCCAGGAGGCCGCCGTTCCGGCGCCGTCAGGCGCCGACGGCACGCCCGCCGAAGCGGACGAGAACGCAGTTTTGGCTGCTATGAATGCAGTTGAAACAGAAGCTGGGACGAACGCGGCTTCCGATGGCGAGGCGATCGCCGGCGGGGCCAGGCAGTCGTCCGGGCGGACGAGCGCCGGGCGTTCCGCGTCCAGCCGGGCAAAGCGCGCGACCGAGAGCGGGGCGGCCGAGCCGGCCGCACAGGCGCCGTCCGTGCAGGCGAGCAATGGCGAGAGCGAGGCAGCCGAGGCGCCCACGCAGGCGCCGGCCGCACAGGCGCCGTCCGTGCAGGCGAGCAATGGCGAGGGCGAGGCGGCCGAGGCGCCCAAGAAGCGCACCAGGCGCTCGGCCTACCGCGAGGCCGGGCCGCCAGACCCGGCTGAGCCCGAGCGGTCATCGGCCGATCAGGCCAAGCCAGAGCCCGCTGCCGCTCCGTCCGCAGCGGCGGGGCATGCTGAGGCTGGGTCCGCAGCGGCGGGTGAGGCTGGGTCCGCAGTGGCGGGGTCCGCTGAGGACGGACGTGCTGAGCCCGGACATGCTGAGGACGGGTCGCCCGAGGCCGGGCCGGAGCGGGCGGCCGAGGCGATCGCGGCGGCTGAGGGGCGCGCGGTCTGATATTCTTTGTCGTCGGCGTGCCTAGCCGCATCGGATGATGCGTCCGATCAGCGAACTGGCCGCCTTGTTGGCAGACCACCCCGGCCGCTTTGGTGTTTGATCTTGGGTGTTGCACCCGAATCCCGGCAGGCTGGCACCAGGGAGAAGAGAGTACTTCGTGTACGCGATCGTTCGCTGCGGCGGCAGGCAGGAAAGGGCGTCAGTTGACGACGTCCTGACGATTGACAAGCTTGCCGGTGAGGTGGGGTCCACCGTGACGCTGCCTGCCGTGCTCATCGTGGACGGCGGGCAGGTGATCAGCGACCAGGCCGAGCTAGGCGGGTACGAGGTTACCGCCGAGATCCTCGGCCCGGCGGCCGGCCCCAAGATCAACATGATCCACTACAAAAACAAGACCGGGTACCGGCGCCGTCAGGGCCACCGGCAGAAGTACACGCAGGTGAAGATCACCGGCATCGGCACGGACAAGAAGGCCTGAGATGGCACACAAGAAGGGCGCCTCCTCCAGCAGGAACGGGCGCGACTCCAACGCCCAGCGGCTTGGCGTGAAGCGGTTCGGCGGTCAGGTCGTGAAGGCCGGGGAGATCATCGTGCGCCAGCGGGGCACGCATTTCCACCCGGGCGTCGGCGTAGGACGGGGCAAGGACGACACTCTGTTCGCGCTCGTACCTGGCGCGGTCGAGTTCGGCACCAGGCGCGGTCGCCGCGCGGTCAGCGTCGTACCTGTCGGCACGCCGGTCACTGCGAAGGTCAGCTAGCTGGCTGAGTTCGCCGATCAGGCCGAACTCCGGGTCCAGGCGGGCAACGGCGGTAACGGGTGTGCTTCTGTGCACCGGGAGAAGTTCAAGCCGCTTGGCGGGCCTGACGGGGGTAATGGAGGGCACGGCGGAGATGTCGTGCTCAAGGTCGACTTGAGCACGGCTACGTTGCTCGACTTTCACCGACGCCCCCTGCGGCGGGCCGGGGACGGTAAGCCAGGCGCGGGCGGGCACCGGAACGGGGCCAATGGCGCTGACCTGATCGTCAGCGTGCCCGACGGCACGGTCGTCAAGACCGCCGACGGCGAGGTACTTGCCGACCTGATCGGGCTGGGGACCGAGTACATCGCCGCTGAAGGCGGGCACGGCGGCCTGGGGAACGCCGCGCTGGCGTCGACTAAGCGAAAGGCGCCTGGCTTCGCGCTTCGCGGCGAGCCCGGACAGCGCGCTGACTTGCTGCTCGAACTGAAGACGATCGCCGATGCCGGGCTCGTCGGGTTCCCGAACGCGGGTAAGTCTTCGCTGATCTCGGCGATGTCGGCGGCGCGGCCCAAGATCGCCAATTACCCGTTTACCACGCTCATACCCCACCTCGGGGTAGTCGAGGCCGGTGACACGCAGTTCGTGGTCGCCGACGTGCCAGGGCTCATACCTGGCGCCAGCGAGGGACGTGGGCTCGGGCTTGACTTCTTGCGGCACGTCGAACGGTGCTCGGTGCTAGTCCACGTGATCGACTGTGCGACGATCGAACCTGACCGCGACCCGATCAGCGACCTTGACGCGATCGAAGCTGAACTCGCCGCTTACGACGAGCTGACCGGGGCCGGAATGGCCGAGCGGCCGAGAATCGTCGTGCTGAACAAGATCGACGTGCCCGACGCGCGGGAACTCGCCGAACTGGTGCTGCCTGACTTCGAGGCCCGCGACCTTCCCGTCTACCTGGTATCGGCGGCGACCGGCGAGGGATTGCGTGAACTGGCGTTCGCTCTCGCCGCCGTCGTTGACGCCGCGCGCAAGTCCGCACCTGAGGCGCTGCCTACCCGGCTGGTGATCAGGCCCGCTCCGGTCGCAGGACCGGACTTCGAGCTGGTCAGGCTGGGAGATAACGCGTTCTTGATTACGGGCGTCAAGCCGCGCAGGTGGATTTTGCAGACCGATTTCAGCAACGACGAGGCTGTCGGGTATCTCGCTGACCGCCTGGCGAAGCTGGGGGTCGAAGAGGCGCTGGCCGAGGCGGGGGCCTCGGCAGGTGCAGAGGTCCTGATCGGCGAGGAAGACGACGCGGTCGTCTTCGACTGGGACCCCAAGCTGCCCGCGACAAGCGGGTTCGGCCCCCGAGGCACCGACCCCCGCCTGGAGCGCTAGCGCGCCGCCGTCGTAAAGCCCGGCCGCCGGCCGTCGGCCGGACCCCATCAAACCCCATCAAACCTGGGTTTGATGTTGCGTGCACCCCATCAAACTGGGGTTTGGTGTTGGCCGGGCCGGGCCGGGCCGGCCGTGATCGGGCGGGGGCGGACCGTGGTCGGGCGGGGGCGGTTTTGCCTGGGCGACTAAACTGTGTGGGCTGTTTTCGCCAGGTGGAGGGAGCGCGGTTGTCCATCGAGGACCAGACCGGTACCGAGCAGACCCGCGAGCAGGCATACATCACGATTCTGTACGACCGCCTCGACGAGCTGAGGAAGCGCGCCGCTGACCGGCTGGCCGGGGTGATGCGGCAGGTCGGCGGTACCCCGGCGGCGCGGACCGAGCGTGAGGGGCTGACCGTCATGTACCGGCACCAGCTCGGGCAGCTCGCGGCGGCCGAGAACGGCCTTTGCTTCGGGCGCCTCGAGTTCGAGGATGGTGCGAGGACGTACATCGGCCGGGTTGGCATGCACGCCGACAACGACGATTACGACCAGCTCCTCATGGACTGGCGGGCCGACGCCGCCCGGCCGTTCTACCTCGCGACGGCGGCCTCACCAGGCGAGGTGAAGGTCCGCAGGCACATTAAGACCCGCGGCCGGACCGTGACCAGGCTCGACGACGAGGTGCTTGACCTGGCAGTCGCAGACCCCGGCAAGCACGAAGGGCTGACCGGCGAGTCCTCGCTGCTCGCGGCCGTGACCGCGAGCCGCACCGGGCGCATGCGGGACATCGTGGAGACGATCCAGGCCGAGCAGGACCACATCATCAGGTCAGGCCTGGGCGGTGTTCTCGTCGTCCAGGGCGGGCCAGGTACCGGCAAGACCGCGGTGGCACTGCACCGGGCGGCGTATCTCCTTTACACGTACCGCCGCCAGCTCGAAAAGCCCGGCGTCCTCGTCGTCGGACCGAACCCGACGTTCTTGCGTTACATCGGTCAGGTGCTGCCTTCGCTTGGCGAGACCAGCGTACTGCTCGCCACCGTCGGCGACCTGATGCCGGGAATCACCGCGACCGCGACCGAGCCGGCCGGCGTCGCGCTCATCAAGGGGCGGCTCGAGATGGCCAAGGTGATCTCGGCCGCGGTGCGGGAGCGGCAGTCGGTACCGCAGAGAGGGCTTGACGTCACGTTCGAACGCGACACCCACAATCTCTCGCGGCAGTCGATCTCACGAGCTCGGGAGCGAGCCCGCCGGTCAAGGCAGCGGCACAACCAGGCCCGTCAGATCTTCGTGAGGGAGATGCTGAACGAGCTAGCACGGGTGGTGTCCGGCCGGCTCGGCGCCAACCCCCTCGGCGGCGGCAACCTCATGGGCCGAACCGACATCGAGGATCTCAGGGCAGAACTGCGCGATGATCCTGAGGTGCGTGCGGCGATCGGGCGGCTCTGGCCCATCCTGACCCCTCAGCAGCTCATCGGCGACCTTTACGCTTCCCGGCGGCTGCTCGCCTCGGCGGCACCCTCAATGAGCCAGGCCGAGCGCGACCTGTTGCGCAGGCCGTCCGGGTCACCGTGGACCGTCGCCGACGTGCCGCTGCTCGACGAGGCCGCGGAACTGCTCGGTGAGGACGACCGAGTGGCCAAGGCGCTGGCCAGGCGCAGGCGCGAGCAGGAGGAAGCTTACGCCGAGGGCGTGCTGGACATCATCGGCCGTGATGACGAGGACGACCCCGAGATTCTGATGGGCGCCGACATGCTCGACGCGGCCAGGCTGGCCGAGCGGTTCGACGCCGAGGAGTTCCTGACCCCGGCCGAGCGTGCCGCGGCCGACCGTACCTGGGCCTTCGGGCACGTGATCGTCGATGAGGCGCAGGAGCTTTCGCCGATGGCCTGGCGGATGGTGATGCGGCGGTGCCCGATCAAGTCGATGACGATCGTCGGTGACGTGGACCAGACCGGCGATATCTCGGGTACGGCATCCTGGCCTGAGGCACTCGGGCCGTACGTGGGTGACCGGTTCAGGCTCGCGCCCCTGACCGTGAACTACCGGACTCCTGCCGAGATCATGGCGGTAGCGGCCGACGTCCTGGCTGAAATCGACCCGCAGGCGCGGCCGCCTCGGTCGGTGCGGGAGTCGGGGACGGTGCCGTGGCGGCTGCGGGCCGGGGAGAGTGAGTTCGCTGCTTGCGTCGCGGAACTGGCGGCCGCCTTCGCCGCGCGTCAGGCGGGGGAGGGGACGCTGGCGGTCATCTGCCCGGCTTCTCGCCTCGAGTCGGTTCGCGCGGTAGTGGCGAATGACGGCGACCCCGCGGAGGATGCCGACCTTGAGCGGCCGGTCGTCGTGCTGACCGTGCGCGAGGCCAAGGGCCTGGAGTTCGACACGGTGATCGTCGCGGATCCGGCCGCGATCCTCGCCGAGTCGGCACGTGGCCCCGGCGACTTGTACGTCGCGCTGACCAGGGCGACCCAACGTGCGGGAGTCGTCTACAGCGTCGAACTGCCCGCGATGCTCGCCGGGCTGACGCCGGCCGGGAGCGTACCTGAAGCCGTGGCACTTGCAGAAGGCGTGCCCGTGACCGGAGCCGCCTGACTCTGCATGGTCTACAGGCCGTGCGGTCGGCTCGGCGCTTTCAGTCGGCGGCTAGGTCGCGCTGATACCAGGTGCCTTGCTTGCCGCCGAGGTCGGCCGGGCTGGCGGGGCCGACAGGGACGAATCCCGCCTTCGCCAGCACTCGCTGTGACGCGACGTTGTCGTGAGAGGTGGCTGCCCGGAGCATACGCAGCCCGTGCTTCGCCGCAGCCAGCCGGCACAGCTCTTTGACGGTCGTCGTCGCAAGGCCCTGGCCGGCGGCGTGCTCCGCGACCCGGTAGCCGAGTTCGGCGTTGCCGTGTTCGAGGCGGTACAGGTTGAACCGGCCAACGACCGACCCATCCTCGGCGACGAGCACGTAGTAGGCACCGGGCCCGTTCTCCTGCTCGGCAAGCAGTTCGCGGTACCGGCCGGCGAACTCGTCGAAGAACTCATCGCCTCGGTCGGAGATCGAGGCAGCGAAGTAAGCGCGGTTCGCCAGCTCGAAGTCCAGGATCGCCTGCGCATGGTCGGCACGCACCTGCTGCAGCTCGTACACCGGGCGACTCTACCCTGGGTCGTGAATATTCGCTGGTCTATATGCACCTGGGTGGCCTAGGGTGACGCGAAAGCCAGAACGCTGAGCCGAGGAGAGACCATGGGCATGGTCAGGTTCTTCCGTGCCAGGGCGGCCGTCAGGAAGTCGCCGGTCCAGGTCAGGCACTGCCGTTCAGGTCCGGCGAGCCGCCAGGTGGCCGCCGGCTAATCCGCCTGGTGCGCATTTCCTTACCGATTACAAGCTCGTCGCCAGGCTGGTCAGGGCCAGCGGAGTCGGCAGCGGAGACCTGGTACTTGACCTGGGCGCCGGGTACGGCGCCTTGACCGGGCCGCTTGCTCGCACTGGCGCGCAGGTCATCGCCATCGAACTCGATCCTTCGTTGCTCGCACGGCTGCGCAGGCGGTTCGATGACGTGCCTGCGGTGGTGGTCGTTGAGTCTGATCTGAGCGTTGTGCCGCTGCCGCGACGGCCATTTCACGTGGTCGCGAACCCGCCGTTCGCCTTGACCACGTTGCTGTGCCGCCGGCTGATGGGGGACAGGGCCGTCCGGCTTGCCGGGGCTGACCTCGTGCTTGAATGGGGCGCGGCGAAGTGGCTGTCCCGGCCTGGTCGGGATGATCGGGAGGTCCGGAGCTGGCTGGCGAGGTACGACGTCACGCTGGTGCGCCGGATACCGGCGTCGTCGTTCTCGCCGGCGCCGTCATCGGACGCCGCGCATGTCAGCATCAGGCCGCGGCTGGCCAGCTACAGCATCAGTGGCTCGCCGATGCTGTAACCACCCGGTGTGCCGCGACAACGATGGAAACC
>DATJLT010000118.1:0-17591 GCA_035509195.1 Streptosporangiaceae bacterium | reverse complement strand
CCAGCCAAGAACTACGCCGCGTAACCAACTACGCCGCGTAACCAACTACGCCGCGTGACCGGGCCGCGAGGTGGGCAGATCTTAGGGACGGGGAGCAGGCCGGGACGAACCAGCGGGGGCGCACGTGATCAGCTATGTCCTGGCGTTCCTGGCCGGCCTGGTCAACGCCACCGGCAACGTGCTGAACCGCAAGGCCGCGCGGGACGAGCCCGATCAGGCCGAATTCCGGCTCAAGCTGATCACTGACCTCTTTCACCGCCGGGTCTGGCTGGCCGCCGTCGGGATGATGATCATCTCGTTCGCGCTGGCGTCGGCGGCGCTCGGAACCGGCCAGCTTGCTTCCGTGCAGCTCGTGGTCGTGCTCGAACTGCCGATGACGATCATCGGCGGCTCGCTCCTGTTCAAGACCCGGCTGGACACCCGGACGTGGGTCGCCATCGCGATGCTGACGGCGGGCGTGATCGCACTGCTCGCCTTGCTCGACCCTCAGCCAGGCCCGGCGAAGACGATCGCGCCGATCACCTGGATCACGATGTCGGCGGCCAACATTGGAGCCCTCATCGTGCTGTTCCTTGCGGCGAAAGCACATCCTAAGCCAGTCGTGAGGGCCAGCCTGCTCGGCATCGCCACCGGCCTCGGCTACGGCCTGACGGCCGCGTATACCAAGGGCTTCGCCGACAAGTTCGCGACCGAGGGAATCGTCGGCGTCCTCAGCTCCTGGCAGTTCTACGCGACGATCGCGACCGGCGTCCTGTCGGCGTTCCTGCTGGAAAACGCCTACCAGGCCGGCCCGCTGACGGTTTCACAGCCAGGGATCACTCTCGTCGATCCCCTCATCTCCACCATCTGGGGAATAGTGGTCTTCGGCGAGACAACTAACCACGGCGTGCTGCTCAGGCTCACGGTGCTGCCGGCGATCGCCGTCGCCGCGGGCGTTCTCCTCCTCAGCCGCTCGCACGTCCTGCGCGCCACCCAAACCGGACAGCAAGCACCTGCGAACGCAGGAGTCCCGGCAAACCAGGCCTTAGGGTAGGCACGTGCGTATCCGCTGGCAGGGCTGGTTTCCGGCCGCCATCGTCACCCTGGCCGCAGCCGGGCTGGTCAGCGCCGATCTCAACGACCGCCGGATGCGGGCCTGGTGGGACGGGCATGCTCTGACAACGGACACGGTATCCGGGCTGCTGGTACTGCTGATTACCTTGCTGGTCGTCGACCAGGTGGTCAAGCACCGGCAGCTCAACGACCGCTCGCAGGCCGTGGCGGCGCAGACGGCGATCATGATGGCCCAGGCTAGCCGCTCAGCCAAGGCGGTCTCCGAGGTGATCGGCGGTTCAGGTGAAAGGGACGCCGCGCTCGATGAGGTGCGCACTTACATGGTCATGCTCCTCGTCGGCGCCCCTATCCTCATCGACAACAAGGTGTCCCGTACCTTTCTCGAGCGGGCACAGAACCTCGGCGGCGAACTGGCCAGGGCGCTGAGCATGACCTCCGCAAGCGCGGGAAGCTACCAGCCGAGCCTGCTCGACGAGGCAACCGCCAGGCTGCGTGCCGCCTCGGTACCGTTGCTCAAGCCGCTCAGCAATGACGAGCGGGTCGCGGCGGCCGGGATCGACACCGGCTAGCAGTGGCATCAGCCCTGATGACGGTCGCTCAGCAGCATCAGCGGGCCATCGTTGTTGCCGGCCAGGCGAGTCGCGCCGCATCGGTGGACATCTGATGTCGCTGGCGCAGCATCTGCGGGCCATCGTTGTTGCCGGCCGCCCGGCGCGGACGACATCAACGGGCCAGCGATGTGGCTTGCCCCGGGCATTCCGACGTCGCAATGGAGGAGCGAATGACCGATGCTCAGGTCAGGTCCTACGTGCCGGTAGTACTGCTCGCCATGACCGCCGGCGCCGTCGACGCGGTCAGCTTCCTCGGCCTCGGCGGCGTGTTCTCAAGCGTGATGACGGCGAACCTGGTGCTGCTCGGCCTGAGCGCCGCCGAGCACAGCGGGGAACTGGCTGTTCACGCCGCTTCGTCCTTCGCCGGCTACCTCGCCGGAGCCCTGGCCGCGAGCCGTCTCGCCGGCAAGGAAGGTCCGCCGAAGCGGACGACGATGGCGCTGGCCGGAGAATTCGTCGTCCTCGCCGGATTCACGGTGGGATGGGAGACATCTGGCGGGCATCCCCACGGCTGGGCACAACTTCTCCTGCTCGCCACTGCCGCTCTCGCGATGGGCGCTCAGAGCGCTACCGTCATCGCGTTCAAGCTTCCTGGCGTCTCGACGACCTACATGACGGGAATGCTGACCGGCGTGCTCGGTGACCTGGCCACTCCCGCGAGGCATGAGGTCCGGCTCAGGCTGACCCTGCTCGCCATGCTGATCGCGGGCGCGGTAGCGAGCGGGTTCGCCTATACCGAGGAACCCAGGCTCGCCCCGCTGGTGATCCTGACCCCGATCGCTTTCGCTCTCACCGTCAAGTCGCTCGCCACGGCGAGGCACCAGGACAGCGTGCAGACCTAGGCTTGACGCCACCGCCGGTTGCGAGATCAGCTAGTTGGCGTGAGCGCTGAGCACCCGCCGCCTGAAGAGGCGATCGCCTTACTGTGGACCAGGTACCACGCCGACCTGACCCGCCTGGCGGTCAGCCTGGGCGATGGCCGGGCGGAGCCGGTTCGCAACGCCTTCGGCGCGCTGCTGCGACATCCGCGCATCCTGCGCGACCCGACCGAGGCTCATGCCTGGCTAGTCAGGGCTGTGCTTGCTGAGACCCGCACTAGGCGCGGCCGTCCCTCGGGAAGTGAACCGGCCATTACGGAAGCGCTTAGCCAACTGGCGGTCAGACAGCGAGAAGGCGTGGTTCTGCGATACTGCGCCGAGTTGCCGGATGCCGAGATCACGCCGCTACTGCATACGGCTGCCAGTTCGCTGCCTAAGCTCTGCCGTGACGGGCTAGGCCGTCTCGCCATCGCCATGAGCATTCCCGATGCGCTTCCCGCCGAGACCGCCAGAGTCCTGCGCGAGCAGTTCGGCCGCCTGACGGTGCCCGACGTGAGCTGGGAATCGGTGCGCCCGCAGCTAAGGCAGCGCCAGAAGAGCCACCGCACCAGGCTGACCGCCGCGACCGCGACCTTCGCGCTGGCAGCGGCTGTGACAGTCGCCGTGCTGCTCGCAGGCACCGAGCCCGGCCACGGCACCACCCACCACCTGAGACCTCGTCACGAGTTCGCGATCAAAGGCGACAGGATGCCGGTTACGCTGGCGGCCGAACCGGGCTTCCTGGTCTATCAGTCCGGCCGGAGGCTCAGCACCGCCTCTGGCATCAGCGCGGGAAACGCCGCCGAGCCGGCCAGGTACAACAACATCACGATCGCCGGGGGCGGCGCTGGCCTGTCCTACGCGGAACCTTCCGTGAACTCGGCCCGTACCGAACTGGCCTTCGTCGAAGCCCCGGCCGGCCAGCTCAGGCAGACCGACGGCGAGGGCGACATCGCGGTTTCCGCGCTGAACGGCTCTGGCCTGCGCGTGCTGACCGATACCGGCGTCGACTCCGATCCTGTGTGGTCGCCAGACGGCAAGCGAATCGCGTTCTTGCGCGACAACCGGATCTGGCTCATGTCGGCCAGCGGCAAGGACCAGCACCTGCTCGGCCTGTACCTGGCGGTCGACAGCATTGCCTGGTCGCCCGACGGCAAGGAACTCGCGGTTACGAGCATTGCCTACAACGTGAACCGGATCGCGATCATGAACGTGGCTGGTGTTTCCTACACCTGGTTCACCCCGCTCAGCGGGCCGGGCCAGTACGATCCGGCCTGGTCACCGACCGGGCGGCAGCTCGTTTACGGGCAGAGCGGCGCGAACGCGCTGTTCATCAGCAACGTGAACGGCTCGGGCGCGCGGCGGCTCACCACCTGCTCCCTGCCCTGCCAGCAAGACTCCGAGCCGGCCTGGTCACCGGATGGCTCACGGATCGCGTTCGTGCGGAGCGTGCGCGGCAAGATGCAGGTCGCGGTCGTCCCGGTCGGGGGCGGCCAGGTTCACTTCGTCACCGCCGGACCGGCGCAACATGACGAGCCTGCCTGGTAAGGCGCGTCTATAGTTTCCTAGGTCGGGATCGGGCGTTTGCGCCGGTTTGAGGCGGGGTTCGCTAGGTGGATGACAATCTGCTTGACGTGGTGATGGCCAGGCTTTACGACAAGCCGCTCGACGCCAGGGCCACGGACTATCTCCTTGCCGCGTGCGAGGGCGGGGAAAGTCTGGCCGCGCGCCTGCGCGACCAGGGCGGACCGGTCACAGAGACGGCGCCTGGGCGGGCCGAGCCCCGCCCGACGATCGCCTACCTGCGGTCGATCACCGTCGCCGGGTTCCGCGGTATCGGGCCGGAGAAGAAGCTCGAACTTGAACCAGGCCCCGGCCTGACCCTCATCGTCGGCCGCAACGGCAGCGGCAAGTCCAGCTTCGCCGAAGGTCTCGAGATCCTGCTTACCGGCACGGTGCGGCGGTGGAACGGCCGGCCGGTCGCCTGGCACGAGGGATGGCGCAACTTGCACGATCCCGTGAAGGCGAAGGTGGCGGCGGACCTGCTCATCGAGGGAGCGGGCGAGGCGACAGCCGAGCGGCACTGGGACAGCAAAGCGAAGCTATCGGAGTCGCAGGCCACCTTGCAGGTCAATCACGGCAAGCGTACGACGCTCGACCAGCTTGACTGGCACGAGGCGCTGACCAGGTACCGCCCCTTCCTGTCCCACTCCGAGCTTGAGACCTTCATCGGTGGGCCGTCGCAGCTCTATGACCTCCTGGCTTCTGTGCTCGGCCTCGAAGACCTGGCCGCGGCGGAAAAGCGCCTGACGGCGGCCCGCAAGGCCGGCGAGGACGGGCTCAGGGAAGTCAGCAAGGACCTGCCTGCGCTCCTCGAGAAGCTGGCGTCCGTCGACGACGGACGGGCAAGTGCATGCTGGCGGGCGCTGTCGGGCACCGACCGGGATCTTCAGCAAGCCTATTCGCTGGCAGCGGGGGCAGAGATCGTGGAAGCTGACAGCCAGGTTCAGCGGCTGCGGCAGTGGAGCCAGCTCGCGGCGCCTGAGGAACCCGAGGTCGCCAAGGCTGCCGCGGCCTTGCGTGCCGCCGCGCGGGACCTGGCTGCGCCAGTGACCAGTGCGGTGGCGGTCGTCGGGCTGCTGCGCGAGGCGCTCGCCCACTACGGCAGGCACGGCGCGGGCGACTGCCCGGTGTGCGGTGCTCCAGGTGCGATGGACGATAGCTGGCGCGAGCGCACCGAGAACCAGGTCAGGTCGCTCGGCGACGAAGAGGCCAGGGCACTCGACGCGCGGGCCACAGGGGAAGACGCGGCCAGGAACGCCCGCGCGCTGTTCTGGCCGGCACCCGAGTTCCTTCGCACTCCCGCTGTCGGCGCGGCCGATCCGCTCAGGGCCTGGCAGGCATGGAGTTCCTGGACGAGGATCCCGCAGGGAAACGAGGCCGCCGATCTCCGCCAGCTCGCTGACCATCTGCACAGGAGGTGGCAGCCGCTGCACGATGAACTCAGCGCGCTCAGAATCAGCGCAGAACGCGAACTGCACGCGCGCGCGGACCGCTGGGCGCCGGTCGCCGTCGAGGTGAGCGACTGGTGCGCCAGGGCAATCGCGGCGAAGGCGGCGGCGGACGCCGTTCCTGCCCTGAGCGCCGCGATCACGTGGCTGAGGTCGGCCACCGACGAGATTCGCAATGACCGCCTCACCCCGATCAGCGAGCAGGCGGCGACGATCTGGAGCCGCCTGAGGCAGGAAAGCAATGTGGACCTCGGCCCGATCCGCCTGTCGGGCAGCGGCACCCGCAGGCAGGTCGACCTGCGGGTCACCGTGGACAACGAGCCGGGTGCCGCCCTCAGCGTGATGAGCCAGGGCGAGCTCAACGCGCTGGCGCTGAGCATCTTCCTGCCGCAGTCCACGCTCAAGGAGAGTCCGTTCCGCTTCCTGGTGATCGACGACCCGGTACAGGCGATGGACCCGTTCAAGGTCGACGGGCTCGCACGGGTGCTTGACGACGTCGCCAAGACCAGGCAGGTCCTCGTGTTCACCCACGACGACCGCCTGACCACTGCCGTCAGGCAACTCGGGCTCCCTGCCCGCGTGCTGAAGGTTGCCAGGGAGCCTGGCTCGGTGATCGAGGTCAGCGAGTCGCTCTCACCGGTCGAGGGCTACCTGGACGACGCCCGCTCGCTGTGCCGTGACCCGAACGTGCGGGCAGCCGTCCGCGAGCATGTCGTGCCCGGCCTGCTTCGCCTTGCCGTCGAAGCCGCGTTCACCGAGGCCGCTC
Source organism: Streptosporangiaceae bacterium (assembly GCA_035509195.1). GTDB lineage: Bacteria > Actinomycetota > Actinomycetes > Streptosporangiales > Streptosporangiaceae > Chersky-822. The sequence continues at coordinate 11,293 of DATJLT010000118.1, read as the reverse complement.
GCCGTCGGCTGCTGCGTACCATGACGCACGCCGAAGCAGAGGACCAGATCGCCGCCGCGAGCAAACTCGCCGCCAAGGCGGCGCTCGCCCTGGCGCCGAAACCTGGCCAGAGCGTGTACGGCGCGCTGAAGCGATGGGATCAGCTCGCAGCCGATACCTACGACAAGCTCAATAACAGCGCACACCACGGGTACTTCGACCCCGACGGCCTGATCGACGACGTCACCAGCCTGATCACGACGATCAGGCAGCGAGCCAGATGACAAGGACCCCGCTGACGCCGCCCGAGCTGCTCGACGCGGCGCGCGAAATGCTGGCAGGCGCGCCGGCCCGCGGTCTCGGCGAACGCTCGCGTATCGCTGCCTTCCTCGCGCGCCAGGCACTCGAGCGCCGGCTCACCGAACTCTGGAGCTCACGGCAGGAAACCGCAGGGCTCGGCCGCTCCTCCGGGCGATCGCAGCTCATCTGCCTGCGCACTTACCTGAACGGCGACGTCGAACTAGCACAGGAAATCCGCTATGCCTGGGTCGCCCTCAGCAACGCCTGCCATTACCACGCCTACGACCTCACCCCAACCACCGCCGAGCTTTCCGACTTGATCAACACCGTCGCCAGATTCGTTGCCCGCCCCTCCCGTCGGCCATAGGGGTGACCTTCAGAGGCGGCGCGGGAACAGGCGGGGTACCCGCGCCTGGAACTCGCGGTAGGCGTCACCGTATTCGCGCAGCAGCGCTTCCTCTTCCACGAGCGTGAGCGTCCAGATCACCAGCAGCCAGGCCGGTGCGAGCGCCACGCCGATGACAGATCCGAAGATAAGCGACCAGCCAAGCGGCCAGAGAAGATCGCACAACATCAGCGGATGACGGACGACTGAGTAGAGCCCGCCGGTGCGCAGCGGTTCCTGGCTGGCCGGCGCGGTGAGCGGCACGATACGGAAGACGGGCGTGCCGAACACCAGGCTGGCGGCGAAGACCACGGCACCCGCCGTGATCAGCACGGGAGATGGCAGGTCAATGCGAGGCTGGGTAACAAAGGGAAGGGGCAAGATAACCCGCGGTACCTCGGCAAGCAGGAAGGCCGGGATCGTGAAGCGCAAGTTGCGCCCGGGTCTCCTGGTGCCCACGATGGCCGTACACGCCGCCCACCCGGTCGCGGCAAGGAACGCCCAGAACCACGGTCCGGTAAAAGCCACCGCTCACGCCTCCGGCTCATCGTCGCGGCGAAGCGCGCTGCCCGGCCCCGCCTCTAGCAGTGCGAGAACGGCGGCCGACGCGGCACCTACCTCGAGTCCCTGATCGATGAGGCGGTGCAAGGCCAGGCCGTCAAGCATGGCAGTCAGCGCCACGGCCAGGGCCGCAGTGTCGGCGCTGGCGCCGAGCCACCCCTCCGCTTGCGCACCGGCGAGCCGCCCGGCTAGCTCGAGCCTGAACTGCGCCAGCATCTGCCTGACCTGCGCGCCAAGCTCCGGGTCGCGTACCGCCTGCATGGCGGCCTCGGCCACCACCTTGGACTCGGGAGCGCCGGGATCAAGGTCTGCCAGCCCGCCGAACATGCCGCGCAGGGCCGTCACCGGGTCGCCGGCTTCGACCAGCCGCAGCATCACCGGCTCGAACGTTGCCGACATCGACGCGTACGCGGCCTCCCTGAGAAGGCCGGCGACGCTGCGGTAGTGATAGTGGACCAGCGCCTGATTGAGCCCGGCGCGCTCGGCGACGGCGCGGGTGGTCACCCCGCCCCAGCCGGCCTCGGCGATCAACTCGATCGCCGCTGTCAGCAGCCGCTCGCGCGTACCACCCGGTCTTGATCGCGCCGCTTCCGTCACTAGTGAACTCCTTGGGCATTCGACTAAGGCAGATGCCCAAACCTTATCCCGGGCAGGTACCGCAGGTCCAGGGACAGACCGCCGGGTCATAGGTCCCGTGCCTCAGCTTGTCGAGGAACCAGCCGTTATCGCCGAAGTCGGGCTTGATCCAGCGGGCGACGACAAGCAGCGAGACCCGGCGTGCGCCGGCTTTCTTGAGCGCCAGCGCAGCCGACTCGGCGTGCCCGCCGGTGGTCCACGTGTCGTCCAGCAGCAGCACGTGCCCGTCCGCGGGCACGGCGGAGTGCGCTTCGAAGTGACCGGCACCGATCGTGCGCGGGCGGCGAGCCTTCTCCGCGGCAATCAGGCGTACTTCCGCGCCTGGAGCCGAGCCGGCCACGATCTCCCGTAGGGCGTGCTCACCTGGCTTGCGCGGGAGCGAAGGCACAGCCGCCCAATGCGACAACGGCGATCCGGCGAGCAGTCCCGCGCAGTTCGCGTGCAAGTGCAGGGCTAACTGGACCAGTTCCCTGACCGTCGCGAGGTGCCCGGCATCGGGCTCAGGCTCCTTGTATCCCTTAAGCAAGTCACCTGACCGTTCGCCGGCGACGGCATAGGTGAGCATCGCGACCTGGTCAGCGAGATCGGCACGCCTGGTGGTCCGCTGGCAGGTCAGGCAGTGCTCGTAGTGGTACACGGGAATCGCGCACCGCGAGCACGTACGGCCGCTGCCGCGGACCGCATTGCGGAGATAACCTCCGGCCCTCGCGGCTAGGGCTGAACTTAACCTGGCAATGGCGTCCTCATCCAGCATCTCAGCTCGTGGAACCGCCGCCCGTGGACGCGCCAGGCTGCGGGACGGCGGACTTCCACGGGAAGACGTGGTAACCGCCCCGGCTCAGCAGCGACAGGTCGGTGACGCTGGTCGCGGTCGCCTTGGATCCGCTAACCGTCGCGGTCAGCGAGACCTCGTTGCCGGTCTTGACCGAACCGATCCCATCGCGCTGGGCGTCGACGATCGTCGAACTGGCAATGGCATAAGTCGCCGAGTACCCGTCAGCGCTCTTGATCGTGATCGACGTCGAACTGACGGCGGTGACCTTTCCGCTCTGAACGTCAACGGTTTCGTAGCCGCCGCCGGGCTTGCCGATCACCACCTGGCCGTGGACGAGGCCGCCGCCGAGACCCAGGCCCATGCCGAGAGGGAATCCGAGCGCCGGGAACGGGCGGAGCCCGAATCGCACGCAAGGCGAACCCGATTTCATGCACTTCACCTGCGGCGGCTTCGGCGGCTTGGCGAGCGCAGAAGGCGTCGCTGAGGCACCCGAGTTCGCCGAGACGGTGTGCGGGCTCGACCCGCCGCTGCCAGCGACCGCGTAAGCGACGCCGGCGCCGCCGAGCAGCGCCACGACCGCCACTGCCGCGATGCTCAGCGCCGGGCGAGCCGAGCGGCCAGGACGACGGGGCGGGCCTCCGAACTCCACGTAGTCGCCGCCGCCGTCGATCGGCTGAGTCTCTCCGAAAGGCTGTTGCGACATCGAAATGAGCTCCTTCCGCGCAACCATCCAGAGCAGGGCCAACTTTGACCATTGCCGAAATACCTTAAGGTAATCTCCGGCTAGCCTCAGAATTACTTAAGACCGCTAACAGGCCGATCGCCGCCGCCTTCAGCGCGCGGAACAGCAGTCGCTCGTCGCCCATCCGGTGCTTGAGCTGCCTTTCCAGCCCGCCGATCGGCACCAGGTTCTGCGGCGCCCTGGGATCCTTGTGCGGCACGCTCGCGAACGCGGGCAGCACGAGCGCGGTCAGGTCCGCGAGCCTGGTCACGTACTTGGGCTCCAGATCCGCCGGGCACTCGAGCCGCACCACGCCCGACCAGGGCACCCCGTCTGTGCCCGGGAGCTGCAGGTACCACGAGTTCCGCTCCCAGGACGTGCCCATCGTGAACGCGGGCGTCCGCTGCCCTGGCCGGAGCGCACCGACCACGGCGGCCTGCTCGCCCGGCAGGTAGGAGGCGTGATGGGTCTTGATGTAGCCGACGGTTCGCTCCAGGTGCGTACGGCCGCGCAGCGGTCCGTCGACGACCAGAAGATCGTCGTCGCCCGCGTGCCTGCCGCGGTAAGCGACCGCGAGCTGTACCTCAGCGAACGCCAGCCGCTGCTGCAACGCCAGCGACAGCTTGTCAAGGCCCGCGCCCTCGGCCGGCCGCGCCACGTAGCGACCGGCCCGCGTCACCAGGTCGCCCGCGTCACCCGCACCGCTGAAAAGCGCCCGCTCCACGGCCACGTCGGCGATCCGCGCGACGCCGTCGCAGACGACAAGCCCGGCCGCCAGCGAAGCGGCGATCCCTGCCGCCGGCTGCATGCCGCCCCCATGTACCCAGACCCGCGCGTCGATACGGCGCACGCCGTCGAGAAAAAGCACCGCGGGCGGGATGACCGTCGCAGGATCGGGATCGATCGGCTGCCAGTCGGCCGCCGGCACCTCGAAGTCGAGGTCGAGCTGAGCGGACGACTCGCCGAGGCCGGCGCCCGGCTCGTCCTGCTCGTCGGCGAACGCCTGGCCGTAGCCGGGATCCCAGGGATCTACGGTAAAGGTCAGCGGGGGCGCGGCGGGCGCGGTCATGAGACGGCCTCCCTGCGCAGAGTCGATGTCTGCCCGGCCCGTGACACGAGGAACCGCACCGGCGCGCGTTCGGCGAGCGCAGGCACGTGGGTGATGATGCCGATCATCCGGTCAGAGTCGTTTGACAGCCGCTCGAGCGTCGAGCCGACTACTTCTAGCGTGTCCTCGTCCAGCGTGCCGAAGCCCTCGTCGAGGAACATCGAGTTAAGGTCCCTCATCCCCGCCGACAGCCCGATAACCTGCCGCGACAGCGCGAGCGCCAGCGCCAGCGAGGCCTGGAACGTCTCCCCGCCAGACAGCGTGTGCACCGGGCGCCTGGCACCCGCGTCCTGGAAGTCGATGACGACCAGGTCGTTGCGGTCGTCACGGTCGAGCTGGTACTGCCCGCCAGACAACTCCATCAGCGTCTCAGACGCCTCTGCGACCAGCGAGTCAAGCGCCTCACCGCACAGCCACCGCTCGAACGACGTAGCCCTGAGCAGCCGTCCGAGCATGGTCGCGACCTGCTCGTCCGCTGCGTGCCTGCGCGCCGCCGCGTCGAGTTCCGCCGCTCGTTTCCTGTTCTGCCGCACGGCGTCGAGTTGGTGCGCCGCGCGTTCCCTGTGGGTGGCGAGCGCGGCCTCGGCCCTCGCCACCTCGGTCACGTCCACCCCGCTGTCCGCCAGCAGGTCCCTCAGTTCCCGCTCGGCCGACCCGACCTGTCCCCGCGCGGCCTGTGCCTCCGCTTCGGCCTCGGCCAGCCGCCGGCTTCGTTCCCCGTATTCCGCCTTCGCCCACCCGATCAGCGACTGCCACGCCGCCGCGAGGTCGCTGCCATCGGTCTCAGGAGCGCCGAGTTGCACGACCGAGTCCCGCACCCGGCCGATCGCCGCCCAGGCGTTGCCTTCTTCTGACTTGAGGCTGACCCGCTGACGCTCGGCCGCCGCTGCCGCCGTCCTTCCCGCGCGAGCGGCGTTGCTCGCGCGGGAAAGCCGCTCATCAGCGACCACGATCGCCTCAAGCAACTCCCTGACCTCGGCTTCTGAAGCCGCCTCGGCGACCACAGCCGCCACGCGGTTTATTTGCGGATCCAGAGCCTGAACTTCAGCACCCGCGCCGGCTGCTGCCTTCGCGGCCTCGTCGCGCCGTGCGTGCGCCTGCCTGAGAGCCTTGGCGGCCGCATCGGCCAGCCCCTTCGATTCCGCGAGGTCAGCGGGCACCGGGTGATGCGGCAGTTCGGCGACCGGCCGCAAGCAAACCGGGCAGTCTTCGCCGACACGGAGGCCCTGCGCCACCGCGACCGCCGCGTGCAGCCGCTCCGCCGCCGCGTGAGCCGCCCTGGCGTGCTCAAGCTTGTCCTCGGCTTCGGCCAGGCCCTTCTCCGCGGCAGCAGCGTCCGCCTGCGCGCGGACCAGAAGATCCTCTTTCTTTTTCCGCAAGGAAACAAGCTCGCGCTGTTGCACGTAGGCGTCTCGCATCCGCACTAGGCCGGACTTGTCCGGCAGCGCCTCGCGGGCCTGCCCGGCCTCGGCCTCAGCCTGGTCACGGCGGTCCCTTTCTGCCCGGGCCGTAGCGACCTCGCGGTCGGCGTCGGCGATCCTTTTGGCGAGCATGGAGACGTCGCCAGCGGGCTTGACCGTCGCCAGCAGGCTGGCCTGCGCTTTGATCGCCTGAACGGCCGCGACGGCGTCGGTCGCTTGCGAGGAAAGCTCACGCAACGCGGTCAGCCGCTCTTCGACAACACCGCTGAGGTCGGTGAGCACGCGGAGCCTGGCCGCCGCAGCGTCCTCGGCTTCCGCCGACGCGTCCGGCAGCCGGCTGATGGCGTCCTTGGCGAGCTGTGCTTGATCTCCGGCCCGCTTGGCGCGTTCGCGTGCCTTCATGCCCACGGTGTTGTAGACGCCGAAGGCGAGCAACTCGACCAGCAGGTCCTGCCGGTCAGCGGCCTTGGCGTGCAGGAACTCAGAGAACCGCCCCTGCGGCAGCAGTACCGACTGGGTGAAATGCTCATAAGTAAGCCCGAGTATGTCCTGGACGGCCGCCTTGACCTGGTCGGGGCCCTCGGCGAGCTGTTCGGCGCTTGCCTCGAGCAGCTCGGCGAGCGGCGCGCCCGCAGGCACGTCAGGCGAAAGCAACTCGAGGCGCGCCTCCTTGGTGTGCACCTGCCCGCGCGCGTTGCGCGCCAGGGCGCGCACGGCACCGTAACGCTTCCCCGCCGCCTCGAACACGAGCGCCACCCGGCAGGCGTTCGCCGCGGGCGCGAGCGCCTGCGCGATCACGTTCTCCTTGCCCCAGCGCGGCACGGTACCGTACAGGGCAAAGCACAGCCCGTCGATCACGGTGCTCTTTCCAGAACCTGTCGGCCCGACGAGGGCGAAGAAGTCGACCCCGGTGAAGTCGGCCTCGGCGGGCTCGCGGTATGACCCGAACCCGTCGAGCAGCAAGCGCAGCGGCCGCATCAGGCACTCACCTCGCTCGCGGAGGTGACCTCGTCGAGCAACTCGGCGAACATGGCCGTGACCCGTGCGTCGTCCACGCCCTCCTGCTTCAGGTACTCGCCGAAGAGCTGCACAGGGCTGCGGCCGGCCCGGCTCGGCCGGCCGCCCTCCGACCGGCTGCCAGGCTTCGGCCGGTGCGCGTCGTCGAGCAGCACCTCGAGAGTGTTCGGCAGCTTCTCCCTGACCTCGTCGCCGAGGCCGGCCCGCGCTGGTTCGGCGAGCACGACGCGCAAGTACGCGTCGCCCGCCTGCTCGCCTCGCTCGATTACCTGATCGAGCGTTCCCCGCAGGGTCGAAAGGCGCCTGCCTCCGGTCACCGGCACCGGCCTGGCGTCGGCCCTGATACCTGGCCCGGCATGGACGAGGAGAACGACGGGCTCGTTGTTCTCCTCGCCGAAGTCCACAGGCAGCGGGGCACCAGAATAGAAGATCGGGCAGGGTCCGGCGATCTCCTGCTGGCGGTGCAGGTGCCCGAGCGCGGCGTAGTGAGCGGTAGCGGGAAAGAGGCTCGCGGAGAGCTCGTAATCGAGGCTGGTCTGAACGTCGCGCTCGCCGCCGCCACGGCGGCCGCCAAGCAGGGTCGCGTGGGCCATGATCACGTTCACGGCGTCGTCGGTGAAACCGGCCGTCAGCAGCTTGATTATCTCGCCGACCCGGCGCGCGTAGTCCATGGAATGCTCCGCGAACTCGTGCATGACGATCTCGGCGGCCCTGACCGCGAACCGGTGCGACACGAACGGCAGCGCAGCGACCCGTGCCTGGTCGCCCGTCCTCGTCCTGATCGTGATCGTGCCTCCGGCGTCCGGGCGTTTAGGAAAGCCGAGCACGTGCATCCCTAGCTGCCCGAGTACCGGCCGGTACACCGAGTCGACGAGCCCGGCGTTGTCATGGTTGCCCGCGATGACCACCACGTGCCTGCCGTCCTCGGCCAGCGCGAGCAACGTACGCATCACCAGGCCCTGCGACTTCGCCGTCGGTGCCGAAGTCTCGAACAGGTCGCCTGCGACGAGCACCAGGTCGACGTCTTCGGCGCGCGCGGTCGCCACGATGCTGCCGAGCACCGCCACATGCTCGTCGTATCGGTCCTGACCCTTCAGCACCTTGCCGACATGCCAGTCACTGGTATGCAGGATCTTCACTTCTCGGGGGCTCCTCGCTCGGGTTCCGCCCCATTCTTGCGCGCCCCACCGACACTCGCCCGGCTAAAGCTCCCAGATGGCACTGACCGGCACGGCCCGCAGTTTCCGGCCGAACGGCAGCGTCGCCGTACCGGTGTAGACGACGAAACCGGCTATGAAGTCGTCGCCAAGCTTGGCGGCTAGCTGCCGCAGGCCATGGAAGTCCTCGGATCTGACGGTTGACGCGGCTTTGACCTCTACGCCAATGACCTCGCCGCGGCGGTTTTCGAGAACAGCATCGACTTCGACGCCGTTGTGATCACGATAGTGGTACAGGTCCGCGAGCTCAGAGGACCAGCTAAGCTGCCTGGCCAGTTCAGAGAGCACGAAACCTTCGAGCAAGGGACCGAAGGGTGCACCGGGCCGCCGGAGCGCGTGAGCATCGAGTGCCAGCAGCCGGGCAGCTATGCCGGAATCTACGAAGAACAGCTTGGGCGCGAGAGTTGCGCGGGTGCCGAGATTGCGCGACCAGCCAGGTATGCGCTTGATGAGAAACACTTCTTCAAGCAGGCTCATGTACCTCGCGACCGTGGGTCGCGCGATGGCAAGCTGTGACTCCAGGCTTCCCGGCGGGACAATCATGCCTGACCGGGCAGCGAGCAGCCGGATCAGGCTCCTGAGCTGCGGTCCTTTCTCAATCTCTGCCAGCTGCCTTATCTCGCGGTCGACGACGTTCTGCACATAGCTGTCGAAGAACCGGCCGCGGCGGCGGTCATCGGTCCTGGCGACAGCCTCAGGCAGGCCTCCTCGCACCAGCCGCTCGGCATAGCCCGCACGGCTGATGGCCGATTCACATCGCAGTTCCTGACCTAGCTGGAACGCGCGGTCGATAAAGCTGTCCTGGCACTGATCAATTTCACCTTGCGAAAACGGCCAAAGCTCGATTGTCTCCATCCGGCCAGGGAGCGTATCGGGAAGTTCGCGCAGGGCAAGCAGCCTGGACGACCCGGTCAGCAAGAACCGTCCCGGTCGCGGATCCGCATCCACTGACACCTTGATGGCCAGCAGCAATTCGGGTGCCCGCTGGATCTCATCGATCACGACAAGGCCGTCGAAAGCCACGAAGCCGACGGGGTCGGACAATGCCGACTGCCGATCTTGCGGGAGATCGAGGTCTCTCCATTCAGCCGCACGCTCCCCCGCAATGGCCCGAACGAGCGTGCTCTTACCCGCCTGGCGAGCTCCGTTGATCAGTACGACACGAGTATCAGCGAGTGCCTCGGTGACAGCTCGGTAAGCACGGCGAAAGACGAACGTGTTGCTTGGCACGAGTAGAGCCTAGCCTACCATCCTTCGATTCGCGGCTACTCGGCTTTCGTTTTGCGGTCATCACGCTTTCGATTTGCGGCGTCATCACCGGGCGCGATCTGGCGGGTTCCGCCGCCGGAGCGCGGAACGTAAAGCTATCGTCGCTCTCCGTAATGAGTCGGTGACAGGACGCCGGCTCGGCTCAGGATGAGAGGACGGTAGTTATGACATTCCGGTCCCGGCTCGGGAGCCTGCTCGTCGCGGGCGCGATGGCGTTGCCGGCGGTGGCGACGATGGTAGCCATCGCTCCTGGCGCATCGGCCGCTCCCGGCGCGTCGGCTCAGACAGCGCGAGCAGCGGAAGCATCGCAGACAGCACGGCCGTCGTGGTGGCGAGGCTGCGGCCAGCAGTACGCCACGATCAGCTTCGCCGGCGGGCTCACGATCTGCCAGGGCGTGGGCACCAAGGTCTACAATCCGGCACAGGCCTTGTCCATGATCAAGATCTGCGCGGGCCGCGGGGTATCCGTCACAGTCATCGCGATTCCGATTCCGGTCAAGTCCGCCGGGCCGAACTGCTGTGTCTGGATTCCGCGCAACACGATTCTCGCCACGGTGAAGGTGCAACGGGTCTTCCGGAGGTTCCACCGGAGGCACTGGGGAACGCGGACGAGCGATTAGTCAGAAGGGCGGGGGGTCTTCCGCCGCGCCCGGAATGGTGGCGAACGGGTCGGCCGGACGGGAGGGACCGTCGTCGTGGCCGGCCCAGCCGCCCTTCTCGCTCGGACGGGTAGCCCAGGCGGGGAAGGGGAAGTCGACGGCCAGGGGCACGGGGATGTCTGGCTGGGCAATGAACATGGTGCCCGGCTTGGCCAGCGTGGCGCGCTGGCGCTGAGCCGGGGGAAGGTAGCCGTACTCGGGGCGCTGGGCCTCGGCGGCGTCGAGGCGGCCAGCGACCCTGATCGCGCAGTTCGCGAGGATACGGCGCTCGACTTCGCTGGCGGTCTGCTGGGCTCCGATGAGGATCACGCCGAGTGACCGGCCGCGCTCGGCCAGGTCGAGGAGTATCTGCTTGATCGGGCTGTCGCCTTCTCTCGGCGCGTACTTGTTGAGCTCGTCGAGCATGACGAACATCAGCGGCCTGGCGGTACCCTGCCGTTCCTTGCGGGCGAACTCAGTACGTAGCGTGACGCCGACGACGAACCGCTGGGCGCGGTCTGGCAGGTTGTGCAGGTCGACGACCGTCATCTGCGCCCGCGACGTGGAAATCGAGCGCTCGCCCTTGTGGGCCAGGTCGCCGCGTACCACGACGCTGAGCGGCGCGACGGCCGAGCGAAGCCGCCTGAGCAGCGCGTTAACGCTGCCGGTGCCGGTGCTGCCCGCGACCCATGATCCCCTGTTGCCGTCGTCGCCTAGCTCGGCCTCAAGCAGGCGCACCAGGTCGTCGAAGGTGCGGAGGATCTTGTCATTTGCCGGGTCGACCCCGGCGATCTTCACCGCGCCCTCGTTGCCTGCCGGGTGCGCGTCACGCCGCAGCCTGGCCGCGACCTGGGAGATCAGCATCGTGTACTGCGCGCGCTCGTCCTCGGCGTCGACGAAGGCGAAAGGCAGCAGTTCCTGCTCGCAGAACTCGGCCAGCGTCCAGTAGAAGGGGCTCACTGCCCGGTCTCTTGCATGGACGTCAGGGGTGCCTGACGGGTCGCCCTTGCGCGGCGGCGCGAAGACCCTGACGTTGCCGAACGGCGACGCGGGCAAGCCGAGCGCGTCGTACTTAGCGGCCTGGGCAGGCGTCAGCCGGCTGTTCGCGTAGTCGAGGAACAGCAGGTCCTCGCCTTTGACGCTGAACACGAGCGCCTTGGTGTTGTGGGCCTCGCCCGCCAGAACTCCGCAGTTCGTGATCGAGTGGAGCAGGAACATCGCGAACGAGGTCTTTGTCGCGATGCCCGACACACCGGAAATGGAGAC
>DATJLT010000117.1:0-23499 GCA_035509195.1 Streptosporangiaceae bacterium | reverse complement strand
GCGCACGTGACCACGCCATCTGGACGGGTGATAGGGCTCCCCGACGGCGGCAAGCTGGTATTCGGCCGGGGTCCCGACGCCGACCTGGTGATCCCTGCGGGTCGCGGGCTGTCGCGGCGGGCCGGAATGATCACCGCGATCGGTGGCGGGGCGCTGGTGGCGAACATCAGTTACACGCACGCCCTTTACGCAGAAGGTGACGGGTTCCGCATCAGGCTGCCCAGGCTGGATGAGCCTGGCGAGCCGGCTGGCGGCTGGTTCGTCGCGCGCGGTACCGCGCTCGTTGGTTCGCGGTCCATGCTCGACGAAGGTCAGCCCTTGCGGCTCGTCGTCTCTTCCCGCGGGGCCAGCGAGGCTGGGGGAGCGGGCGACGGGCCTGGCGAGCTGGCTGACGATGACGCGACCGTGCTGCCGCTGTATCTCGACCCGAACACCAAGCTGTTCCTCGTGGCCCTGATCTGGTGCCGACCCTGGCTGATCGACCCGGTAAGGACCACGCCGCTTCCGCGCACTCCCGAGATAGCCAGGGCCGCACTTGAGGTGACCGAAGCCCGTCACGAGATCGAGTGCTTCGACGCCGACCCGGCGTTCAGGGACCGGCTGTCGGCGCGAGTCGGCGAGCACCTGAAGGTACTGCGCCGCAAGATCACCGAACGCGGCCTGATCAGGGCGGAAATCAGGCTGTCTGATGAAGTGGCCGTCGGCGTGCTGATCGAGAACGGCGTGATCACGCCCGCTGACCTGGATCGGCTCTCCGACCCCGCGTGGTGCTCCCGCCAGGAAGATCTTTGGTGGACGAGGACTTGAATTTCCGGCGGTTCACTGGCCAGGAGGCGGCGACTGCGGCGGAGATCCGAACGGGGGCGGGCTCGGCATCATCACCATGAACTTTGCCGTTGCACGGCCGTGCGGAGGCCCGGTGACGATCACGCGGTAATGCCCGAGATGAAGCCCTTTGGCGAAGAATTCGTGGGTCTGGTTGATGGCGTAGTTGAAACTACCGGCCAGGTCCACTATCGGGTGGATAGGTGACTTGTAGGTCATCCCGTGAATGACCAGTCGGATCGTGACATGGGTGCCTGGCCGCCAGCCGCGCCCCTGTATCAGGAAGATCGTATTGGTGTCTCCCATCTTCTGATTAATGCCGATGATTGGCTTGCCGCCTGGATCGGCAAGCGGGCTCGTGAGGAGCGGCGGCGGCGTGAACGGCGGCGGGTGGGTGCCGGCCTCGGCGTTCTGCCCGGCCTGGGCCGGACGGGCCGGGTCCAGGTAGGAGCCGAGGATGATGCCCGCGGCCAGCAGGGCTACCGCGGCCACCGCCGATCCGATGCCCATCAGGACACGGCGGCGGGGTCCGGCTGGCGCTGTGCCGCCTGAGCCTGCTCGCCCGCCTGACGCGCTCGCCTTCGTCGATTGCCTGTTCAGGCGCTTGCGCGGGGAACTGCCTGCGGGCAGCGAGTCGAAGGTGAAGTCGCCGTCGGTTCGCCGGCCCGGCTGGCTGGCGGCCCTTGGCTCGTGGCGGTAGGCGTCGATCATGGCGAGTGCTGCCGAGGGCAGCGGTGCTCCCATGAACGCCGCATCGGCGGTGCCCTGCCCGCCCGACAGGTGGGCAAGTACCTGGCCGGAGGTCGGGCGCCTGCGCGGATCGCGTTCCAGGCAGGCAATCACCAGGTCGATGAGGTCGGCGGGCAGCCCGGTCAGGTCTGGCGAATCGGTCGCGAGCAGAACGAGCACGTCCATGACCGAGTCGCCCTGGTAAGGCCCGTGCCCGGTAGCGGCGAACAGCACGGTCGCGCCGAGTGAATACACGTCGCTGGCCGTCGTAGCCCTGCGCGTGTCCCTGGCCTGCTCGGGAGCCATGTAGACGGGAGTGCCCACCGCGCCCCTTGTCAGGGTGAGCTGGATCCGCTCGGCCGCACGCGCGACCCCGAAATCGATGACCCTGGGCCCGTCAGGCGAGACCAGGACGTTCGACGGCTTCAGGTCCCTGTGGACCAGGCCGACGCTATGGATGGACTCCAGTGCCTCGGCGCAGCCCGCCGCCAGCCACCGCACCGCAGGCACCGGCAGCGGCCCGCAGGTTTCGACCAGCGCGCTGAGCGGCGGCGCGGGCACGTAGACGGTCGCCAGCCAGGGCACGTCGGCCTCTGGTTCCGCCGCGACGACCGGCGCGGTAAAGGCACCGCTGACCCGGCGGGCGGCCGCGACTTCCTGCGCGAACCTGGTGCGGAAGTCGGCTTCCTCGGCGAATTCGACCCTGATTGTCTTGACCGCGACCAGCCGGCCGGCCGCCGAACGGCCCAGGTAGACCCGGCCCATCGACCCGGCGCCCAGCCGTCCGAGTAGCGTGAAGCCACCGATCCGCTCCGGATCCCACGGTCGCAGCGGATCGACGAGCGCGGGATGAACGTCTTTAATGGCTGGCAGGGCTGTGCTCCCAAAGGATGGCCGGGGCGCTAGGATGCCGCGATTACCCCGAATGATATTACTAGCCGACCATCCGATACGGACCATGCTCGGTTGGATACGTGCCGTAAGTTCTCGTCGGCTGAATTGACCTTGACCTGGCCTGATGGCGTACGACCTGATTGCGGCCGAAACGTGGCCACGAGCCGGGCGACGAGCGTCGCGAGGAAGATTTGCCCGGTCATCGCCTCAATTACGGCGATTGACCGTCCCCCGGTCGCGGCGGCGGTGAAATCACCGTAACCAAGAGTGGTCAGCGTGCTGAAACTGAAGTACTGAAAGGTCGATGTCGTCCCCGGCTGGCCATGGGCGAAGAAGATCCGGTGGTGAAAGTAGAAAATAGCCGCGTAAAACGCCGCGAACATCAGGCCGATGATCAGGTAGGCGCTGACCGCGCCGTAGATGCTCTGGATCGTGATCGTGGGCATCAGCAGGATCTGCCTGATCAGCACGATCACGGTCATCAGCAGCAGAAGGCCGGTCCAGATCGAGGCGGCGCCGTGGCCGGCATCGGTGCTGAAGCTCGATGAGATGAAGATCAGGACCACTGACGCGAGCAATCCGGCCGCGATCGCGGTTCGGCCGAGCCGGCTGCGCACCCGAGAGTTTCTCAGCGCAAGCAGCCCGGCAGTCGTGAACAAGCCGATCTCGACTCCGCCGAGCCACTTCTCCTTGAAGAAAGCGGAGAGCAGGTAGCTGGCGAGCAAGATGAGCAGCAGCAGTCCGTACCGCCCCTTGACCCGGTGGCCAGGGCTGTTCTGCTCGTCGTCGGCAGGCGTCGTGCGCTCCCTGTTCGGTGCGAAGCGGCCCTGTCGCAGCTTGGTGCCGCGACAGGGCCGCCTGGTTGGCTTAAGCGCCCGCGGTGGTCCCCGCGCCTTGCGGTGCTGGCTAGCCGCGCGGCGCTAGAACTCAGATTGCTCGCGCCTTGGTGCGAGGAGTGCCCAGATGATGAACGCGTCGAGAGCGATCATGATGAGCGACCACAGCGGCTGGTAGGGGATGAACACGAAGTTGGCGATGGCGCTCAGGACCGCGAAGAACGCACCTACGTAGCGGGCCCATGCCATGCCGAGGAACACGCACATCCCAGCGGCGAAGAGCACGACGCCGAGCGCTAGCTCGGTCCAGCCCCAGCCCCTGATGTTGTACCTGAACGCGTAGGCGGGCGCCGTGCTGAACACGTGCCCGTGCGATAGCGCGACGATCGCGACCACGACCATCCAGAGCCCGCCGAGCAGCATCAGCGTGCCCGCAAGCGCGGTGAACCCGATCACCGCGCCGCGCCGCCCTGTCATGGCCTCGTGACGGCCGCCCGCCTGGTAGTCACGGCCGGCAGGCTGGTAGTCCCTGCCCTGGGCCTGTGCAGGCATCCGGCCCTGGTCCGTGGTTCCCTGTCCGGCCTGTCCGGCCTGTCCGGTCATCTGCTGCTGACCGGACATCTGGCCCTGACCCTGGCCCTGACCCTGGCCCTGCGCCTGGTTCTGCTCGGCGCCCTGGTCGTAGCCCATGGTCGAGCCTGACGTGCCGGCTTGTCGTTCATGTGAACTGCTCATGTCAAGCCGCCCCCTTCTCTCGCTAACCACGAGCGCTAGCTCGCTGCATTGGCCCGCAGGCGCCTTTGTCGCTTCCCCCTGGCGGCCAGCGAGTGATCTGATCCAATGGACCCATACCCGATCTGGCTGGCCAAACGCACCTTCGCGCTGATCTTGACCTTGCTTGACCTGCTTAAACCGCTGCCACCTGACCTGGCCCTGATCCGATAGCTCCCGGTCCGCTCCGCCTGAGCCTGAACGCGAGATAGCCAGCAAGCAGCCCGTAGACGATCAGCCAGATGCCGATCACCGCGACCAGCACCGTGAGTGAGATCGTTGGCCAGAACAGCACGATGAGGCCAGCGGCGAGACTCAGGAACCCGCTCAGCACCGTGATGCCGCGACCGGGAAACCGGCCGGCGAACAGGCCCGCCGCGATGTCGGAGATTCCATGTATTACCCAGAACAATCCGACAATGATGGCCAGTGCGGCGATCGTGAAGTGATAGTGCCTGATGCACCACAGGCCGAGAATGATCGCGATCAGGCCCACGACAACGCTGGCGACCCGTTTGCCGCCGCTTGCCTCGTGCGAGGTGAACCCGTCGATGAGCCGCAGGAACCCTGCCACGATCAGCGCGACGCCGATCAGGATGGCCACGATGGTCAGCGTCTCCTTCGGCCAGGCAAGCAAGATCACGCCGACGATCACGCTGCCGATGCCGGCCGCAAGGAACGCCGGCCAGGCAGCCGATGCGAGCCTGGACAGGTCACCGGCGCCGGCGCGGCGGCCTGGCATCGGCGCGGACGGCCCGGCTGTCTGCCCCGTTGCCTGCCCGGCCGGCTGCCCTGGCGCCGTGGTCTCGTTGCCTGGCCAGTTACCTGATCCGCCGGCGGAACGATTACTGCTCATTCGTACCTCCTCTGTGATCGATAGTGGGCTGGTGTGCCCGTGCCTTTCACCACCCGCAGCGGGTGATTGCCTTAAGGCCCTAGACTTGGCGCGCGAGGCCGCCAGCGTCGCGGTGCCAGTGAATGGGCCGCAGCCAGTGGCGGCCCATTTCAGTCAAAGCCGCGGAACCCCTGATCCGGTGCGGGGTGCCTGCGGGATAGCAGAGCCGGACAGCCAAGGAGTGACCCCGTCGTGAAGACCGACGTCGAGGAACTGAGCCCGACCCGGGTACGCCTCACCATCGAGGTGCCGTTCGATGAGCTCAAGACGAGCCTGGATCACGCGTACCGCGAAGTCGGACGCCAGGTCAGGATTCCTGGTTTCCGGCCAGGTCACGTGCCCCGTCAGGTGCTCGACCAGCGAATCGGCCGCGGGGCCGTGCTCGAGCACGCGATCAACGAGGCGGTTCCCGACTTTTACACCCAGGCTGTGCGCGAGGCCAAGCTGGCTACCCTCGGGCAGCCCGAGCTTGAGATCACCAAGCTCGACGACGGTACCGAGATCGCCTTCACCGCAGAGGTCGACGTCAGGCCGAGCTTCGACCTGCCGGACGTGGACAGCCTGCGGGTCGTCGTCGACGACGCTGACGTGACTCCCGATCAGGTGGAGGAGTACCTGAGGGCACTGCGGGAGCGGTTCGCTTCCCTGCTGCCGGTGGAGCGGCCTGCCGAGGACGGCGATTACGTGTCGGTCGACTTGTCGGCAGAAGTGGACGGGGAGCCGGTGGCCGATGCCCAGGCGACCGGTATCTCCTACGAGGTGGGCAGCGGCACCATTCTCGACGGTCTCGACCAGGCACTGACCGGCCTCAGCGCAGGGGAGACCGCGACGTTCGAGTCGGTGCTTGCCGGCGGTGAGCACGAGGGCAGCGCGGCCGACGTCACCGTCACCGTCCGCAACGTCAGGGTAAAGAACCTGCCAGACCTTGACGACGACTTCGCCCAGTCGGCGAGCGAGTTCAACACGGTCGGCGAGTTGCGGTCGAATACGCGCAAGCAAATGGAGGCGATGCGGCGGGCCGGCCAGGCGGGGCAGGCGCGGGACCGGGCGATCGAGGCCCTGATCGAGCAGGTCGACATGCCGCTGCCGCAGGGCGTCGTCGACCACGAGGTGGCGCACAGGCACGAATCGCTCAGCGAGGACCTGGACGGCGCGGGGCTGACGATGGAGCAGTTCCTTGAAGGCCGCGACCTGACCCCGGCCGACCTGGACAAGGAGATCGCCGACGACGTCCGCAGGTCGCTCAAAGCGAGGTTCATACTCGACAAGCTGGCTGAGTCGGAGGAGCTTGACATCACCCAGGATGACCTCGCCAACTACATCACTCAGCTCGCGTACCAGCAGGGCGTGTCGCCTGACACGCTGGCCAGGGAGCTCACCGACGCGAACCAGCTTCCCGCGGTGGTCTCCGACGTGATCAGGTCCAAGGCCGCCGACCTGCTGGCGGAGCGGGTCAACGTGACCGATGAGTCAGGACGGAAGGTCGAGATCGGCACCACGCCCGACGGCGACGACGCCCCGGATGGCGAGGAGGAGGCGGCGGCGGAGGCTGCGGAGGAGGCCGAGGAGCCCGCGCAGAAGGGCCGTGCGGGCAGGCGGGCAGCCGGCAAGCCGAAGGCCTGAGGGCTGAGCGAACCGGCCGGCCGCTGGTCTGTTGTGCCTGCGCCGAGAGCGAACAGGCCGTAGCGGTGGACTTTGCCATGCCGGTCGCGCGTTAGGGTCGCAATCAGTAACAGTCAACGACTCAGCGGGAGTCGGCCATTCATTGGCATGATGGCAGCGCGGCGTTCGCGATGCCTTATCGAGGTGAGGAGGCACCGTGACCACGTCGGGTGAGGATCAGCTACCAGCCCGGATACTCGCGCGGGCCGTGGAGGCCCCCCCGGTGTTTCCGATGGGCGACGCGCTGTTCCAGCGCCTCCTGAGGCACCGGATCATCTTTCTCGGACAGCAGGTCGACGACGAGCTCTCTAACCGGATCTGCGCCGAACTGATCTTGCTGGCGGCGGAGGATCCCAAGCGGGACATCTCCATTTACATCAACTCGCCTGGCGGCTCGGTCAGCGCTGGCCTCGCGATTTACGACATGATGCAGTACGTGCCCAACGATGTCGCGACTTACGCGATGGGCATGGCCGCGTCGATGGGCCAGTTCCTGCTCTGCGCGGGATCGCCTGGCAAGCGCTACGCGATGCCGCACGCGCAGGTGATGCTGCACCAGCCGCATGGCGGGATCGGCGGTACCGCGTCCGACATCAGGATTCAGGCCGAGCAGATCCTTTACGTCAAGCGGATACTTGCCGAGCGCACTGCGATGCATACCGGGCAGACGATCGAGCAGATCGAGAAGGACTCTGACCGTGACCGGTGGTTCACCGCCGATCAGGCCAAGGAGTACGGATTCATCGACCACGTGGTGCGCAACGCCGACGAGGTCCCATCGGAGGGTGCGGTCTCATGAGCTTCGATCAAATGCCGAAGTCGCGGTACGTGCTGCCGTCGTTCGTCGAGCGGACGCCGTACGGCATCAAGGAGATGAACCCGTACAACAAGCTGTTCGAGGAGCGGATCATCTTCCTCGGGGTGCAGATCGACGACGCGTCGGCCAACGACGTGATGGCACAGCTCATCACGCTCGAGTCGATCGACCCTGACCGCGACATCCTGATGTACATCAACTCGCCAGGCGGGTCGATGACCTCGATGATGGCGATCTACGACACCATGCAGTACGTCAAGCCGGATATTCAGACCTTCTGTCTGGGCCAGGCCGCCTCGGCGGCCGCCGTGCTGCTCGCGGCCGGCACCAAGGGCAAGCGGATGGCGCTGCCGAACTCGCGGATACTGATCCACCAGCCAGCGATAGAAAGCGGCTATGGTCAGTCCAGTGACCTGGAGATTCAGGCTCGCGAGATTGAGCGGATGCGCCAGGCGATGGAGTCAGTGCTCGCCAGGCACACCGGCAAGGACGCAGAGGAGATCAGGCGCGACATCGAGAGGGACAAGTTCCTCACGGCTCATGAGGCTAAAGAGTACGGGCTGGTAGATGACGTACTCACCATGCTGAAGCGCCAGCCGGAGGTAGTGTCTTCCTAAGGTGTTGCCGGGCCGCCTGAAGCGGCTACGGTTTGAAGTAGGGGTGCTTGAAACGCTGCCCCAACGCGGCGCGGGAGAGGGAGAAATGCGGTGGCACGCATTGGCGATGGCGCTGACCTGCTGAAGTGCTCGTTCTGCGGCAAAAGCCAGAAGCAGGTCAAGAAGCTGATAGCCGGACCTGGCGTGTACATATGCGATGAATGTATAGATCTGTGCAACGAGATCATCGAAGAGGAACTCGTTGAGCGGTCCGAGGTCAAGTGGGACAGCCTGCCGAAGCCGAGGGAGATCTACGAGTTCCTCGACTCCTACGTGATCGGGCAGGAGAAGGCCAAGAAGGGCCTGTCGGTCGCCGTCTACAACCACTACAAGCGGATCCAGTCAGGCGGCGAGCGCGTCGCAGAGGACGGCGTCGAACTGGCGAAGTCGAACATTCTCCTGCTCGGCCCGACCGGCTCTGGCAAGACACTGCTCGCCCAGACGCTTGCCCGCCTGCTCAACGTGCCGTTCGCGATCGCCGACGCCACGGCCCTCACCGAGGCCGGCTATGTAGGCGAGGACGTCGAGAACATACTGCTCAAGCTCATCCAGGCCGCCGACTACGACGTCAAGAAGGCCGAAACCGGCATTATCTATATCGACGAGATCGACAAGATCGCCAGGAAGAGCGAGAACCCTTCGATCACCAGAGACGTTTCTGGCGAGGGCGTGCAGCAGGCACTGCTGAAAATACTCGAAGGCACCACGGCGTCGGTGCCGCCCCAGGGCGGCCGCAAGCATCCGCACCAGGAATTCATCCAGATCGATACGACGAACGTGCTGTTCATCTGCGGCGGTGCGTTCGCCGGGCTCGAGAAGATCATCGAGCAGCGGGTCGGGCGCAGCGGGATGGGCTTCGGAGCGGTCCTGCGGGTCAAGACCGACCATAAGTCCTCTGACCAGTTCGCCGACGTCATGCCGGAAGACCTGCTGAAGTTCGGCATGATCCCCGAGTTCGTCGGGCGCCTTCCAGTCATCACGAGCGTGCACAACCTGGACCGCGAGGCTCTGATCAGGATCCTTACCGAGCCAAGGAACGCGCTCGTCAGGCAGTACCGCCGTTTGTTCGAACTCGACGGCGTGGACCTGGAGTTCACGGAAGACGCGCTCGAGGCGGTGGCCGATCAGGCGATCCTGCGCGGCACAGGCGCGCGCGGCCTGCGTGCGATACTCGAAGAGGTACTGCTGTCGGTCATGTACGAGGTGCCGAGCAGGAAAGACATCGAGCGGGTCGTTATTACCGCCGAAGTCGTGCTCGAGAACGTCAACCCGACCCTTGTGCCGCGTGACGTGGCCCGCCGTACTCCGAGGGAAAAGTCGGCCTGATAGCCGCGTTAGCCCAGGTGTCAGCTCTGCAAGTCGAGCCGCATCTGGGGCAGCAGCGTTGCCAGTTCCTGTCCCCGCGTATCTGACGTAGGCGACATCACCGCGCCGTAGGTACGCTCGGTGGCCCATGCGCAGATCGTGACCGTGGTGCGGTCCAGGTTCGTGATCGCGCAGCGCGCGGTACCGCCAAGCTGGCCAGGGCTAGCCGCCCAGGACGCTCTCGGTGCCGTCGTCTTGATCAGGCTCGCCATCAGCTTGCCGACCGTCGCCTGGGTCGCGCCAAGGTTCGAGCTTGAGTTGTAGCCCAGGTACATCACCCAGCCAGGCTGGTCAGTTGACGGGTCAATGGCACCTGGCTCGCGGTAGATGCCGGATGGCTGGCCAGAGTACTTTCCCGCGACCGACGACGCGAAGCGCTGAGCGAAGTCGTGAATGAGCGCGATCGTGGTCGGGTTCGTCTCCGGCTGGTAATGCCTTGGCAGGCCGCCAGCGTAGGGAGGAGCAGGGTTAGCCAGCGGGCTTGCCTGCGCACCCGCGCCGGTCGCCGAGTTGAAGCCGAGCCCTGCCAGCTTGACGATGACCAGGACCAGCCCGGCGGCCACGACTACGAGGCCGAGCAGTACGGGGACCGCGACCTTGGCGCTGTACCTGCGCTGCCTGGCCGGCCGGCGTGCCGCGGGTTGGCTCCGCGCGGTCACTGGCCTGCGGCGCCTGGCCAGCCGGTCTTTCACATCAAGCAAGGACTCAAGCGCGGCGGCCGGCCGGCCGGCGCCTGACCTCATTCTGCCTGGCGGCTGCCGGTAGCTGTCAGCCGTCGCGCTGCTCGTCGCGGTTGAGGGGCTCGTCGTGGCCGCAGGGCTGATGGTCGAGGTCGTGGCGCTGATGCCAGTTCCGGCAACGCCGTAACGTGCGTCAGCCCTGGCAATCATCTCCAGGTCAGGAGTGCGAACCTGGTCATTGCCTGGCGGCGCCTCCCGGCTGCCGGTGAACAACGACTTCTTCGCCATGCGGCGGCGGCCGGGCTTGTGTCCACGGCGCACGGTCCATGGCCCGTCCAATGGATCGATCACCCCAACCCTCGACGGTTCACAACGATGCGGTGCCACAAGGGTAGACCAGGACAGCCGCGTCAATTGACCGTATGTCCCGAATGACGGCACGCACCGCCGAGGTCCGGCTCGCTGGTTAGCGTGCGTATGGACCGGGCGGGCCGGAAACTTCCGTAGACTTTGCTGACGTGACAACCGCTGAACAGACGGGGCCGCGCGAAGCCGGGCAGGCACGCGAACTGGCGCCGCAGTATGTGCCTGGCGAGGTCGAGACCCGCCGGTACGAAGGCTGGGTCGACTCAGGCTATTTCACCGCCGACGCCAGCTCGGAAGCCCCGTCGTACACGATCATGATCCCGCCGCCCAACGTGACCGGCTCCCTGCACATCGGCCATGCCCTGGATCACACCCTGATCGACTCTTTGGTCAGGCGCCGCCGTATGCAGGGTTACAACACGCTCTGGCTGCCTGGCACCGATCACGCCGGCATCGCCACACAGAACGTGGTCGAGCGCGAACTGGCCAGGGAGGGCCTGTCCAGGCATGACCTCGGCCGCGAGGCGTTCGTCGAGCGGGTATGGCAGTGGAAGGCCGAATACGGCGGCAAGATACTGGGCCAGATGCGCAGGCTCGGCGACAGCGTGGACTGGACGCGCGAGCGGTTCACGATGGACGAGGGTCTCAGCCGGGCGGTGCAGACGATCTTCAAGCGCCTGTACGACGACGGCCTGATCTACCGCGCACAGCGCATCATCAACTGGTGCCCGCGCTGCATGACCGCGCTGTCTGACATCGAGGTAGATCACAGCGACGACGACGGCGAGCTGGTCAGCGTCAGGTACGGCGAGGGCGATAACGCGGTGGTAGTGGCCACTACGCGGGTCGAGACCATGCTCGGCGACACGGCCGTGGCCGTGCACCCTGAGGATCCTCGCTACGCGCACCTCGTGGGCAAGTCGGTGAAACTGCCGCTTACCGGCCGCACGATCCCGATCGTGGCCGACCCGCATGTAGATCCCGAGTTCGGCACGGGCGCGGTGAAGGTGACCCCGGCGCATGACCCTGACGACTTCGAGATCGGCCGCCGGCACGACCTGCCGAGCCTGGTGATCATGGACGAGCGCGGCGTTGTGACCGCACCTGGCCCGTTCGAGGGCCTCGACCGGTTCGAGGCCAGGCCAGCCGTGCTCGCGGCGCTGCGCGAAGACGGCCGCGTGGTCGCGGAAAAGCGGCCTTATGTGCACGCGGTCGGGCATTGCGGCCGCTGCGGCACGACGGTCGAGCCCAGGCTTTCGCTTCAGTGGTTCGTCAAGGTAGGCCCGCTCGCCAAGGCGGCCGGCGACGCGGTCAGGGATGGCCGGGTCCGCATTTACCCTGGCCAGCTCGCTGCCCGCTACTTCGACTGGGTCGATGACATGCACGACTGGTGCATCAGCCGCCAGCTCTGGTGGGGTCACCGCATCCCGGTCTGGTACGGTCCTGACGACCAGGTGCTCTGCGTCGGCCCTGAGGAGGAGCCGCCAGGAGCGGGCTGGACGCAAGACAGCGACGTGCTTGACACGTGGTTCTCATCCGCGTTGTGGCCGTTCTCGACCCTCGGCTGGCCGGAGGACACCGCCGACCTGCGCACGTTCTACCCGACGAGCGTCCTGGTCACCGGGTACGACATCCTGTTCTTCTGGGTCGCCAGGATGATGCTGTTCGGCCTCTACGCGAACGCTCACGCCGGACCTGAAGGCGCGGTACCTTTCCGCAAGGTCTCGCTGCATGGCCTGGTGCGCGACCAGTACGGCAAGAAGATGTCCAAGTCGCGCGGCAACACCGTGGACCCGCTCGACTGGATCACCAGGTTCGGTGCCGACGCGACGCGGTTCACCCTGGCCAGGGGCGCGAGCCCGGGCGGAGACGTCGCGTTGTCCGAGGACTGGGTTGTAGGGTCAAGGAATTTCTGTAACAAATTGTGGAACGCGGCACGCTTCGCGCTGCTGAACGGAGCGCTCGCCAGCCCTGACGGAAGGCTTGACGAGGCAGACCTGGCCGGGCTATCCGTCTCCGACCGCTGGATCTTGTCCCGCCTCGGCGCGGTGACCGCGCAGGCGGACGCCCTGTTCGATGAGTTCGAGTTCGCGAAGGTCAGCGACCTGCTTTACCACTTCGCCTGGGACGAGGTCTGCGACTGGTACCTGGAGCTGGCCAAGCCCGCGCTGAACGGCGCAGATCAGGCACGAGCCGACAGCACCAGGCGGGTGCTCGGGCACGTGCTCGATCAGCTTCTGAGGCTCATCCACCCGCTGATGCCGTTCGTCACAGAGGAACTCTGGACGGCGCTGACCGGCGGCGAGTCCGTGATGATCGCCCCGTGGCCGAGCGGGCAGGTAACCGGAGGCGAGCCCGCCGTCCGCCTGGCCGCCGATCCGGCTGCCGAGTCCGAGATCGAGTCGCTGATGCGTCTCGTGACCGCCGTGCGGCGGTTCCGTGCCGACCAGGGGCTGCGTCAGTCGCAGGCGGTGCCCGCCAGGCTCACGGGGATCGGTACCACGACCCTCGCGGCGCACGAGCGTTCGATCAGGGCACTGCTGCGCCTGACCGATCCGGCCGAGGGCTTCAAGGCAAATGCCAGGGTCGAGGCCGAGTCGATCGTCGTCGAGCTCGATACCTCCTCGGGCATCGACGTGGCGGCCGAGCGGCGCCGTCTCGAGAAGGATCTCGCCTCAGCGGTCGCTGACGCTGAAGTTTCCGAGCGCAAGCTGGCCAGCTCCTCGTTCGTCGACCGGGCTCCCGCCGAGATCGTGGCCAAGAGCAGGGGCCGGCTGGCCGCCGCGAAGGCCGAGATCGCCAGGCTGGAAGAACGCCTCGCAACCCTTCAGGAGTCCGGTGCCTGAAGACGTCAGAGCCGAGCTGGCCGCGATCGAGAGGGAGATCGTCGCCCGGCGGCCCGAGCACTCGATCAGCCCGTCGCTCGACCGGATCATCGCGCTCACCAGCTTGCTTGGCGACCCGCAGCGGGCCTATCCCGTGGTGCACATCACCGGCACCAACGGGAAGACCTCGACTTCCCGCATGACCGAGACCTTGCTGCGCGCACGCGGGCTCCGTACCGGTCTTTTCACCAGCCCGCACCTCGTTTCCATGCGCGAGCGGATCAGCATTGACGGTCAGCCGCTCAGCCAGGAGCGGTTTATCGAGGTATACCGCGAGATCGAGCCTTACCTGAAGCTAGTCGACGCCGAACAGGAAGTTCCGCTGTCGTTTTTCGAGGTGCTGACAGGAATGGCGTTCGCAGCTTTTGCCGACGCACCGGTCGACGTCGCGGTGATCGAGGTCGGCATGGGCGGTACCTGGGACAACACGAATGTCGCCGACGGCGTCGTCGCGGTCGTCACGCCGATTTCCATTGACCACGCGAAGTATCTCGGCGATACCGTCGCGAAGATCGCCGCGGACAAGGCAGGCATCATCAAGGCTGGCGCGGTCGCGGTGCTCGGGCAACAGCCCGTGGACGCGGCCGCCGAGCTGATCAGGCGCGCGGTCAAGGTGGGGGCCAGCATCGCCAGAGAGGGTATCGAGTTCGGGGTGCTCAGCAGGGAACTGGCCGTAGGCGGCCAGCGCCTCGCGATCAAGGGCCTGCTCGGCGAGTACCATGACCTGTTCCTGCCGCTGTTCGGCTCCTACCAGGCAGGCAACGCGGCTTGCGCGCTCGCCGCGGTCGAGGCCTTCTCCGGGGCCAGCGGCTCGCCGGTGTCGGGTCCCGACGACACGGAAGCCAACCTGCTGCCTTCCCACTCGGGCGGGATCGACGAGGACCTGGTGCGCAGCGCGTTCGCGATGATGTCGTCGCCTGGACGGCTGGAGATCCTGAGGCGCAGCCCGGTAGTGATCGCGGATGCCGCGCACAACCCGGCGGGGATGGCGGCGACCGCGGCCGCGATGACCGAGGCTTTCGGTCCTGCCGAGGTGATCGCCGTCGTGGCCGTGAGCGCGGACAAGGACGTAGCCGGCGTTCTCGGCGAACTCGAGCCGTTCGTCGCCGCGATCGTGGTGACGAGCAACTCATCGGATCGTTCCATGCCGGCAGCCGACCTGGCTGAGCTGGCGAGGGACGTATTCGGGCCGGACCGCGTGCACGTGGCCAGCCGGCTTGACGATGCGATTGAGGTGGCCGTCGGGCTGGCCGATGAGGCAACGGCCGAGCTTGGCGGTCCGCTCGCCGCGCTGGCCGGGGATGGCGCGGATTCGCTGGCCGCTGCGGGAACGGTCGTCCTGATCACAGGCTCTGTGGTGACGGCCGGCGACGCGAAGCTGTTGCTTGGAGGTGTCCGATGAGCAGGCTCAGCGCCACCGTGCTCATTCTTGAAGCCGTGGTCATCGCGCTGACCATCGTTCCCGCGATCAAGCTCGCGCACGTCGCGCCAGAATCCGCCGGGCTGATCGCCGGCCTAGCGGCGATCCTGGCGATCGTGTTCGCCGTGCTGGCCAGACGGTTCCTTCCTGTCACCCTGGCTGGCGGCAGCTTGCTGCAACTTCTCGTGATCGCCTCAGGTGCCGTCCTCCCAGTGATGTATATTCTCGGGGTCATTTTCGCCATGCTTTGGGTAACCGGAATATGGCTAGGCCATCGGGTGGAAAACTCAACCTAATGTCATTGCCACGATTAGCGGCGAGTCCTCTCTTAAGGCACTCCCGGTGCAGACCGGGCTCCGCGGTGCGGGTACTCTCGATGCTGCGGATCGTGGTGGCCTGCCATCCGATCTCTCGCGAGCAATATGTGCGACATGCACCTTATGTGACACGTAACTCCAAAATATGACGGAAGGTGCGCGACGCGAAGCTGCGCCGCTCTCCACCCGCCGGTGACGTGGCACGGGTGACCAGTTAGAGCAGACGGTTTGACCTGAGGGAAGGTTCTCGTTCCAGATGAGCAATGCTATGGCCTTTCTTGGCCGCGACATGGCCGTGGACCTCGGTACCGCGAATACGCTGGTGTATGTCAGGGGTCGCGGAATCGTTCTTAATGAACCCTCGGTTGTCGCCCTGAATACAAATACCGGGCAGATCGTCGCGGTCGGGCTAGAGGCCAAGCGCATGATCGGGCGGACGCCGGGAAACATAATCGCGGTACGGCCGCTCAAGGACGGCGTAATCGCCGACTTCGATGTTACCGAGCGAATGCTGCGCTATTTCATTCAGAAAGTGCACCGTCGTGGCGGCCTGGCTAAGCCGCGCATCGTTATCGCGGTGCCAAGCGGCATTACCGGCGTCGAGCAGAGCGCGGTAAAGGAAGCCGGGCATCAGGCGGGCGCGCGGCGCGTCTACATCATCGAGGAGCCGATGGCGGCCGCTATCGGCGCAGGGCTCCCTGTCAACGAGCCGACAGGAAACATGGTCGTGGACATCGGCGGCGGCACCACGGAGGTCGCGGTGATCTCGCTCGGCGGGATCGTGACCGCCCAGTCGATCAGGGTCGGCGGCGACGAACTTGACCAGGCGATCATCAACTTCGGCAAAAAGGAGTACTCGCTGACGCTTGGCGAGCGCACCGCCGAGGAGATCAAGATGGCGCTCGGCTCCGCCTACCCGTCGCCCGAGGAACCGAGCGCGGAGATCCGGGGCCGTGACCTGGTCAGCGGCCTGCCCAAGACCGTGGTGATCTCGGCTGCCGAAGTGAGGAACGCGATCGCCGAGCCCTTGTCCGTGATCGTCGACGCCGTGCGGACCACGCTGGACAAGTGCCCGCCGGAACTGGCGGGGGACGTCATGGACCGTGGCATCGCGCTGACCGGTGGCGGCGCACTCCTTCGCGGTCTCGACCAGCGCCTGCGCGAGGACACCGGAATGCCGATCCACGTCGCGGACAACCCGCTTGACTCAGTCGCCCTCGGCACCGGCAAGTGCGTGGAAGACTTCGATACGCTGCGCCAGGTGCTGGTGCCAGAGTCACGTCGCTGATCGCGGAGGTTGCCAGGTGCGCGATACGCGACGTTCGCGGTTCCTGCTCGGCACCGCGCTGATCGCCGCCCTCGCCCTGATCGCGGTCAGTTACAGCGGCAGTTCGTCATCGGTACTCGGGTCGGTAAGGAAGACGGCTGGCACGATCTTCGGCGGTGCGGAGCGCGGAGTGAGCGGCGTGACGAGGCCGGTCGGCCGTTTCTTCGGTTCAGGGCTCGCGGCTAGCGGCAATGGCCAGGTCGCCCAGCTACAGCGCAAGCTGGCCAGAATGCGGGCCGAGCTCAGCGCGGCTCAGCTCAGCAAGACCGACTACGCACAGCTCAAGCGCATGCTGCAGCTCGCAGGGACCGGCACCTACCGCGTGGTGCCCGCCGAGGTCATCGCCTTCGGCCAGGGCTACCAGCAAACCGTCACGCTCGATGCGGGCAGTGCCGACGGCGTCAAGCCGCAGATGACCGTGCTCAACGGCGACGGCCTTGTGGGGCAGGTCGTCTCGGTCAACCCGGATACCTGCACGGTCGTGCTCGCTACCGACGCCAGCTCGGTGGTCGGAGTCAGGCTCGCCCCCGCAGGCCAGATCGGCTGGGTCACCGGCGGCGGCTCTGCGGAGACCGGCTCGGGACTGCTGAAGCTCCAGGTACTCGACTCAGGAGCCGTGCTCAAGCCGGGGCAGCAACTGGTCTCCGCGGCGTCCGTGCACGACCGGCCCTTCGTGCCAGGGGTGCCCGTCGGTGAGATCGTCTCGGTGAAGAACCGTGCGGGCGCGCTGACCGCCCAGGCCCTGGTCCGTCCTTACGTGGACTTCGCGACGCTGAACGTCGTCGGCATCGTCGTGGCGCCGCCCAGGCACAACCCGCGGTACTCGGTGCTGCCGCCCGAACCTGTGTCTTCCCCGCCGGCGAAGCCGGCGGGGAAGACACAGACCAGCCACTGAACGGCACCCGGACATGAAGCGCCTGATCGTCATCGTCGCCGCGCTGGCTGTCGCGCTGCTCCTGCAGCTAACGTTCGTCAACGGGCTGCCCCTGCCAGGTGGCGGTGCTCCCGATCTGGTGCTGCTCTGCGTGATCGCGATCGGGCTGACCGGCGGGACGGAGGCCGGCATCGTCGCTGGGTTCTTCGCGGGCCTCGCGCTCGATCTCGCGCCGCCCGCCAACGAGCTGATCGGGCAGTACGCACTGGTCTTCTGCCTGATCGGTTACGGCTGCGGCAGGCTGCGCTTCACGCTGCTCCGGTCGGCCGTGCTGGCGTTCGGTACCGCCGCCATTGCGGCGGTCGCCGGCGAGTTGCTTTCCGCCTGCCTGGTCCTGGTGCTTGACACTCCGCAGGTCACGCTCGCCACTGTCGTTCAGGTACTGCCCTCGACCGTCCTCTATGACCTGCTGCTCGGTCCGCTCTTGCTGTTCGCCGCCGTCAGGCTCGCTATTGGTCTAGGCGTCAGCTTCAATCCGCTCGACGACTCGCCCGCACTTGAGCCCGGCGGCAGCGCCGCTCAGGTGGGGCTGGCAGGCCTGGGCTTGCGGCGCGCGCCGAACGCGGGACTGGGCGTGGCGACCAGCGACGGCGTCGCGACGGGCAGCGGCTCCTGGCTAACCGGCGACTCGGTCGCCGCGGCGGCGGCTGTTGGCTCCGTGGGCTGGTTGCGCGGGCCTGCCAGGTCGCGCAGGCAGCGGCGCGAGCAGTCGAGGCTGACCGCGGCGCTGACCGGCGCGGCACCACGCCCAGGCGCGGTGTGGGTAGGTAACCGCCCGCCAGGGTTGCAGCATGTCACCCAGAGCGTGGCCGCTCCTTCCGGATTGCACAGGCTCCGTCCCGATTCTGGCGTGGGCGGGTCGGCGACCAGGGAGGGCCTGCCGGCACCCGCGCTGCCCAGCAGGGAACCCAGGATCGATTTCGCCGGCGACAGCAGTTCAGGGAGCGGTGCCGGTGCGGTACCAAGGAAAACCCCCAAGATCGCTTTCGGCACCGGCAGCTTGCCAGGCAGCGGACGGACGCGCGGGCGCCGTTCAGCCAGGATCAACTTTTCGCGCGGCGGCCAGGCAAGAACAGGCGCAGCGGGCGGGGCGGGCGGGAGCAGCAAGGCCAGCGGCGGCATGCCGGGGCGTGCTTTCGGCACCGGCAGCGTGCCAGGTAGCTCCCGCGTGATCAGTCCGCGCGGCCGGTCACCAAGGATCGCCTTCAACTCGGGCTTGCCGCGAGTGCCGAGGACCAGCACCGGCCGGTCAGCCAGGCCAAGGTTCGGCTCGCGGTCAGGCCGGTCGGCCAGCGGCTCCTGGCTGGCCGGTTCCCGGTTCAGGTCGGGCGGCATCGGCCAAGGCGGGCGCGGCCTCGCCAGCCCGGCCAAAGGTGCCAGCCTTGGCGGCACCTCGTCAGGCTACGGCCTGCGCCGGTCGCACTGGCCGAGGACCGCCAAGATGCGCAGGAGACGCCGGTGGCTGTGGTGGCTGAGGTGACGGGGCCAGCAACATCAACGGGCCAGCGTTGTCGTTCGCCTGGTGAGTGCCTACAGCATCAAAGCCCCAGCGATGTCGCTGGAGCAGCATCAACAGGCCAACGTTGTCGTTCGCCCCGCCCTGCCAACAGCATCGGCGGGCCAACGATGCTCCAGCGCTCGGCTGGTGCCGGGTCGTCGTCGTTCTGCGACCACGTTAAGGGAGGCAAGCTATGATCCCGGTCTCGCGGCCGAGGCTGGTCGTGCTGATCTTCGTGATCATCGCCATGTTGCTCGGACTGCTGACGAGGGTCTGGTACCTGCAGGTCAAGTCCAGCACGGCCTATGCCGCGGCGGCGAGTTCCGAGCGCGCGAGACAGGTCATCGTGCCGCCGGTAAGGGGCCCGGTCCTCACCGATACGGGCGCGCCGATCGTCGACAGTCACCCGGCGCTCGTCGTGTCGGTCAGCATGCCGACGCTCTGGAAGCTGGGCGACGGCGGCACCTCGGTACTTAAGCGGCTCGCGACGCTGCTGCACATCAAGCAGCGCACGATGATGCGCGAGGTCAGGCTCTGCACGGTCGGGGTCGGGCGGCCATGCTGGCCAGGATCTCCCTACCAGCCGATTCCCGTTGCCGAGAACGTCAAGGCAAGCGTGGCCCTGCAGGTGCTCGAGGATCAGCGCGATTTCCCCGGAGTCACCGCGGCGATCCAGTCGGTCACCCATTACAGCCAGCCAGTTTCGACCAACCTGTCGCAGGTCATCGGCTATCTGCAGCCGATCACCGCCAGCGAGCTCAAGGCGGAGAACCTCTCCGTCACCGGGTTTTCCGCGGTTGACCTCGTCGGCCAGGCCGGGCTCGAGCAGGAGTACGACAAGCAACTGCGCGGAGTGCCTGGAGTCACTCGTCTCGCGGTCAATGCCGCCGGGCAGGTGACCGGCACGCTGAGCAAGGTCAAGCCGACCGCCGGCGACTTCCTGGTCACCAGCATCAACGCGCAATTGCAGCAGGACACGCTCGCCGCGCTCACCACGGCGGTGCAAAAGAGCCAGTTCGCCGGCAGCCCGACAAGCAACGGCGGCGCCGCCGTGGTCATGACCACTACCGGCCGGGTGCTGGCGATGGCGAGCTACCCCACCTACAACCCCGCCGTCTGGACCGACGGCATCTCGAAGAGCGAGTTCAAAAAGCTCTTCTCGCTGCGTGGCGGCGAGCCGGTGCTCAACCGTGACACTCAGGGCCAGTACCCGCCTGGGTCGACGTTCAAGGTGACTTCGGTAGCGGCGGCGGTCGCCGACGGGTACTCGATCAACGGCGAGTACAACTGCCCGGCCGGCGTTACCATCGGCGGCCATACCTACCTGAACGACGGCAGCCCCTCACTAGGGCCGATGAGTTTTTACGAGGCGCTGGTCGTGTCCTGCGACACCGTGTTCTACCAGCTTGCCTACGACATCTACCTGCGCGACCACATCAAGGACGACACGGTCACCTCACCGAAGGCGCCGGTGCAGGAGATGCAGAAGATGGAGCTGGCCTGGGGATTCGGGCGTGACACCGGCATTGACCTGCCCGAGGAGAATCCCGGCGACATCCCGACCCGCGAATGGCTCTACTACTTCTGGAAGGACAACGCCCACACCGGGCAGAACTGGTGCAAGAACGGCCGTGCCAACGGAACATACGCCCAGCAGATCGAGTACCAGGACTGCCGTTACGGCAACATCTGGACGGCCGGGCAGTCGGTGATCGCCGCGATCGGCCAGGGCTACATCGCCGTGACTCCCCTCCAGCTTGCCCGTGCCTACGCCGCCCTCGCCAACGGGGGTACCGTGTACAGCCCTCGCATCGGCGAGGCGCTGATCAGCCCGTCAGGCAAGGTCACGAAGATCAACCCGCCAGTGGCCGGGCACCTGCCCGTCTCCAAGTACACCCTCGCTTACATCAGGCATGCGCTGGCCGGCGTGGTCACCAGCGGTACCGCGGCAAGCACGTTCGGCGGGTTCCCGCTGAACCAGGTGTGCGTGGCAGGCAAGACAGGTACGGCGCAGGTGCAGGGCAATCAGTCCACGTCGGTGTTCGCGTCGTTCGCTCCTTGTGACCACCCGAAGTTCGTCGTGGTCGTGATGATCCCGAACTCCGGTTACGGCGCCGACGTCGCCGCTCCGGCCGTGCGGGCGATCTGGGACGGGCTCTACGGACTCGAGGGCCACAAGGCGGCGCTGCCAGGAGGGAAACTGCCGGGGATTCCAGGCCTGAACAAGGCTGGCCAGGTCACGCCGCCCGCGGGCTTCGGGCCGGCGGCGAAGAAACCTGGCAAGAAGAGCGGATCACATCAGCAGGGGGCGGGTCATTGAGCTGGGTCAGCGGACATCCGCGCAGCCGTCCGGCACCGGCCCTGGTGGCGCTGCGATGGGTCGGTACCAGGCTGGCCGGCCGCGACTCGGCGTTGCGCCAAGCCGATTGGCTGCTCATGGTTTGCGTTCTGGCGATGACCATGCTCGGAACGCTGGTGATCTGGGCGGCAACCGCCCCGATGCTGCTGCAGCAGGGCTCCAACCCGCACTCGTTCCTGCTGAAGCAGTTGCTGAACATCGCGCTCGGGCTGATCTTGATGCTGGTCGTCAGCTCCCTGGACGCACGCCAGCTCCGGCTATGGGCACCTGTGCTTTACGTGCTTTCCTGCCTGGGGCTCGTCGCGGTGCTGACGCCGCTTGGCAGCATCGTCAACGGCGCCAGGTCCTGGATCTCGATCGGCGCGGGCTTCCAGATCGAGCCGTCGGAGTTCGCGAAGCTTTCCGTGATCGTGATCACCGCCATGCTGCTTTCCGACGTCAGGCACGGCCAGACCAGGCCGGCGGCGAAGGCCATCGGCATCGCGGTGGCAGTCGCGGCGGTGCCGATCCTGCTCGTGGTCGCCGAGCCCGACCTGGGAGTGACGATCGTGCTCGTGCTGATCCTCGTCGGCATGATCGCGCTGTCTGGCGTGAGGCTGCGCTGGCTGGCGGGAATGGCGGCGCTGACGGCGCTGACGATCGCGGCGATAGCCAAGCTGCACCTGCTCAAGGCCTACCAGCTTGGCCGGCTGACGTCGTTCATCAACCCTTCTGCCGACCCGCGAGGTACCGGGTACAGCGCGGCCCAGGCCCAGATAGCGATCGGCTCAGGCGGAATACACGGAACCGGACTGTTCCGCAGTCAGATGATCGCAGGCAGTTTCGTGCCCGAGCAGCACACGGACTTCATCTTCGCCGTCGTGGGCAACGAGCTAGGGTTCGTTGGCGCCTGCCTGGTCATCGGGCTGCTGGGGTTGCTGCTGTTCTGCGCCCTGCGGATCTCGATCAAGGCAGAGGACCAGTTCGGGACGCTGGTCGCGGCGGGCATCGCGATCTGGTTCGCTGTGCAGGCGTTCGTGAACATCGGCATGACCATGGGCATCATGCCGGTGACCGGGCTGCCGCTTCCGTTTGTGTCGTACGGGGGGTCAGCGATGTTCGCCGACATGATGGCGGTAGGGCTGCTTCAGTCCGTGCGCCGGCGTCGCTGCGTGTTCACGAGCTAGGGGCTTCCGCTGGCTGTTCGTCCGCGGCCTTCCCGTTTTGCCAGGGGCGGGCCAGGAACAGCCAGGTCAGGCCGCCGCCGATGAGCACGATGCACAGGACCCAGCCGAGCGCGGTCGTGCCGACGCCGACGTATTTCAGGCCGGACGCGAAGATCACGAACGTGATGATCGGCCGCAGGTACTTGTCGGGCGCACGCGAGCTCAGGAACGAGCCGATGAGCACGGCTGGCACGCTGCCGATCACGATCGAGGCGGTGACGCCGAACTCGACGTGGTCGAAGACGAGAGCGCCGAGCGCGGCGGCCGCGGTGAGCGGCACGGCCTGGGTAAGGTCGGTGCCGACGAGCTGGTTCGCCCCGATCAGCGGATAGAGGAACAGCAGAAGCACGATCATCAGCGAGCCTGAGCCGACCGAGGTCAGGCCGACGATCAGGCCGCCGATCGCGCCGATGGCCACGGTCGGAAGCGGGCGCACCGTCAGGTCGGCGATCTTGCCGAGGCGCTCGTTGCCCGCCCGGCGGTCAAGCACGTAGCGGATCACCATGGCGGCGGCGCCGACCAGCAACGCCGCGCCAAGCACGATCTCGACGTTGGTCTGCGCCGCCGAGCTCTCGCCGAACAGCTTGAGTATGTAGGACCCGAGGAACGCCATCGGCACCGAGCCGATCACCAGCCAGCCGACCAGCCGGAAGCTCACCGTCCCCTTGCGCATGTGCACGATCGCGCCGACCGGCCGCATTAGCACCGCGGCGACGAGGTCGCTGGAGATCGCCGAAGACGGCGTGATGCCGAACAGCAGGATGAGCATCGGCGTCATCAGCGCGCCGCCGCCTGCCCCAGTCAGGCCCACGAGCAGGCCAACGACGGCGCTGCCAAGGATGATGTACGGGTCAACGTGCACGGCGTCAGCTCCGTATCGGTCTAAAGGTGATGTTCTGCCGCAGAAGAATAACCCCTATTCCCGACTTGAAACCAGGACTACGCCACAGATATGCCCCTGGAGGCGGCGGCAGCGCCGGCTGTCCCCTGAATCCGGGGTTTGTGGGTGAATTTCGCCCTCAAACCCCGGATTCAAGGGATCGGCGCCAAGCTCAGGC
>DATJLT010000116.1:0-5256 GCA_035509195.1 Streptosporangiaceae bacterium | reverse complement strand
TCAAGGTGAAAGTTATTCTCGCGCGAGTCAATACGAGTTAACTCACGAGTAGTGAATCGCAAATCGGCACACGCAGATCGTGTGTGCAAATGCACAGCGCTTTTGCTCATTGCAAACGGCTCTGACCTGCGCAGATGCGAGTGCTCTTGAAGAAATGGCGACACAACCGCCCAGTCGTACCCCCGGTCGGGCTCGAACCGACACTGGTACCCTTTTAGGGGGCTTGCCTCTTCCTTTGGGCTACGGGGGCGCGGAAATCGTACCCCATGTGCGGCAGTTTATTCAAAGATTCTACTGAATCGGGCGGCTAGCTATTGTAAGCCACCAAGCAGATCATTCGCGGGAGCTTGAACCCCTAGTCAGCCACGAAAGTTCGAGCCATTGTTACATTAGGTAAACGCTTGATCCCGATTCGTGTCTTCAGCCCATGAGCGCCAGAGACGACCGAATAGGTCATAGTCGACGAGAACCGGCATCAGTAACCCTGGTCACGGAAGTCTATTTGAGTGCGTCGGCATAACTGACGGCCCGGCCGAATACCGCGTCGAGCATCGGTCCGGTGACCTTGCCTGTGAACGTGTTCTGCTGGCTAGGGTGATAACAGCCGAGTACTAGCAGGTCATCGAGTTCGACCTCGACGCCGTGACCGAAGACCGGGCGCGGGCCTGGTGGCCGGCCCTTGAACCCGGCGACCTCTTTCCACGCCGCCTGCCAGGCGTAATGGCCCAAGCACACGACGACGCGCAGGTTCGCGGCTACCAGCCTGAACTCCGCCGCAAGCCAAGGCTCGCAAGTATCGCGCTCGCTGATGGTCGGCTTGTTCTGCGGCGGCGCGCACTTAACGGCCGCGAGCACTCGTGTGCCGATGAGCCGCTGCCCGTCCCCCGCGGCTTCGCTCGTCGGTTGCACGGCCAGCCCGCACCGCCAAAGCGAGGCGAACAGGAAATCGCCGCTTCGATCGCCTGTGAAGATCCGGCCTGTGCGGTTACCGCCGTGCGCGGCTGGCGCCAGCCCCACGATCACGATCCGAGGGTCACTTGCGCCCCAGCCGGGGATCGGACGCCCCCAGTACTGCTGGTCAGCGAACGCCCGCCGCCGCTCGACGGCGACGTCTTCACGCCACGCGACCAGGCGCGGGCAGGAGCGGCACACCGACTGCCTGGCCGTCAGCTCATCGAGGGCCGTCGCGCTCCGCGCCAGTTCACCCACAGACCGGGCATCGACCGCCACGGGCGTAGCGGCAGTAGCCAGATCACCCGGCCAGCCGCTGCCAGGCGGCACAGGCCCGCGCACAGGCCCGCCACGCTCAGGCCCGCTCACTGCGGCCCGCCGGTTACCATCGACCACGCGATCCCGTCAAGAACGTCATGCTCGCTGACGACCAGTTCCGCAAAGCCGTAGCGCTCAAGCACGCGGTCAAGAATCAGCGAACCTGCGGCTATCACATCGACCCGGCCAGGATGAATGGCGCCGTTCGCGGCACGCTGTGAGCGAGACTCGCCAAGCAAGCGCTCGGTCAGCTCATGTACCCGGCCTGCCGAAAGCCGCGCGTGATGCGTCAGCGACGGATCGTAGCTGGTGAGTCCGAGCGCGATGGCAGCCACGGTCGTCACCGATCCGGCCACGCCCACGAGAGTGCTGGCATCCGTCACAGGTACTGTGCGCGCTGCCGCATCGAGAGCGGCATCGATGTCGGCGATGGCGCCGGCGATCTGATCAGCGGCAGGCGGATCGTCGTGCAAGTGCCGCTCGGTGAGGCGGACGCTGCCGATGTTGACCGAGATGGCCGCGAGACCCGCACGGCGAGGTGTGCCGAGCACGAACTCGGTTGACCCGCCCCCGATGTCAACCACAAGATAAGGAGCACCTTCCCCGTCACCCGCCAGCTCCGCGGTGGCGCCGTTGAAGGCCAAGTACGCTTCTTCGTCACCGCTGACGACCTCGGGGTCGACGCCGATGATCCGGCGCACGCCGGCCGCGAAGTCGGCCGCGTTCGAGGCGTCCCTGGTCGCGCTGGTCGCGACCAGACGCACGGCACAGGCACCCGAGTCCTTGATCGTCTTCTCGTACCGCTCAAGCACGGCGAAGGTCCGCTCGAGCGCTTCAGGCGCGAGGCGGCCTGTCGCATCCACGCCCTGCCCGAGACGCACGATCTCCATCTGCCTGTGAAGGTCGGCAAGCTGACCGCGCGCAGGGTCGACATCGGCGACAAGCAGGCGAAGGGAGTTGGTGCCGCAGTCGATAGCTGCGACCCGGCGCGGCTCTTTGCTAACCATTTTTTCTTCCATCAAATTGACACGCACGGGCCACCCGACCACCAGGAACCCATGGCCAGTATGGCCGCGCGTCCGATTGGGTTGGTCCCCGGCCTAGCCAGCTCGTGCGCGACCAGCGCATGCAAGCACTTAATACGCGAAGGCATGCCACCTGCGGTTTGCGTGCCAGGAGGCAATGCCGGGACCCCGACGGCGGCGGCGACCTCGTCCCTTGCTGACAGGTAGTCCTGGTGGGCGGCCTGATAAGCGTGGAGCAGGGCTGGCTCGGCCGCGAGCCGCTCGCTCAGTTCCCGCATCATTCCCGCCGCCTCAAGCCTGCTGGCCGCCGCGCAGGCCCGCACGCACGTGAGGTAATACAGCGTCGGGAAAGGCGTGCCGTCCCGCAGGCGGGGCGCGGTCTCGATAACGTCTGGCAGGCCGCATGGGCACCGGTGCGCGACGGCTGTCATGCCACGTGGCTCCCGGCCAAGCTGCTTCGCGACCGCCGCCGCATCACGCGGATCGACGCTCATCAAGCGTGCGTCCGCCTATTCCTGTGCCTGCTCGCGTGCGACCGAGGGACGGCCTTTGCGTGCCCGGGATGGCTCGCCGACCGTTGCCCCGTGCTTTGCGGCTGAGAATTGGCTTCTTGAACTGACGACCAGACCTTGGCGTACCAGGGCATCGCGACCGCACGGACCTTGGTGCTCTTGCGCGGCGCGGCGTCGCCGATGATCTCGTAGCAAACCTGGGTCGGCAAGCACATGTGCAGCCGGTCTCGCGCCTGCTGCTCAATGTAAGCGGGCTCGTGCAATTGCCTGCTCTCGCGCTGCAACTGCTTGCGCTTGGCCTGGATCTGAGTGTTCTGAGCCTCAAGCTGGTCGACTTGCTTGCGCTGCGAGATGTACTCCCGCACTGGGTAGGCCAAGCTCAGCGCGATGCCGCACAGCACGATCGCGACCAGGGCCGCCCGCCCGGTGAACTGCGTCTTGGGCGACCGGCCAACGGACGACGGGCGACGAGGCGCAGGCCGCCGGCCCTGTGGTGGCTCTGTCATAGCACCGCCAGGTTACTGGCCGCCTGCGGTAAACCTCGGGAAGGCCGCGCGGCCGGCATACGCGGCGCCGTCATCCAGGCGCTCTTCGATCCGCAGAAGCTGGTTGTACTTGGCGACTCGCTCGGACCGCGCCGGAGCGCCGGTCTTGATCTGGCCGAGGTTCATCGCGACGACGAGGTCGGCGATCGTGGTGTCCTCGGTCTCGCCTGACCGGTGACTCATCATGCAGGAGAAGCCGTTCCTCGTCGCCAGGTCGACTGCGCTGAACGTCTCGGTCAGCGTGCCGATCTGGTTCACCTTGACCAGCAGGGCGTTCGCCGCCTTGGTCTCGATGCCGCGCCGTATACGCCCGGGGTTCGTCACAAAGATGTCGTCGCCAACGATCTGCACCTGGTTCCCGAGTGCCGCGGTGAGATCCTGCCAGCCGTCCCAGTCTTCCTCGTCGAGCGGATCCTCGAGCGACACGATCGGGTAAGCGTCAAGCCAGCTCGCGTATATGCTGGTCATCTCGCTGGCGGTCTTGATGCTGCCTTCGAACTGGTAGCCGTCGGCGACGTGGAAGCTGTTCGCGGCGGCGTCGAACGCGAGCGCGACGTCACGACCTGGCTCGAGGCCGGCCTTACCGATCGCCTCAATGATCAGGTCAAGAGCGGCCCTGTTGTGCTCAAGATCGGGCGCGAAGCCGCCTTCGTCGCCGACGCCTGTGTTCAGCCCATGCTGCTTGAGCACGGACTTCAGCGCGTGATAAGTCTCGGCTCCCCACCGGACCGCGTCAGAGAAGGTACTCGCGCCGATCGGGGCGATCATGAATTCCTGGATGTCGACATTGGTGTCGGCGTGCGCGCCGCCATTCAGGATGTTCATCATCGGCACGGGGAGCAGGTGCGCGTTTGGCCCGCCAAGATAACGGAACAACGGCAATTGCGCCGACTCCGCCGCCGCCTTCGCCGCTGCCAGGCTGACCCCGACAATGGCGTTCGCGCCCAGCCTTGACTTGTCTGGCGTCCCGTCCAAGTCGATCATGGCGAAGTCAATGAGCCGCTGCTCATCGGCATTCTCGCCGAGCAACTCAGGCTGGATCTCGTCGATGACGGCAAGTATCGCCCTCTCCACGCCCTTTCCGCCGTATTCCGCGCCACCATCGCGCAGCTCAACAGCCTCAAAGGCACCAGTTGACGCTCCGCTGGGAACGGCGGCCCGAGCATGCGTGTCATCATCGAGCACGATCTCGACCTCGATGGTCGGATTGCCGCGTGAGTCCAGGATCTGCCTGGCGTGGATGGCTTCGATAGAAGGCAAGAGATTCTCCCCGGCGCTAGACGAATGCACCAGTAGGCGAGCCTAACGGAACCGGGTGAGCCACCGTACCCCGGCACGCCGACTTCGCCGCAAACGACCGGGCCGATTTGCGAGATTTGAGTAAGTCCGAAAAGTGAACCCGTACAGGGTCGCGTCCGCCACGCGACCCTGTACGGATTACCTGTCGGCCCGGTGCCGGTATGAGGCAAATGTCGGGTCGCCGCGTCGCGGCGACCCTGTACGGGTTCACTTTCTGGACCCACTACGAGCCCTCGATGCCTTGGCATTTCGGGCAACCCGAGCATCGCGCCGAAGCGGGCAGCATCGGTGGCCCCGCGTTGCTGCTCGCGACGCCGATCCAACCACAACGATGGCTACTTGATGTTGTCCCCGCGACATCGCTGGGACTCTGATGCTGTAGCCGGGGCCGGGCTAACAGCATCGGTGGACATCTGATGCTGCTGGGCGGGGCCCTAGCACTGCGGGGCTGGCGCGGGTTGCGGGGCTGGCGCGGGCTGCGGGGCTGGCGCGGGCTGCGGGGCTGGCGCGGGCTGCGGGGCTGGCGCGGGCCGCGGGGCTGGCGCGGGCCGCGGGGCTGGCGCGGGCTGCGGGGCTGGCGGGGGTGAGCGGCGGGGGCCGGGGCCT
>DATJLT010000115.1:0-14578 GCA_035509195.1 Streptosporangiaceae bacterium | reverse complement strand
AGGCCGACCCTGTCGTGCTGCTCGACCCTGGCAACGGTGACGTGGCCGCCAGCGACCTGCAGTCCAGGCTTGACCTGGCACAGCTCATCGCGCAGACTGCCCTGCTCGTCGGGCCCGACCGGGCGGCCAGCCTCGCCATCGAGAAGGTGGGCACGACCGAGCTTCCCGCCCTGGTACCGCTGCTTCAGCCGGTTGTGCTCTACCGGTCAACCAGAGCTGAGCTGCGCGGTCGCAAGAGCCTGCTGACCGCGATCCGCAAGCGCCTGACCGAAGCGGCACCAGATGCCGAAGTGCCGCCTGTGCAGCTCGAGCGAATCAGGCCGCGTTCGGTGATAACGCTGATCGCCGGCGTTTTCGCCGCCTATCTGCTGGCGACTCAGCTCGTCAACGTCTCGTTCTCCAAGCTGTTCGAGCACGCCAATCTCGCCTGGAGTCTCTTGGCCCTGGTCTTGTCCGCGACGACCTATGTGGGTGCTGCCTGGTCGATCTCCGGATTTACCCTAGAGCGCCTGAACTGGGTGCGCACTTTCCTCGTGCAGGTCGCGGGCTCGTTCGTGATCCTGGTGACCCCTGCCGCGGTCGGAGGGGTCGCGCTCAACGTCCGCTACCTGCGCCGGGCCAAGCTGAGCCCGGCCGACGCCGCCGCCACCGTCGGCGCCAACCAGGTCACCTCGTTCCTCATCTATGTCGTGCTCGTGCTGATCTCGGTCGCGATCACTGGCCAGTCGCATGCCGCTAACGCACTGAAGCCCCACGAGTGGGAGTACATCGCGCTCGGAGTACTCGCGCTGATCGCGCTGATCGTGCTCGCGATCCCGGCCGGCCGCCGCCAGGTACGCACCCGCCTTGGCTCTGCCTTCAGCCAGGTGGTACCGAGGCTGCTCGACGTCGCGCAAAAGCGCGGCAAGCTGATCGAGGGCATCGGGGGCACGGCGCTGATCTCGATCGCCTACATCTTGTGCCTGGCCGCCTCGATCCGTGCCGTCGGCGTCAGCGACGTGCCGCTTGCCAGCGTCGCCGTCGTTTTCCTGACCGCCAACGCGGTCGGCTCGATCGTGCCGATCCCCGGCGGTATCGGCGCCATCGAGACGGCGATGACTCTCGGGCTCACCGCGGCAGGCATGCACAGCGGCCCGGCGATTACCGCCGTGCTGCTGTTCAGGACCTTCTCGTTCTGGCTCCCCGCTCCCGCGGGCTGGCTGGCCCTGCACCACCTCCAGCGAACCGGAGCCCTGTAGGGACCTAAAGGCGTCAGGCCAGTCTGGCGGTCGCTACCGCGGCGGCGAGGAGCACGATTCCCCAGGACAGGGACCGCAGTGCGCGCTCGAGCGGCGCAAGCAGCCCGGCGGCGTCAAGGGAGAGGACCTCGCCGGTGGTCAGCGTGATCGTGCCGGACACCAGTGCGGTGCGCCGCCGCAGCATCCTCGCGGGCGTCGAGAGGTAACGCTGCCCGAGCGAGAGCGCCGTGGCGGCGGCGGCGATGATCACCGGCGCGAGCGCCAGCCTCCCGGTCTGGCCGACGTAACCGGTGAGCGCGGGAAATCCGCCCCAGGCGACCGCGAACCCCAGATCGGTGTGAATCACCCCGCCGAACAGTTCGGCGTTGTACCCGACGACGAGCAGCGGCCCGATGATCATGAAGGGGACCAGGCCCCAGCCAACTTCGGTGACGCCCCACGCACCGAGCCCCACCGCGCCGGCCAGCCCGATGACCGTCGCGGCGATCAAGGCCGGCGAGGGAATCGAGGTGCGAAGCGGACGGCCCTGCCATTCATCGAGCGCGTGCGCCGCGACGCCGACCGCAAGGAAGAAGGCGCCGACGGCCGCGAGCAGCCGGTTCAGCCGTACCTCGGGCGCGATGGCGGCGCCTAGCACGACGTAGGCG
The DNA here is from genome assembly GCA_035509195.1 of Streptosporangiaceae bacterium. Taxonomy (GTDB): domain Bacteria; phylum Actinomycetota; class Actinomycetes; order Streptosporangiales; family Streptosporangiaceae; genus Chersky-822. The sequence continues at coordinate 12,693 of DATJLT010000115.1, read as the reverse complement.
AGGTGCCAGGCTGTGAACGGAGGGTGCAAGAGCGTCCACCAGTCCCGCCATCGGCCAGGACCTGCGGCGTAGTAGGCGGGCCGGGACTTCGGGTTCCCGGCCTGGCTACTCACCTGGGCCACCTGACCTGGTTCCCCACATGATCAGGCCGCCGCCCAAGCTCATCAGCCTGGTGCCCACGCCGGTGAACCCCGCCTCGCGCCACGCCTCCACCGTCCAGCTCACCGGGTACTTGCGGTAATGCCCGGTGATGTTCGGCCCGAGGAACCTGCCGACGTCCAGCCATTCGCGCCCGCCGGTGATGAGGCCGCCCGCCGGCAGCAGGGTCCTCGTGTACAGCCACCACGCGCCGTGCCACAGAGGCGAGGGCGGCGTGCAGAACTCCAGGCTGGCCACCTTGCCGCCAGGCTTGACCACGCGGGCAAGCTCGGCCAGGGTGGCCGCCGGGTCCTCCACGTAGCGGAGCAGGTAAGTGAACGTCAGGCCGTCGAAGCTGGCGTCAGGGAAAGGCAACTGCTCGGCTCGGCCAGTAACCAGCCTGACCCGGTCGCCGAGACCGGCGGCGGCCACGTTGAGCTGACCGCGCCGCAGCATGTTCTCGGTCAGGTCGACGCCGACGATGCGTGCGCCCGACCGCCTGGCCAGCGAAATGGCGACGCCGGCCGTTCCCGACGCGACGTCAAGGATCAGGCCCTCCTCCGCCGGAAGCACCTGGTCGATCATGGCTCTTCGCCAGCGCCCGTTCTGGCCGAACGACAAGAGCTCGGCCAGACGGTCATAGCGCGAGGGCAGCGGGGTGAACAGATCCTGGGCGAAGCTGTTGCGATCGGTCGCGGTCGAGAGCGGCACGGGGTCTCCTAGCTCGCGGTCAGGCACGCCTTTACGCCATTCCTTCCCGCCGCCAGCCCGAATAAGAGCCCGCGCCTCGCGAAGGCCGGGCTTCTGGCGCGGGAATATTCAGGTGACCCTCGGGGAGAGCGTGGGTAGTCTGTACCCTCATGCGCCAGTTGCCGGTTACTGATCCCGGCACGCCTGAACTGGCGTCCGCGTCAAAATTCGTCTTGTGGCTGATGGCCAGGCAGCGCCGCAGCGTGCTGCTCGGCTTCTGCTGGGGTTCCGCCTCGATGATCGCGCAAGCCCTGGTGCCTGCCGCGATCGGCTCGGCGGTCGACGCGCTCGCGGAACGGCGTACGGCCGAGTTCACAGAAGCTTGCCTTGCCGTGCTCGCTCTCGGCGTGATTACGGCGCTGACCGGCATCTTGCGGCACCGAGCGGTGGTGCTGAACTTCCTCGACGCGGCCTTCCGCATCATTCAGCTCGTGACCGCGCAGGCCGCCAGGCTGGGGAATACGCTGTCACGGCTGCTCACCACCGGTGAGGTGGTAAGCGTCGGTACCGCTGACGTCGATGCGGTTGGCGGAGCGATCGAGGTTACCGGGCGTGGCACGGGAGCGGTCGCCGCCTTGATCGTGGTAGCCGTGATCTTGCTGGTCAAGTCGCTGCCGCTCGGGCTGATCGTGCTGATCGGCGGGCCGGCGATGACAGCGCTCGTCGGCCTGCTGCTCCGGCCGCTGCACGAGCGCCAGCAGCGCTACCGTGACCTGCAGGGAGAACTGGCGACCAGGGCCGCGGACATCGTGGCTGGCCTGCGCGTGCTGAGAGGCATCGGCGGCGAGCAGGCCTTCAGCGCCAGGTACCGCAGCCAGTCGCAGGAACTCAGGCGGACGGGCGTGCACGTCGCCAGGACAGAGTCGTATTTGTTTGGCGCCCAGATCCTGCTTCCGGGCCTGTTCGTCACCGCGGCCACGTGGATAGCCGCGCATTACGCGCTCAAGCGCACGATCACGCCCGGCGAGCTGGTGACGTTCTACGCCTACGCGTCGTTCCTTGCCGTGCCGCTGGCGACGCTGACCGAGGCTGCGGACAACATCGTGCGCGGTGTCGTGGCGGCTAGCCGCATCGTGACGATCTTGCGGCTTGAGCCGGAGATCGCCGATCCGGCCGAGCCCGTGCCCGTCCCGCCACCCGGAGCCGCGCTGCACGATCCGGTATCCGGGCTGACAGTGAGCAAGGGAGAACTGGTCGGCCTCGCCGCGGAGGACCAGGCTGAAGCGGCGGCGCTGGCGGACCGTATTGGCGGCTACCGCCGCGAGGCTGGCCCGAAACTGGGCGAGGCGCCGCTGGCCGGCCTGCCGGCGGGAACGGTGCGGGAAAGGATCCTGGTAGCCGCCAACGACGCGCACCTGTTCGGCGGCCGCCTTGATGAGCAACTCGCCGGGTCACGCGCGGCGACTAAGGCGGAAGTGCTCGCCGCGCTCGCCGCCGCCTCGGCAGATGACGTGCTCGAGGCTGTCGGCGTTGACGGCCAGGTAGCGGCCAGGGGACGCACCTTGTCAGGCGGCCAGGCCCAGCGCGTCAGGCTGGCGCGAGCGCTGGTCGCCGATCCGGAGATCCTGTTGCTCGTCGAGCCGACCAGCGCCGTTGACGCGCATACCGAAGCCGCGATCGCAAGAAGGCTGCGGAGTGTCCGCGAGGGCCGGACCACGATCGTGATCAGCAACAGCCCGCTCCTGCTCGACCAGGCCGATCGCGTGGCCTTCCTCAGCGAGGGCGCGATCACCGCAGAGGGCACGCACAGGGAACTGCTGAGCCGCAGCGCCGCGTATGCGGCGGCGGTCACCAGGGGAGAAGGGTAATTCGTGGCGCAGTCCCAGATTCTGCCTGTCGCTACAGGCCGGCAGGTGCTCGCGCACGCCAGGATGGTCATGGCGACCCATCGCCGCCAGTTCGCCGCCGTCATAGCGCTGTATGCCGCTGCGGCGACGGCCGGCCTCATCCCGCCGAGGCTGCTCGGGTTCATCGTCACCGATGTGCAGCACGGCACGCCGGCAGGCCGCATTGACGTGCTCGCCGTCTGGATCGCGGCGGCGTTGCTCGCACAGTCCGTGCTGATCAGGTTCGGGGCTCTCGCCGGTGCCCGCCTTGGCGAGGCGCTGCTCGCTAGGTTCCGCGAGGACTTCGTCGACGGGGTGCTCGGGCTGCCGCTGTCGGTGGTCGAGCGCGCGGGCAGCGGTGACCTGATGACCAGGTCCTCGCGTGACGTCAACTCTCTGAGCCTCGCCGCCAGGCAGGGCGTTCCCGCGATCCTCACGGCCGCGCTGACCGTGACGCTGACCATCGGGGCGGTGGCACTCGACAGCCCGGTCCTTGTCCTGCCCTGCCTGATCGTGGTGCCGCCGATCTGGGCCGTAACCCGCTGGTACCTGAACCGGGCACCGGCTGCTTACTTGCGGGAAAGCGCGACGTGGGGCGTGCTGACCGACAGCCTTGCCGAAACCGTGGAGGGTGCCCGCACGGTCGAGGCGTTCAGGCTCGGGCAGGCGCGCCGGCGCCGCGCCGACGCCGACATCGCCTCAAGCTACGCCGCTGAGATGTACACGCTGAGGCTGCGGACGATCTTCCTGCCCGCCGCAGAGGCTTCCTACGTGCTCCCGCTGTTCGGCGTGCTCGCGTTCGGCGGGGTGGCCTACCTGAACGGCTGGTGCACGCTGGGTGAGGTAACGGCTGCGGCGCTTTACGCGCGGGCACTTGTGGCACCGATGGATGAACTGATCCAGTGGCTGAACTACATCCAGACCGGCACGGCGGCACTGTCGCGCATACTCGGCCTGACGCAGGTTCCTTCCGACCGCAGGCCAGGTGACCACGCACCGAGCGGCAGCCGGCTGTCCGCTGACCGGGTCTCGCACGCGTATGTCGCCGGTCACGATGTGCTTAAGCAGATCAGCCTGGACCTCAGGCCTGGCGAGCGGGTAGCGATCGTCGGCCCTAGCGGGGCAGGCAAGTCGACTCTCGGCCGCTTGCTGGCCGGCATTCAAGGGCCGGACAGGGGCCAGGTCAGCGTCGGCGGGGTGCCGCTGATCGAATTGCCGCTCGACGAACTGCGCGGGCAGATCGCGCTGGTGACGCAGGAGCATCACATCTTCCAGGGCAGCGTGCGCGACAACGTCACGCTCGGTCAGCCCGATGCCAGCGAGGAGGCCGTCGCGGCGGCGCTTCATGCCGTCGACGCTCTCGAATGGGCGCAGGCGCTGCCTGAGGGCCTTTCCACGCGGGTCGGCTCGGGCGGTGCCAATCTTTCCGCACCGCAGGCACAGCAGATCGCTCTGGCCAGGCTGGTGCTCGCCGACCCTCACACGCTGGTGCTCGACGAGGCGACTTCCCTGCTCGATCCCAGGTCGGCCAGGCATCTGGAACAATCGCTGTCGGCCGTGCTTGACGGCCGTACCGTCGTCGCGATCGCGCACCGCCTGCACACCGCCCATGACGCCGACCGCGTCATCGTCATGGAAAACGGCGAAGTCACCGAATCGGGCCCGCACCAGGACCTCGTCGCGGCGGGCGGCCCCTACGCCGCCCTGTGGCAGTCGTGGCACGGAGAGTAAGGCTGGAACAACGGCGGAAATGATCCACAACCTCTGTGGATAGCTGTGTGGAAAATCAGGCCCCAGAGCCCGCATACGGTGGATAAGCGCGGCTCGTTCTGTGGATAAGCAAAAGAATCTTGTATTTAGTGGCCGAACACCTTGTGCCGGCAACCGGACAGGCAGTAGAACTGCTTTCACCACTCAAGCGGGCAGCTCGCTGCTGGGACGGCCGGACCACCGGTGACCTCGGCGGACGTCTGCCCGAGTGGGCGGCCTCGCACCGCACCTGCCGCCGAGTCATCGGCGTGCGAGCGCGCCGGGCCGCGGGGGCCCCTCCATCTCATACGTGGAGGGGCTCCTGCTATTTTGCACGCCCGCCTTATTCGCAGAACCGCCCCCTTTGAATGCGGGGTTTGAGGGTGAATTTCACCCTCAAACCCCGCATTCAGGGGAGCGGGTGCGGGTCGGGGCGACGATCACTCCGCGTGTTTGGCGTACGCGGAGTTGATTACGGTGCGACACTGAGATGTGACGATCCGCGCACGGGGCAGCGTGAAGATGTTCGGGAACACGAGGAGTCAGCCAGGCGTGCGGGCAGGAACAGCCAGGTAAATGGGCGTCATCACCGATCACGGCGGGCCGGCGGAGCCGGCCGACGAGTACGAGGCGATCGCACTGCCGGCGCAGGACAGTCCCGGTTCGGCGATGTTCGTCCGCCGTTCATCGCGGCCGAGCCGCCGGGCGGTGCTTCACCTGCACGAGTTGTCAGACTCACTCGCTCCCACCGACCTTGTGCGCTGGTACAACGAGCGCGGCTTTCACTTTTACCTGACGGACGTGGACTGCGGTGAGCCCGCGCTGTCGTCAAGACGCCGCAGTTCGAAGGCACACCAGGCCGCTTTCGCTGCGCTCGACGCCGCTTGCGGGCATCTGCGCGAGGCCGAGGGGATAGACGCGATCATCCTGAGCGCTCAGGGGCCGACGGCATTGTCGGCGGCCCTTTGGTGCGACGCCCGCCCGGTCAGCCGCCCGGCCGAGGCGCTGATCTTGTCGAGCCCTGAATTCGGCAACCTGCGCGCCAGGCTGGATATCACCTGCCCGGTGCTCGTGATCTCGACCGCGCATCCGTGGCGTGACACCAGGCGCGAGCGCCGCGGCAGCGGCGTCAGGCTTGGTCAGCATGTCACCTGGCTCCACATCGACGCCGCCGCGGGCCACGACAGCCCGCCAGGCGCCCTGCCTGCCCCTCAGCGCCGCCGTCTGTTCGACGAAATGGGCCGCTGGCTGGGCGCCTACATGTACGGCCAGGTCAGGGATCAGCTGCTGTAACTGCGGCGGGGCTGGTAAGCCGGCTAGCAATCCGAGTTTCACCAGTTCGCCCCTGAGCTGGGCGGCGGTCGTGAACTTAAGCGCGACCACGCCCAGCTCAGCCGCGGCGTCGACGTTAGCGGCCTGGTCATCGATGAAGACCGTTGCGGCTGGCTCGAGACCGTACCTGGACAGCAGGATCTCGAAGATCTTGCGGTCAGGTTTGGCGACTCTTTCATGACCAGAGATCACGCAGCCAGAAAACACCGAGAAAAACGAGAAGCGCGCCCGGCGCAACTCGAACTTGTCGGTCTCCATGTTGCTCAGGGCCAGGCAGCGCACCCCTGACCCAGCCAGTTCGGCAAGTACCTCGACGGTGTCCTCGATCTGGCCGGCGACCATGTCCTCGCTCCGGTGCGACCAGGCCATGATCAGCTCGGCGTATTCCGGGTGCAGCAAAGCGAGTTCGCGGCACGACTGCTCGGTGTCCGCGCCGAGATCGTGCGCGCGATGCCAGTCACGGGTGCAGATCGTCGTCAGGAACTTGTCCATCTCGGCTTCGTCGCCGAAATAGTCGCGGTAAACGTACCGGGGATCCCAGTCGAGCAGGACACCGCCGATGTCGAACACGACGGCCCTGATCTTCGTTTGAGTCACTTCGCTACGTTAGCTTGTGACGCTCACCTGGACGATCGGGTAACCGGAAGCGCCGTTAGGCTCGGGAGCCGACTGCAGTGCGGTCTGGGTATAGCCGGTCGCGTCGGTGGCGCGGGCTTCGATCACGTGGCTGCCAGGAGTGGCGTTCCAGTACCAGACCCACTGGCGCCAGGTATCGATGCCAGGCACGGCCGCCAGCGTCGCCTGGTTCCACGGACCCCTGTCGACCCTGACGTGCACGGCATCGATGCCCTTGTGCTGCGCCCAGGCCACGCCGGCGATCGCCGTACGGCCCGCCTTCAGCGGATTCTGCCCGGTCGGCACGTCGATGCGGGACTCGGTCTTGATCGGGGCTTCCGCGAACCAGCCGCGCTGCGCCCAGTACGACTGATTGGCGCGGTAGGTGGTGACGTTGATGTCGGTGATCCACTTGCAGGCCGAGACGTAACCGTACAGGCCCGGCACGACCGTTCGCACAGGGAAGCCATGTTCGACCGGCAGCGGCTTGCCGTTCATCGCGACGGCGAGCAGCGCGTCCCTGCCGTCCATCGCCGTGGCTACCGGAGTGCCAGAGGTGAAGCCGTCGAACGAGGTGCAGAAGAGCTGGTCGGCTCCGGCCTTGATGCCCGCTTCGCGCAGCAGCGACCGCAGGCTCGCCCCCAGCCATTTCGCGTTCCCGATGTACGGGCCGCCGACCGGATTCGAGACGCAGGTCAGCGTGATGTAGTCCTCGATCAGCGGGCGGCGGATCAGGTCATCGAACGTCAGCGTCAGTTCCTTGCTTACCATGCCGTGGATACGTAGCTGCCAGCTTGAGGGCGGGATCTGCGGCAGCACGATCGCGGTGTCGACACGGTAGAAGACCGAGTTCGGCGTGATGAACGAAGATAGGCCGGGGATGCGGAGGTTCGCGCCTGGGGGCACGGGAGGCTCTGTGACGGTCGGCGCGGGAAGCTTCATCGACTCCTCTGCCTGGGTGACGTTCGCGCGCTCGCTGAGCTGCCTGCCGCCGAGATAGGCGACAGCCGCCACGCCCGCCGCCACCGCCCCGCTCTTGATGAAGTCGCGCCTCGGCGGCGCCTCGTTCACCGACAGGCTGGCCTTGCGCCGGTGTGAGCCGGCGACCTTCTGCTCCTCTGGTGCGGGCACGGACGCCTTCGGCAGGTAGCCAGCCGCACGCACCAGGCGGTCGATCGCCAACGCGGCCGCGGCCGAGCCGAGCAGCGTCGGCAGCACGTAGTACGGCGTCGCTGTCGGCCTGGTCGCGGCCGCGATCAGGCCGACCACGCAGAAGACGCCGACCCCGATCAGGCCGTTCCTGCGGTTGCGCTGTGCCATCAGTCCGATGAAGGCTGAGAAGATCGCCAGGATGATCAGGACGCCGATCTGAAGCGCGACCTTGTCGTGGCTGCCGAATTCCCTGATCGCGAAGTTCTTGACGGCCGGAGGGCTGAGGTCGATGGAGAGCTCGCCGACGGCGACGACCGGAGAGCTGTCTGGGCCGGTGATGCCGGCGACAAGTATGCCCACGCAGACGCCGACGGCACCGGCCAGCAAGCCGGCCAGCGCGCCAAGCACGCGCGCGGGGGAGAAGTTGATCACACTGGATATTCGTACCAGGGTGGGTCATGGATTGGCGGCGGATGCCGCCCAAGCCGGAGCTCTCTTCGCAACGAATAGGAAGTGTGACGATGCCCGACGGTGAAGGCGGCCGGCTGGTCGCGGGACCGAGGTCAGGTCCAGCACTCGGCGACCTGATCAGCTCGGTCGCGCTGGGCGACGAACGCGCTTATGAGGCCTTTTATGACCAGTCGTCCGGCTGGGTGCTCGGCACCGTACGGCGGGTACTGCGCGACCCCGCCCAGGCCGAGGAGGTCATGCAGGAAGTACTGCTGGAGATCTGGCGGAGCGCGAGCAGGTTCGACCCTGCCCAGGGCAGCGCGGTCTCCTGGGTAATGACGATCGCGCACCGGCGTGCAGTGGACAGGGTCCGTTCAGAGCGCAGCCACGCGAACCGTGAGCAGCGCGCTGCCACGGCCGTTATCGACTACGACGACGTGACCGAAGCGGTGGAGGCCAGCTTGGACCGTGAGCGGGTGCAGCGCTGCCTCGGTTCGCTGACCGAACTTCAGCGCGAGTGCGTCGGCCTGGCCTACTACAGCGGCTACACCTACCGTGAGGTCGCCGAACTGCTCGGCGTGCCGGCTGGCACGGTCAAGACGCGGATGAGGGACGGGCTGATCAGGCTCAGGGATTGCCTGGGGGTGGCATGATGACGGCTGAGTATGACCTGCATGCGCTGGCTGGTCCTTATGCGATGGACGCGGTCAGCGACGAAGAGAGCGCCAGCTTCACCGAGCATCTCGCCGGCTGCGAGCAGTGCCGTGACGACGTGCGAGAAATGCGGGAAGCCACCGCTCGGCTAGGCATCGCCGCGGCTGTCAGGCCCCGGCCTGAGCTGAGGGAACAGACGATCCGCGCGGCGTTGTCCACCGCGCAGCTCGCGCCCGTAGTCTCCGCTGCCCGCGACAGCCGTACGTGCCTTATGGCGGATGAAAAAAAGGAAAAGCCTCTGCGCCGCCTGGCCTGGCGGATCAGGTCGGCGCGGCCTGCCGTGCGGATCTCGCTCGCCGCTGCGGCCGTACTCGCCGTGGCGGCAGCCGTGCTCGGCGGCATGACCAGCAGCGCCGTGCGGCAGCTCGATCACTCGCGTCATCAGGAGCACATGATCGCTGCCGTGCTTAACGCACCCGACAAGGTGATGCTGACCGCGCGGGTCGTGACAGGCGGCACCGCGACCGTGGTCATGTCACATGAGGCCAGGGCCGCCGTGTTCACCGCGCACGACCTGGTAGCGCTGCCGAGCACCGAGAGTTACGAGATCTGGCTGATGGGGCCGACAGGTGAGCGGGCCGCCGGCATGGTCAGGCCGCAGGCCGGGGGCATGGCAGGGCCGACGATCGTCAGCGGGCTGCGGCCTGGCGACATGATCGGGGTAACGGTCGAGCCGGCCGGCGGTTCAAGCCGGCCGACGTCTGTGATTGTCGTGGTGTTCAAGCCAGGGCAATAACCGGGCAAGCAGCCGTTAGACCCAGACCGTGCGGGGCACGGTTGGCTGACGTGAGGGTCTTGGGCAAGTGCGTGGCTGGCCTGGCGGCAGGGCTCGCCGCCCTGGTCGCGGCGGGCTGCGGCACGTCGCCGCCCGCGCCGGCGACGCCGACCGGCGCGCCGCCGCTGCCCCTGAGCTCGCCGCAGGCCGCGACCGGTCATGTCGGTGCTGGCTGCGGGTTCATACCTGACCACGGCGACGGCAGCTTCCACGCGATTTCCGGTCAGCGCGTCGTCAACGCGACGTCAAGCCAGCCGCAGCTCTCGGTGTTCACGTCCGCGATCAAATCGGCGTCCTTGTCAGGCAAGCTCGACAAGATGAAGTCGTTCACGCTGTTCGTGCCAGTGAACAGCGCCTTCGCGGCACTCGACAAGTCAGACGTCAGCTTCCTGCGCAAGCAGTCCAACCTGGTACAGGTCGTGCGCAGGCAGGTCGTGCCCGAGCGCATTACGCCTGCCAGGATCGCCAGTGGCGGCAGCGTGACCACGTTGGCCGGCAGCAAGCTGACGCTCGGCAAGAGCGGCAGCGATTACCGCGTGGACCAGGCCACGGTCGTATGCGGCAACATCAAGGCCGCCAACGGGACCATTTACGTAATTGACCGCGTGCTGTTGCCTCCTCGATAAGCTCCGTCCGCGGCGCGCGAAGGCCGGCGGGCAGGCTAACGTGGCAACGTGAAAGCTTCACCGGAGGCGCAGCTTAAGCTGCTCGAGCTAGCCGACATCGATGCCGAGCTAGGAAGGATCGCTCACCGGCGGCGCTCGCTGCCTGAGCACGCGGAGATCAGCAGGCTCGAAACCCGTAACACCGAGCTGCGTGACTCCATCGCCGCGATGACCGCGCAGGCCAGCGACCTCGGCAGGGAGCAGGCTAAGGCCGAGGCCGACGTCGAGCAGGTACGCTCGCGCATTGACAGGGACAGGCAGCGGCTTGACGGCGGCATGATCGCCTCGCCGAAGGAGCTCGAGAACCTCCAGTCTGAGATCCAGTCGCTGCAGCGGCGCCAGTCTGACCTCGAGGAGATCGTCCTCGACGTGATGGAGCGGCGGGAAACCACTGGCGGCGAACTCAAGGCCGCGACGGAGGAGCGCGCTTCCGTCCAGGCCTCGCTGACCGCGGTGACCGCTACGCGGGACGCCACGCTCGCTGAACTTGACGAACACGCCGGGCAGGCCGAAGCCAGGCGGGCATCGGTTGCCGCGGCGGTGCCCGGTGACCTGCTAGAGCTTTACGACAAGCTGCGTGCGCAGCACGGCGGTGTCGGGGCCGCTGCCTTGCGGCAGCGGCGGTGCCAGGGCTGCAACCTCACGCTCAACACCGTCGACGTCAACGCGATCAAGGCCGCGCCGGGCGATGAGGTGCTTCGCTGCGAGGAGTGCAGGCGGATCCTGGTCAGGACCGCCGAGTCCGGCCTGTAACGGCCGCTCGGCTAGGCGCGACTGCGGGCGTGGCCAGGGAGTTTCGGTGCCAGAATGTCGTTTTTGCGCCGCGCCCAGCCCAGTGGCCACGGCCCCATCGTGACCAGCACCCAGCCGGGCGGGCCCTCGCGACTGATTTCCCGCCCTTCGCGGAACGCCGGCAGATCGTCGCCGTCCAGTTCTTCGCTGAAGGTGACATCGTCGCGCCTCAGGGTCATCGCCAGGGCGTGCGACGGACGGAAACTGGCACCGACCAGCCGGCCAAGAGGCAGCCCTGGCCGCAGCGCGATGTTCGAAGGCAACTCCATGGCGGTCGGGAGCAGGTAGAACGTCGCGCCCCGGAACGCCACCGTCGCCGGACTGACCTCGTTGCGGAGATGACGCGCCGCGAACTCGGCCCACGCCGAAGGCGGAGCGGAGACTCGCCTGCGGCGCGCCGGCAGCGGGGGGCGGTACCTGGCCGGCTCGCCGGGGGCCAGAAGCACGGCCACGAACTGGCCTTCGCACCGGCAAAGATGCGGATAGAAACGCATGGCATGCGCGTCGCCGAGCGCGGACGGCTGCCCGCCTGGCAGGAACGAGAGGTCTTCGGCGGCCCAGTCTTTGTGCTGGTCAAGGAATGACCGCACGATCTCCTCGTTTTCCGCGAACGCGAACGTGCATGTGCTGTAAGCGAGCAGCCCGCCAGGCGCGACGGTCTGTGCGGCCGAGGCAAGCAGCCTGGCCTGCCGCCTGGCCGCGCCGGCGACCTGAGTTTCGCTCCATTCGCCGCGCTGTTCAGGCTGACGCCTGAACAGCGCCTCACCCGAGCATGGGGCGTCGACGATCACGCGGTCGAAGCTGGCAGGGACGGCTTCCGCGAGGCGGACCGGGGCGGCGCTCGCGATCGCCACGTTCTGGTAACCCCACGCGTCCAGATTCGCCAGCAGCGGACCAAGCCGGCTGGTCACCAGCTCATTGGCCAGCAGCATCCCGTCCCGCCCTAGCTTCGACGCGGCGTGCGTAGCCTTGCCACCCGGTGCCGCTGCCACGTCGAGCACCCGGTGGTGCGGCTCGATGCGCAACGCTTCGACGACCGCCATTGAAGAGGGTTCTTGCAGGTAGAACAGCCCGGCCCGGTGTTCGGCAGTGTCGCCAGGGTGGATTTCCCCTGCTAGGTACGTGGCGGTCGCGCACCAAGGGACGGGGTCAACGGCGACGCCAAGGCGTTCGGCGACCTCGGTCAGGCTTGCCTTGTGCTCGTTGACCCGCAGCGCCCGCACCGGGGGAGCGGCGAGTGCTTCAAGGAACGCGCTGGCATCGGCGCCGAGCACTTCTCGCTGCCGTGCGACGAACGCGCCAGGTAGCTCAGCTGAGCTTGGCCGTCGCCTCGCCGCCCTCCTTGCATTCATCTGCGCAATTGTACGAAGCCGGGCCGGGCGAGACCGGGCTAGACTTGAGCAGCGACGGGCGAGTTGGCCGGGCGGTCGCGTCGGTTCCGGTTTGCCGGGATCGCCGAGGAAGGTCCGGGCTCCACAGGGCAGGGTGGTCGGTAACGCCGACCCGGGGCGACCCGCGGGACAGTGCCACAGAAAACAGACCGCCGCCGGCGGCACGGCTTCGAGCCGGATGCCGGAGGTAAGGGTGAAACGGTGGTGTAAGAGACCACCAGCGCCGCAGGTGACTGCGGCGGCTCGGTAAACCCCACCCGGAGCAAGGTCACAAGGGCCAGGCGCCGCAGCGCGGCACCCGGCCTGCGCGAGCGTTCGAGGGCGGCCCGCCCGAGCTCGCGGGT
>DATJLT010000114.1:0-7112 GCA_035509195.1 Streptosporangiaceae bacterium | reverse complement strand
TGCCCTCGCCGTCGGCCTGCGCACCGGCTGCGTGCTCTGCGGTTGCGGTCATGTTGGTCTCACTAACTCCTGGTCGCGTCGGCCAGCGCGTTCGCACCGCCGACGATCTCGCTGATTTCCTGGGTAATCTCGGCCTGCCTGGCCTTGTTGGCGTCCCTGGTGAGCTTCTCGAGCAGTTCGTTGGCGTTGTCCGTCGCGCTCTTCATCGCCCGGCGCCTGGCCGCGATCTCGGCCGCGGCCGACTCGAGCAGGGCGTGGTAGATCCTGCTTTCCACGTACCAGGGCAGCAAGGTGTCGAGCACGCTCTCCGGCGACGGCTCGAAGTCGTACACCGGGATCGGCCCTGGCGTACGCTCCGCGGCCTCGACGATCTGGATCGGAAGCAGCCGGTGTACTGTCGGCCGCTGGGTCAGCATGGAGACGAACTCCGTGTAAACGATGTGGAGTTCATCCACGCCGCCCTCAGCCGCCGGCCGCGTGAAGGCATCGAGCAGCACCTCCGTGATCGCGGTCGCGTGGCGATGCCTCGGGGTATCGGAGAACCCGAACCACTCCGCCGCCATGGCCTTGTCCCTGAAGCGGTGCCAGTTGATGCCCTTGCGGCCGGAAACGTACGGCACCGCCTCAACGCCGCGCTCGGCCAGGGCGGCGCTAACCGACTGCGCTTCCCTCAGCACCTGGGCGTTGAAGCCGCCGCAGAAGCCGCGGTCGCTGGTCAGCATCAGCACCGCGGCGCGGACCGGATGCGCCGGCTCGGTGGTCAGCGGGTGATTGATGCTGAGCGACCTGCTGACGACCGTCTCTACCGCAGCGGTGATCTCCCGTGCGTAAGGCTCGGCCGCACGGGCCTGATGCTGTGCCTTGATGATGCGGGACGAGGCGATGAGTTCCTGAGCCTTGGTGATCTTCGCGGTTGACTTGACTGTGGCGATCCGCCGCCTGACCGCGCGAAGCTGTGCTCCCATTAGGCCAGCGGGCTCCCCTCGGTGTCGGGCGGCGGTGCGGCAACCTGCCTGGTGATGTGTTCCTTTTCGATCTCGGCCTCGTCCTTGGGCCTGACGTGATCGTCGGTCACGAGAAGGCGGCCGTCGCCGGTCTCGAAGCCGCGCCTGAAGTCCTCGATCGCGTCCTTGAGCGCGGTCACCGTGTCGCCAGACAGGTCACCAGTCTCCCTGATCGAGTCGTAGATGCCCGGCCTCTCCCGCCCGACGTAATCGAGGAACTCGGTCTCGAACCGGCCGACGTCGCCGATCGGAACGTCGTCGATCTGCCCCGTCGTTCCCGCCCAGACCGAGACCACTTCCCGCTCGACCGGGTAAGGACTGTACTGACCCTGCTTCAGCAGTTCGACCAGCCGCGCGCCGCGGTCAAGCTGGGCGCGGGAAGCCGCGTCGAGGTCGGAGGCGAACGCCGCGAACGCCTCGAGGTCGCGGAACTGCGAGAGGCCGAGCCGAAGCGTGCCAGCGACCTTCTTCATGGCCTTGACCTGGGCGTTGCCGCCAACACGTGACACCGAGATGCCGACGTTGATGGCCGGGCGGACACCGGAGTTGAACAGGTCGGTCTCAAGGAAGATCTGCCCGTCGGTGATCGAGATCACGTTCGTCGGGATATACGCGGAGACGTCATTGCCCTTGGTCTCGATGATCGGCAGTCCGGTCAGCGAACCGCCGCCGAGGTCGTCGGACAGCTTCGCGCAGCGCTCCAGCAGCCGTGAATGCAGGTAGAACACGTCGCCGGGGTAGGCCTCGCGGCCAGGGGGGCGACGGAGCAGCAGCGAGATCGCACGGTACGCCTCCGCCTGCTTGGTGAGGTCATCGAAGATGATCAGCGCGTGCTTGCCCTGATACATCCAGTGCTGGCCGATCGCGGAGCCTGTGTACGGCGCGATGTATTTGTACCCAGCCGGGTCGGAAGCGGGGGCCGCGACGATTGTCGTGTACGCCATCGCGCCCGCGTTCTCGAGCGACTGCTTGACCTGGGCGATCGTTGAGCCCTTCTGGCCCACGGCCACGTAGATGCACCGCACCTGCCTGGACGGATCCCCAGACTCCCAGTTTGCTCTTTGGTTGATAATCGTGTCGATAGCGATCGCGGTCTTGCCGGTCTGACGGTCACCGATGATGAGCTGGCGCTGTCCCCTGCCGATAGCGGTCATCGCGTCGATCGCCTTAATGCCGGTCTGCATGGGCTCCTTCACCGGCTGGCGCTGCACGACCGTCGGAGCCTGGAGCTCGAGCGCGCGGAGAGCGGTGTCCTCGATCGGCCCCTGCCCGTCAAGCGGCTCGCCGAGCGGACCGACGACCCGGCCGAGGAACGAGTCGCCTACCGGCACCGACAGCACCTCGCCGGTGCGCTTCACCCGCTGGCCTTCCTCGATCTTGCTGAAGTCACCGAGGATGACGACGCCGATCTCGCGGATGTCGAGGTTCAGCGCGATGCCTCGCGTCCCGTCCTCGAACTCGAGCAGTTCGTTTGCCATCGCCGATGGCAGGCCCTCAACTCGCGCGATGCCGTCACCGCACTCGACAACAGCGCCGATCTCCTCGGTCGTGGCACCGGCTGGCTCGTATTGCTCGACGAACTTCGCCAGAGCTTCCCTGATCTCCTCTGGCCGGATAGTCAGCTCGGTCATCTTCCTCGCGTCCTTCTCGTCTGGTGCCGGCGTGCCGGCCGGCTTGTCAGTCATGGTCAGGCCGCCAGCTCGCGCCGGGCGGCGGCCAGACGGCTTTCCGCGCTGCCCTGGATCAGCTCGTCGCCGATCCTCACTGTCATGCCGCCGATCAGCTCGGGGTCAATGACCACGTTCAGGTGAATGTCGTGCCCGTAGGCCGCGCTGAGCGCTGCCACCAGCCTGGACCGCTGCCCCGTAGTCAGGTCCGCGACCACGTGCACCTCGGCGATGAGCCGCTGGCGCAAGTCGGCGGCCAGCCGGGCATACTCTTCCAGGCTCGCATCCACACTACGTCCTCGCGGGTACCCCGCGGCCTGGCTGATCAGCCGCATCGTGGGCGCGGCGACCTTGCCGTCGAGCAGGTCCTGCGCGATGCTCTCGCGAGCCTCGGGCGGCACGAACAAGTTAGCGAGCGCATAGCGCAGGCCTGGATTGCCGCCGACGATCCTGCCGAACCTGAACAGCTCGTCCTCGACCTCGTCGAGCTCGCCTTCCGCGTCGGCGCCGGCGCACACCGCGAGCACGGCGAGTTGCTCGGCCGCGTCGGTCAGGTCGCGCGGCTCGGACCAGCGCGCCTCGGCCAGGCCAGCGAGCTGCTCGAGTGCGGTGGCGGAGACCCGCCCGCTCAGCAGGTTCCTGGCCAGCCCGGCCCTCAGCGAGCCGTCGATCGTCGGGTCGGACAAGTTACGGCGCAGGGCGGGCTCGCGGTCGAGCAACCCGACGATCGCGAACAGCTCGTCGCCGAGACTGGAGGCCGCCGCCGGGGTGTCGTCAGGCAGCACCGCGGCCAGGCGTTCCTTGGCCGCGGCGAGCGAGCCCCTGCTGGCGCCTCTCATCTGGCGGTCGCCCTTTCCGAGGCTTCCCTGTCCAGTTCGTCAAGGAACCGGTCGACCATCCGGCTCTGCCTGGCCTCGTCGGCGAGGGACTCGCCCACGATCTTGCCGGCCAGTTCGATCGCCATCGAGCCGACCTCGGCGCGCAGCGCGATAAGAGCCTGCTGCCGGTCGGCCTGAACCTGGGCGGCGGCCGCGTCGACGATGCGCTGCTTTTCTGCCGCGCCCTCGGCACGGCCCTCGGCCACGATCTGAGCGGCCTCTTCCTTCGCGGCCTCGCGCAGCCTGGCGGCCTCGTGCCTGGCGTCGGCGAGTTGCGCCCTGTACTCGGAGAGCACTCGGTCAGCCTCTGCCTGAGTGTCCTCGGCTTTCTTCAGCCCGCCCTCGATCGCCTCGGTGCGCTCGGAGAGGGTCTGGTTGAGGCGCGGCATCAGGACCCGTGCGAGCAGGATGAAGACGATCAGGAACGCGACCGTGCCGATGATGAACTCGGGCCAGTGCGGGACCAGGGGGTTGGGGGATGAAGCGGCCAGGAGATGTCTCACCGCAGAATTCCTCTCCGGGCACCTAGGACGTGTAGTGGAAGATGAACGGAATGACGATTCCGATCAGCGCCAGCGCCTCGGTCAGCGCGAACCCGATGTACATGTTGGACCGGATCAGACCGGACGCCTCGGGCTGGCGTGCCATCGCCTCGACGCCGTGACCGAAGATCAGGCCGATGCCGATGCCTGGGCCGATAGCCGCGAGGCCGTAAGCGACAGCACCGATGTTGATGCTGAGTACAGTGCCGTTGCTCGAGGCGAGCACGTGGTGAACAAGGTCAAGCATTGACGCTTCCTTTTCGGTCAAGCCCGAGGACATTCCCCTGGCAGGTATACGGTGCCCGGCCCGCTGCGGCTGCGCCGCCCGCCCGGCTTTGCTGACCGCTCATCTAGTGCTCACTTTCCAGCGAGCCGCCGATGTACTGCGCGGTGAGGATCGTGAAGATGTAAGCCTGAAGGCCCTGGATCAGCATCTCGAATGCCGTGATGATGATCGTCAGCAAGAACGACGTCGCGCTCCAGAGCAGGCCGATGCCGGCGCTCAGCAGGTACCAGGTCGCGAGCGTGAAGACCAGCAGCAAGATGTGCCCGGCGAACATGTTGGCGAAGAGCCGCACGGCCAGCGTGAACGGGCGGATGATGGTGTACTGGAGGATCTCGACCGGGGCCAGGATCGTCAGGATGCCTATGGGAACGCCCCTGGGGATCATGTTGGCGAAGTATCCGCCCAGGCCCTGGCGCTTGATGCCCAGGTAGGTGTAGGTCCCGTACACCATCAGCATCAGGCAGGCGGGAAAGGCGATCTCCGACATCGGCGGGAACTGCGCCGCCGGGATGATCTCCATGATGTTCATGATCCAGATGAAGAAGAACAGCGACACGAGGAAGGGCAGGAAGTTGTCGCCCTTCTTGCCCATCATCGGCCGCAGGATCTGATCACGGACGAAAAAGACGCCGATCTCCGCGACGTTCTGCACGCCGCGTGGCACGATCTTCGGCTTGGAGAACGCGCTCCAGAAGAACGCGATCACGATGACCGCGCAGATGCACGCGAGCAGCATCGGCTTGTTGAAGGTAAAATCGCCGATGCGGAACAGCGGGCCGTACGTGAAGCTTCCCGGATAGCTGGGTGCCGGGTAACCGCAATGGTGCACGGTATTCAGGTGCGAGTTCGTCTCGTCGCAGTTGAACTTGGCGGCCTTGGCGGCCACGGCGGCAGCGAGGACGTTAGCGGCCAACTCGGCCTCCCCGGCCAGTGGTCAGTGCCACGTTGTGGTTCCTTCCCGTCGGTACGCCCGCGCCTGGCGGCAGCAGCGCCTGGGCGGGAAAGAGAGCGTAACCGGACGTCTTGAGTCCCCGTACAGCGGGGTGAGCTTGAGATGAAACTGTGTCGTTACCGATCGGTGACCTGACAATGGGTATCCGGATCACTGCCGTCCGTATTTGTAGATGACCGCGAACACGCCGACCCCGAGCCCGGCGAGCATGCCGAGCGGGAACAGCAGCGCGAGATGGGTCCAGTGCCCGATCAGCCAGCCAACCCCGCCGTAGAAGGCCATCCCCGAGATCAGGTACCCGAAGATCGACCACCCGGCGTTCTGCGAGTCGCCTTCCATCAGGCCTTGCCCCGCTCCCTTGACCCCGCACAGCACGTCACCGTCCGGAAGGCTCTACGTAAGGCAGCTTGAGCCGCATGGACCAGTAAACCTGCGACGCCGACCACGCCAGGATGCAGATCAGCGCGGTAAGACCGAACAATCGCGTGTTGAAGGCAGAGGTTCCCGCGAACCTGACGACGAAGAACAAGAGCAGCAGTATCTTTACGATGTACGTGGTCATCGCGGTGATCATCATTGCCTGAGGGCTCTTGCGAGCCGCCCGGCCGACGGCGAAGACGCTGATCGCGAAGAACGCCGCGACGAGCGCGATTCCGAGCACCGCGCCGATCAGGCCCTTCGAGCCGCCCACGGCAAGGCTGATGACGGCCATGACCGCACCGATGGCCGCCGTCGTGACGGTCGATCGACGGACGATCTGGGCGTAGCTCGCCAGCATCGTGATCAGACTCCGGAGGAACTCGCCGGCGGCCTTCTCGGCCGGCCGGGACAAACATCAAAGCGTGGTGTCGTGTCGGTGACACTACGATCACCTGCGGGCGCAAGCAAGAGTTCCTGCGCTATCAGGCGAGCGAAACGTATCACGAGCCGAGCAGCCGGCTAACATCCGCCTGCTCGTGAAAGATATCACAAGCTCTCCGGCCATGGTTGCAGCAGGTCACCGAACGTGACGAAACCAGCCGATACGGGCTCACGAAACCCCCAGCGTCGGGTCCCGGCCAACGCCAAACCCCGGTTTGATGGCCCTCCTGTCGTTTCCGCGGGTTCTTTCATGATCGTCTTCCGGGGAGCGGGGGGGGTAGCCGCCGAGCGAGAACATGGCCAGGGCGAGAGCATGGCCAGGGCGAGAGCATGGCCAGGGCGATGATGGCGCCGGGGTCTTTGAAGCCGAAGGCGATCCGATCTGGCCCGCGGCCGGGCCGCCTCTGGCAGGGGCAGGCTCCTGGCCTGCCCCTGCTCTTCCTGCCCCGGGGGCAGGACAGGCTCCGTGGTCAAGGGCGGCCGGCGCGGCCGCCGCGCGCAGCGCGATGCGCAGCACCCTTGACCACGCGGGGGCGGCCCCGTACCCTCAGCGGCCCGGCCCGGCCCGGCCCGGCCCGGCCCGGCCGCAGGCCAGCGGCCACGCAGCCACCCACGGCACCACCAAAACGATCACCAGAACCAGCAGGGGACCCCTCAATCCGGGGTTTGTGGGTGTGTGCTGCCCTCAATCCGGGGTTTGAGGGTGGCCGGCCGGGGGCCGGGCGGGGCCGGGCGGGGCCGGGCGGGGCCGGGAGCCGAACGGCTGACCCCCACAATCCGGGGTTTGGGGGTGTGTGCTGCCCTCAATCCGGGGTTTGTGGGTGGCCGGGCGGGGCCGGGCGGGGCCGGGCTGGGCCGGGCGGGGCCGGGCGGGGCCGGGCGGGGCCGGGAGCCGAACAGCTGACCCCCTCAATCCGGGGTT
>DATJLT010000113.1:0-13479 GCA_035509195.1 Streptosporangiaceae bacterium | reverse complement strand
GCCGTCGCCACTGCCGTCCCCTCCGGTCACTGGCCCGCTCCACGGGCCGCGGCCAGCCGTATCGCGGCGTCCTCGCGCGCCCGGCGATCGCTGCCGTCGTGCCTGCCTGCGTGCTTGCCGTTGCCTGCCGTGCTGGCAGGGATACGGAGACCGGCCAGTTCACGTGCGGTGGTGCCGGGCTGGTCAAGGATCTTGCTTGACCGCAGGTCGACGAAGGTCAGCCTGGACTCTGGGCGCATCCCGAGCTTTTTGGCCTCCCTGGCGATGACCGTCGCGGTCTGCGCCAGCGCTACTTGCTGCTCAAGTTGCTGAACGCGTTGTGCCCCCGCCGTGTTCTGCTGCTGCAGGTTCTCGATCTCGAACGAGTTAGCGGCCAGCGTCGTGTTCACCGCGAGCAGGCAGACGAGGCCGCCGCCGAGCAGGCCGAGCAGCAAAAGCACGAACGAGGTACGCCTGATCGCCCCGGCGTGAGCGACCGGCGCGTGCGCCGTCTTCCCGCCTGGCACCTTCTGGCGTGCTGCCTGCGACCGCTGTGCCGTAGCAGGCTGATGCGCCGCGGACGCCGGAGCCGTGGCGGGGCCTTGGCGTACCTGGGCGGCCGTTCCCGCGTTCTTGACCGGGCGGCCCGACCGGCCAGGACCAGGCGGGCGGATCGGGCTGGCCGGGCGTACCGGGCTCTTGGGCAGGTCGGCGGGCCACCCGGGCCTTGGCCGTCTTCTTGGCCTGGCCGGCCTCCTGGCTTCCGCTTCGCCTGGCCAGCCAGGCACGCCAGGCACGCCCGCCCTGCGGTCCGTCGTGGTGTCGCTGTTCATCGCGGCTCACCCGTCCTGTTTGTCATGCCGCCGCCCGCACTCGCTCGGCGGCTCGCAGCCTGGCTGACGCTGCTCGCGGATTCACCGCGAGTTCGGCTTGGTCCGGCCGTTTCGCGCCAGAGGTCAGCAGCTTGAACTGCGGCCTGGCGCTGGCCAGCGGCACGGGAAGGCCCGGCGGCGTGCTGTCGGTTGCACGCCTGGCGAACTCCCGTTTCACGATCCGGTCTTCAAGCGAGTGATAGGCAAGCACGACGATCCGGCCGCCTACGGCCAGGGCGTCCAGCGCGGCTGGCACGGCCCGCCCGAGTGCGCCAAGCTCGTCGTTGACCTCGATACGCAGGGCCTGGAAGGTGCGCTTAGCCGGATTGCCGCCGGTGCGCCTGGCCGGCGCGGGGATCGAGTCCCTGACGATGTCGGCGAGCCTGGCCGTGGAGGTGACTGGTGACCGCTGGCGTTCGCGCACCAGCGCTTCGGCGATCCTGCGGGCGAAGCGCTCCTCGCCGTAGTCGGCGAGGACGCGGGCCAGCCGGGCAGCCGGGTAAGTATTGACGACCTCGGCCGCGGTCAGCGGTCCTTCGCGATTCATCCGCATGTCGAGCGGCGCGTCCTGCGAATAGGAAAAACCCCGCTCAGGCTCGTCAAGCTGCGGGGATGACACACCGAGGTCGAAGAGGAAACCCTGCACGCCGCGAATTCCGAGGTCCGCAAGCACGGAGGGGATCTGGTCGTAGACGGCATGCACCAGCGTGACGCGGTCAAGCTCGTCATGCAGCAGCCGCCTGGAAGCCTCGATCGCGGTCTGGTCGGCATCGATGCCGATGACGGTGAGCCGGCGATGATCGGCAAGCAAGGCCATGGTGTGCCCGGCGCGACCGAGCGTGGCATCGACGAAGACGGCGCCAGCGACCTCGAGCGCCGGGGCAAGGAATTCGCGAACCTCGTCGAGCATGACAGGAACGTGTCCTGATGCGTCGGTACCTGACGTCGCCGTGTTCATCGAGCCCCCTCTCTTCGGCTGCCGGCCTGCTGAATCACCGCAAGGTGTGCTAGAGGTGCCCGGCCAGGTCGCTATCCGCGCTCGCTTTGCTGGACGGAGGCTGGTCGCCTGGCGCCGGGGAAGTGACGTCAGCCGGCCTCACGTCCGGCGCGGGCAGCGACCTCGCCGGGCACTTGGCGCAAAGATGCGCGCCGGTTTGTTACAGGACTCCTGGCAGCACCTCCTGCGACGCGTCGGAGAAGGCGTCTTCCTGCTGCTGCAGGTAGGCATCCCAGGCAGCCGAATCCCAGATCTCCAGCCGGGTGTTCGCGCCGATGACGACGCAGTCACGCTGCAGGCCCGCGTACTCGCGCAGGGCCGTCGGGATCGTGATCCTGCCTTGCTTGTCAGGTACCTCGTCTGAAGCGCTGGCGAAGAACACCCGGCTGTAGTCGCGGACCGCCTTCGCGGTCACCGGAGCCGTCCGCAGCGCCTCAGTAATGCGGCCGAACTCCTCCTGCGGGAAAACGTAAAGGCAGCGCTCCTGCCCCTTCGTCAGCACCAGCCCCTCCGCAAGTTCGTCACGGTATTTCGCCGGAAGGAACAGCCGGCCCTTGTCGTCCAGATGCGGCGCATGAGTGCCGAGGAACATCGGCCCTCACCTCCACACTCCCCCACCAGCACCTGTCGCAGGACTCTAATGCTCCCCACCGCGCACCACTGTACTCCACAATCCACCACCGTCAATGATCCGCAGGCAAGGAAATGGCCAAGGCGCTCCACAAAACCTCAGGTCAGCACCCGCGTACCAGCGGTGGAGGAGAGTGGAGCACCAGGCCGGACGGCCAGGCGGCCACCTCGCCGCGCTGGCCTTGGGCTGTACCGGGCACTGAACCTGGCCGGCGAAAATCACGTAAGGGTGTTACGGCCACTCGGTATCGACTACTCGGGCACGTAACAGGGAAGCTTGTTATGCAGTGATTTCCAATCCGTTGTTACCTCGATGCGTTCGGCCACGTACTGTCAAGGCGCACGGAATGGTCATCATGCGCGCCGGGGCGGTACCGTCACCGAGCGTCTGGTACGAGGGAGGATGCGTGTCAGCTCAGACCGGGCACACCGAACGCACGCTTGACCAGCTGATTCCGATCGCTCACCGCATCGGCGACGCCATCAATTCGGTGATCGAAGGCAAGCCGGAGACGGTGCGGCTGGCCATGACAGTTCTGCTGGCCGAGGGGCACGTGCTGATCGAGGACGTGCCAGGGGTGGGCAAGACGCTGATGGCCAAGGCGCTGGCACGGTCGATCGACTGCTCGGTGCGGCGCGTTCAGTTCACTCCCGACCTGCTGCCGAGCGACATCACGGGGGTCAGCGCGTTCAATCAGGAGCTACGCGAGTTCGAATTCAAGCCAGGCCCTATCTTCGCGAACCTGGTACTTGGCGACGAGATCAACAGAGCCTCGCCGAAGACGCAGTCGGCGCTGCTCGAGTCGATGGAAGAACGGCAGGTCACCGTCGACGGCGTGACCTACCAGCTTGAGCCGCCATTCATGGTGATCGCGACGCAGAACCCTATCGAGATGGAAGGCACCTACCCGTTGCCTGAGGCGCAGCGAGACCGGTTCACCGCGCGGATCTCGCTCGGCTATCCGAGCACCGTCGCAGAACTGGCAATGCTCGACGCGCACGGTTCTCGTTCACCGCTCGACGAACTGAAGCCCGCGGCGCACGCCAGCGACGTGCGCGCGCTGATCGCCGCGGTACGCGAGGTGCATGTCGCCGATCAGGTCAGGCAGTACATTATTGACCTGGTCAGCGCCACAAGGACGGCATCCGCGCTCCGGCTTGGCGCCTCGCCGCGCGCCGCCTTGCACTTGCTGCGGGCGAGCCGCGCCTTCGCGGCGCTCGAGGACAGGAACTTCGTCATTCCAGACGACGTGCAGGCACTCGCCGGCCCTGTGCTAGCGCACAGGCTGTTGCCTACGGCCGAGGCCGTGGTCGGCCGGGACCTGCCAGAACAGGTGCTTTCGCGGATTGTGGAGCGGTTGCCACTGCCAGGAAGGTAGAGCAGCCGGATAGATTGGCAGGCAAGCGCGAAGGAGGCGACGATGCGGTCGGTTCTCGCCTGGTTCACCGTCCGTGGTGCGTCGTTCCTGACGGCCGGCATCGTGGGCGTGCTGGCGGCCCTGGTTCTCGGTAGCGACGCGATGATCAGCGTGGGCGCGATGCTGATCTGCCTGCCGTTGTTTTCCGCGCTCGTGGCCCGCCGCGCCCGCTATCAGCTTCGCTGCACGCGGGCCATCGTGCCCCCACGGGTCGCCCCAGGTCAGCCGGCCAGGGTAGCCGTGCGCTTGGAGAACGTCAGCCGGATCTCTACTGGCTTGCTGCTCGCCGAGGAGACGATCCCCTACTCACTCGGCGCAAGGCCGAGATACGTGATCAACGGCATCGAGCGAGGCGGCTCGCGCGAGATCAGCTATCAGCTCAGGTCAGATGTGCGGGGCAAGTTCTCGATCGGGCCGATGCGGATCAGGATCGCCGATGTTTTCGGCCTGGTCGAACTGACAGCCAACTTCGCCAGCACTAGCACCCTCACCGTGACGCCGAAGGTCGTGCCGCTCACCTCTTCCTCGGTGAACGGAAGCTGGTCAAGCGACGGTGACGGCCGCACCAGGATGACCGCGGCCGCAGGCGACGACGACGTCATCCCGCGTGCCTACCGTGTCGGGGACGAACTGCGCCGGGTCCACTGGCGATCCACGGCCAGGTACGGCGAGCTGATGGTGCGCAGGGAAGAGCAGCGGTGGCAGGACAGGGCCGTGCTGATCCTGGACACCAGGCGCAGCGCGCACGCCGGGTCCGGGCCGAGTTCGTCGTTTGAGTTCGCGGTAAGCGCGGTCGCGTCGATCGGCGTGCACCTAGCCAGGCAGGGACTCGATGGTCACCTGCTCACCGACGGCGGCCCGCTGGCGGGCTCGACGATGTTCGAGGACGTGCTGCTCGACGCCTTGTCCGTGGTGAACCAGTCACGCAACCACGACTTCGCCAGGACCTCGGCCGCGCTCAGCACGATCGAGGGCGGCCTGCTCGTGCTGGTCGCTGGCCGCATGTCGGCGGACTCGGCGCGAGAGATCGCGGCGGCACGCAGGGAAGGCAGGCAGGGCATCGCCATCTTGCTCGCGGTCTCCACGTGGGCAGGAATCCGCGAGCAAAATGGCCAGAATTCACCGGCGCCTCATGCGGACGCGCAGGCGGCCGGTCCTGACGGACCGCCCGCACCCGGACCTGGCGCGCCTTATGCGGAGACCGCGACCGCCGAGGCGGTGCTGCGGGCCGCCGGCTGGAGGGTCGTCAGCGTTGACGCGGCGACGCCACTGGCGGTCGCCTGGCAACGGCTGCCGCGCCTCGGATCTTTCTCGCAGGGCGATCTGCCGAAGCTGGGGGTTGTAACCCGATGAATTACCGGCTGTCGATCGCCGCCGCCTTCGCGGTGATAATGGCTTCTTTCTCCGAGTACGTGCTGATCAGGGGCGCGGGCTGGCTGTTCGCCGCGATGGGAGCCGTCATCGTGGTTGCCGCGGCCGGCATCGTGACCAGGCTGGGACCGCCGCAAGCCGCGATCGGCTCGAGCGTCCTCGCAGCCGCCGCTGGCGCGCCTCTGATCGTCGATCATTCGATCCTGGTCAAGGTCACCTGGTTGCTGCTCGTCGGCTGCTGCGCCGCCAGCGCCTCGAGGGTTCGGGTATTCCGTCCGCTCGCCGACATCGTCACCTACCTCGCGGCGTTGCTGCTTTACCTGAACCTGATACTCGCGGCCCGCAGATCGTTCCTCGGCGTGATCCCGACGGTGGCATCACTTCACCACCTGGTGACGCTGGCCCACCAGGGCAATGCGCTGGCCAAGTTCTCTCCGCCCGTGGCCGGCACGACCGGCGTGATCCTGCTTGCGGCTTCCGGCATCGGCTATGCCGCCATCGTGGTTGACATCCTCGCCGTCAGGCTGCACCACCCCGCGATAGCCGGACTTCCGCTGCTCGTGATCTTCATGGCGCCGATCGCGACCGCGGCTAAACCAAGCGCGATAGACACCGTGCTGACCTTCCTGCTCGCCGCGGTCGGCTACCTGGCCTTGCTCGCTTCCGATGGACGCAGCCGCCTGCGCGGCTGGGGCCGTGTCGTCACCGTCTGGCATTACAGCGGCGAGGACGAACGCCTGGGAGGCGCCGATATCCGCGGCCTGGCGGCGACGGGGCGGCGCATCGGCTTCGCCGCCGTTTGCGCGGCGATCCTGGCGCCTTTGCTGCTGCCCAGCCTGAACTTGCACCGATTGTTCTCTGGTCACGGAGATGGCCCCCACCAGATCGTCGCCGTGCTGCCGAACCCGGTCGACCAACTGCACAGCCTGCTAGCGAACTCGGCCACGCTGCCCGTGCTGTCTTACCGTTCCGGCGGCTCTGACCCTGGCGAGTACCTGCAGGTGTACGTGCTCAACTACAACTCCGAGCGCGGGATCTGGACGTTGCTGCCGCCTAACCCGAGTTCGTCGATCGGCGCCACGCCGCTTGACCAGCCGCAGGGCCTCGCGCCAGGGGTGAACGTCAATCAGGTCATCACCCAGATCAAGCTGGACAACGTCTCAGGCTCCTCACCAGGATTCGACTCGTCGTTGTTCTTCCTGCCGACGCCGTATTTTCCGGTCGAAATGATCTTGGGCGGCTCCTGGAACGAGGCGGCAGGCAGCCTGATGATCTACTCGGGCAGCGGCAATCACTCCGGCATGTCCTACAGCGTGACCAGCGGGCAGCCGGTCATCACCACCGCGGAGGAGAACTCGAAGGCGCCGATACCCCGTGATGTCAGGTCCGAATACCTCGGCTTCAGATCCTCGGTCACAGGTCAGCTGGCGAAGATCGCGCGCGACGTCACGCGCGGCGCCGCGACGCCGTTCGCGAAGGCGCAGGCGCTCGAGCGTTACTTCCAGGTTGGCGGCAACTTCACGTACACGCTCAAGGCACTGAATTTGCCGAACTCCGCGAAAGGGCTGCTCACCTTCCTGACGACGGGCAAGAAGGGCTCGTGCGAGCAGTTCGCGTTCGCGATGGCCGTGCTGGCACGACTGATCGGCATTCCGTCGAGGGTCGCGATCGGCTTTACCTCAGGAACCCAGACTCATCCGCACGGCCTCTGGAAGGTCACGACCGCCGACGCGCATGCCTGGCCCGAGTTGTACTTCCCGAATCTGGGCTGGCTGAGATTCGAGCCAACGCCAGGCGGCGCCGACGGCCAGGGGTCCGCGGTGCAGCCGAACTACGCGACGCAAACCCAGTCAGGCGGCAAGACGGGCGGCGGCGGCTCAACCTCTCAGCAGAAGAGCGGCGGCAGCACCAAGAACATCCTCGGTCGCGGCCACGTCAACGCCCCGCCGGCTGACCCGGTCGGCAAGGCGGCGGCGCTGCCGGCTCCCCCGAGTCCCGCGCCGGTACCGCAGATAGTGCTCAGCGTGCTCGTGCTGCTCCTGCTGCTTGCTCTTGTTCCTGCCGTCACGCGCGTAGCCGGCCGGCGCCGCCGCTGGCTCAGGGCAAGAAACAATGAGGCGCTGGCGAATGCCGCCTGGCAGGAGATCTGCGCCGACCTGGCCGATCTGGGGTTGGCTTACCGCGCCAGCGAGTCTCCGCGCGCCCTCGCCGCCCGGCTCTGTGCCGACAGCGGCATGGACGATCAGGGCCAGGCCGCGATACGCAGGATCGCCGTTGTGGTCGAGCGAACCAGGTACGCGCCAGAGCCGGCCAAGGCTACAGGGATCCGCGCCGATGTCAGGCAGGTGCGCCGGGCACTCGCCAGGAGCGTAAGCATCCCCGCGCGGCTAAGGGCCAGGCTGATGCCCGCGTCCACGGTCCGGCCCATCTTGCTGCGGTCGCGCGATTCGTTCGGCCAGTTCACCGGCTGGGTAACGATGCCGAGCGAAACCTAGGCCAGAAGGGGGCTAGTTGCCTCTACCCTCCTGGCGCCTGCGCCAGCGCTCCTCAAGGCGCTCGCCCAGGCCGGACCCCGACCGCCGGCTCTGCTTGCTCTCGCTGCGCCTCGGACCGCGCTCCCTGACCGATGCCCGGCCGGCGGGAAGCCCGTTCATGCGGCGGTAACTGATCACGGCCCAGTAGCAGCAGGCCAGCATGACGACGAAACCGAGCACGCTCAACGGGATCAACGGGCCAGAGACGCCAACACCGACAAATAGCAGCACCAACCCGATGAGGAAACCAATCAGCGCATAGATGACGCGACGCCGATAGTGGACACGCGGATCCGCGGCCCGCACCGCTCGGACGAATCGCGGATGCTCGGCGTAGAGCGCTTGCTCGATCTGCTCGAGCTGACGCTGCTCGTGCTCGGAAAGCGGCACGGTGCCTCCCATTAACTCGCGCCGGCCGGACGAGATGACGTGAGCCCTGCGGCCTGGCTCTTCCCAGAATACGAGTGCCAGCGCGTTCTGTGGAAGGGGACGCCTGAGCAGGTACCACACTTCACCATCTGAGCCGCCAGGTAAGTCACGTCAGGCACTTCGGCCACTTCAGTCCTGCCGTGTCCCGCGGTTGGCGTCAGGCTTCAGCAGCGATCCTGGCGTAACCGCACCAGAACCGAACCTCCGCGCGATCTGGTCCATCGTCGTTTCCGCTTCTCTCCAGGAGTCCGGACGCTCGTCGAGCCTGAGCTGAGTACCGCCGCCCGCGGCCTTCACCAGGCCCGCGGCCCGCACGCCGACCAGCCGCAGCAACGTGCCGTTGGCCAGCCCTGAGGCCAGGTAAAGCTCGCAGGCCACGGCGTAGATGCGCTGCGCTACGTCGGTCGGCTCCTTAAGCGTGCGGGACCGGGTAATTGTAGAGAAATCAGCCTTTCTAAGCTTGATTGAGATGGTTTTGGCGGTAGCTCCGGAAGACCGCAACGCGCGCGCGGTCCGCCCTGCCAGCCGCAGCAGTTCGCGCTTGATCACTTCGGGGTCGCCGATATCGGCGGCGAACGTCTCTTCCGCACCGACGCTCTTGTCCGCCGTCTCCGGCACGACCTTGCGGTCGTCCCTGCCCCAGGCCAGCGCCGACAGGTGAGCTGCCGACGCCTTGCCTAGCTCATGCTCGAGCGTGCTCAACGGCGTGCTCGCCAGGTCACCGACCGTACGCAAACCGAGCCTGGCCAGTGCTGCTCCCGTTCGCTCCCCCACTCCCCAAAGCGCCGACACCGGCAGCGGGTGAAGGAAGCTCAGCACGTCATCTGCCGGGATCACCAGCAGCCCGTCCGGCTTGCAATGAACGGAAGCCAGCTTGGCCACGAACTTGCTCGGCGCGACGCCCACCGAGCACGTAATGCCCAGTTGGTCAGCCACCTGCTGCCTGATGAGCTGCCCGATTCGCGCCGGGCTGCCCAGCCTGCGGATCGCCCCGCCGACGTCGAGGAACGCCTCGTCAAGGGAAAGCGGCTCAACTTCTGGCGTGACGGCCCGGAAGATGGCCATGACTTCCTTAGAGACCGCCCAGTACAGTTCGTGCCTCGGCGGGATGAAGATCGCGTGCGGGCAAAGCCGCTGAGCGCGGCTGGCCGGCATCGCCGACCGGACGCCGAACCCGCGCGCCACGTAGTTCGCCGATAGCACCACCCCGCGGCCCGCGGTATGGGCCACGATCACCGGCCGCCCGGCGATCTCCGGTCTGTCCCTGATCTCCACGCTCGCGTAAAACGCGTCCATGTCGATATGCAGGATGCGGCAGCCGGCATCATCCGGAGTATTTCCGCCAGCCGCCATAACACCTGACTGTAACGACCCCCGCCGACAGCCCCGGTCCGCCCGCGTGCCGTCAGCGCTCAGGGTCGGGGTTGATTTCGGCGATCCTGGCCAGCAGGCCGTTGACGAACGCCGGCGACGCGTCGGTCGACAGGTCCTGCGCGAGCAGCACCGCCTCGCTGATCGCCACGCCTGCCGGGATGCCTGCGCCCCAGAGCAGTTCGTACGCGCCAATGCGAAGGACGTTCCTGTCCACGGCGGGCATCCGCTCAAGTGACCAGCCGCGCGAGTGCTCGGAGAGCATCGAGTCGATCTCTTCCCTGTGAGCCTGGACTCCCCTGACCAGTTCGGCCGCGTAAGGGCTGACCGGCGGGTCGTTCTGGATCGTGCGCTCGGAAAGCACGTCAAAGGGGGACTCGCCGCGCATCTCGGCCTCGAACAGGATGTCAAGTGCTCGTTTGCGCGCCTTGCTACGCGCGGCCAAGGTAGTCGCCCGTGCGGGTATCGACCCTGATTTTCTCTCCTGTGGTGATGAACAGCGGCACCTGGATCTGAGCGCCGGTTTCCAGCGTCGCGGGCTTGGTGCCACCGGTCGAGCGGTCGCCCTGAAGGCCAGGATCCGTTTGCTGCACGGTCAGTTCGACCGCCGGCGGCAGTTCCACGTACAACGGGGCGCCGTCGTTGAACGCGACCGTAACCGTCTGCTCCTCGAGCAGGTAGTCGGAGGCCCCGCCGACGGTGTCCGCGGGGATGCGGGGCTGGTCGTAATCTTGCACGTCCATGAAGACGAAGTCCGTGCCCTCGCGGTACAGGTACTGCATTTCACGCTTGTCAACGTTGGCGACGTCAACCTTGACACCGGCGTTGAAGGTACGGTCGACGACCTTGCCTGACATGACGTTCTTCAGCTTGGTCCGCACGAACGCGCCGCCCTTGCCCGGCTTGACGTGCTGGAATTCCACGACATTCCACAACTGGCCGTCGATGTTCAGTGTCATGCCGTTCTTAAGGTCGTTCGTGGTGGCCACGTTAGCTGCTCCTGCATGCGAGCGAACCGCGCGCCTACAGGACGAGCAGTTCCCTGGTAATGGTGGTGAGCGACCGAGCAGAGCCCGCCGCCCCGGCGCCTGCGCGGACCACGAGCGTGTCCTCGATGCGGACGCCACCCGTGCCAGGCAGGTAAATCCCGGGTTCTACGGTGATAGGAACCCGGTCCTGTAGTGTACCGGTCTTCCCTGCCCCCAGCCACGGCGCCTCATGGATCAATAGCCCCACCCCGTGCCCGACACCGTGGGAAAACTGAGCGCCGTATCCCGCGTCGGCGATGAGGTCGCGCGCGACGCCGTCGACCTCGGACACAGAAGCGCCCGCCACGGAAGCGGCCACGCCAAGTGCCTGCGCCTCGGCCACGATCCGGTAGATCTCCCGCTGCCAGCCGGCCACCTCGCCGATGGCTACCGTCCTCGTCATGTCCGCGTGGTAGCCCTCATATCTGGCACCGCAGTCGACAGTGACCAGGTCACCGACCTCGAACCGCCGTGATCCAGGTGCGTGATGCGGGACCGCGCCGTTAGGACCTGACGCGACGATCGTGTCGAACGCGGGCGCCTCAGCCCCGAGGTCCACCATCGTCCGCTCGAGCGCCACGGCGAACTCACGCTCAGACACGCCAGGCCGAAGCTGGTCAAGCAAGGAAGAGAACGCCTCGCTCGTGATCGAGCAGGCACGCTCGAGCAGTTCGAGCTCGCTGGCGTCCTTGACTATCCGCAGGTCATCGACGGAGTCGCCGAGCGGCACGAGCTCAGCGGAACCGGCGGCGGCCAGCGCGGCCGCCGCGTGCCTGCTGACCGTCAGGTCAAGGTCCTCGAACCCGATCACTCGGTGACCCGATGCCAGCGCCCGCAAGATCAGCTCGACCTCGAGGTTGCGCTCGACCAGCAGCTCCACGTCAGAGCACTCCCGTTCGGCGGTTCCCGCGTACCTGGAATCGGTGCCCAGCACGGCCTGCCCGTCACAAGCCAGCAGGAACGCGGCGTTTGAGCTGACCAGTCCGGTCAGGTACCTGACGTTCACGCCGCTGGTGATCAGCGCGGCGTCCGCGCCCACCGACGCGAGCATCCGCCGCGCACGATCCCGCCTAGTGTTGTGAATGCCAGACATGAGGGAACTATAGGGGTCGCTGCGATGCCTGATCCGCTTGAGTTGCTCTACCACGCCGACTGGACGAGCTGGTCGTTCTCAGCCCGCATCGTCTCCGGGCGCAGCCAGCACGCGCGTGACGCGCTGCACGACAGGATGACGCAGGCAGTCAGGCGGGCGACCGCCGGCTTCTGGCCCGTGAACACGCGCGGAAGCGTTCAGGCAGGGCCGGACTGGCAGGAGAAGTCGGCGAGTCTCCTGATTGCCACGGGCGGACGTTACCGCTACCAGCAGGCCAGCGACCAGGACGACGAGGAGGGCACCGCGCTCATCGTCTGCGACGGCCACTCGTTCGCAAAGATCTACGAGGAGGATGCCGAGGCCGACAGGTACCCCGCCGATCCCGGGGAGACGCCGTTCGGCGACCTGGTGAACCCGGCCTGGCTGGTCTCCGGCTTCCGCCTCGCCGGCCAGGGCACGACCGAGTACGCCGGGCGCGCCGCGATCAAGGTGACGGCCACGCCCCGACTGCCGTCCACCCTGTGGCACTACCTCGAAGCAGCCTGCGACCGTATCGAGCTTCTTGCCGATGCCGAGCTTGGCCTCGTGTTCCGCCTGGAAGCAATCCTGGACGGCGAGCCCGCCTCGGTGACCGAACTGCGTGACCTCGTCTTCGACCCTGAGGCGGCAGGCGACCCGGCCAGCTTCCGCCCGCCGCCTGGCGTCGGGATCACCGACCACGACTACTGCCCGCCCCTGAACGCCGGTCACGCCGATGGCGAGGACATCACCGCGGCCTGGGCCGCCCGCGCCGCCAGCCGGGCCGCCGTGCAGATCGCGGCCAGGTACCTGGCCAGGCCGCAGCCGCCGAGGATCAGCCTCGCGGACACCGAGCCGGCGATCCCTTCGGCGCCGATCGAGGTCGGTGACCGGCAGCCGATCTCTGACCAGGCCCTCCACTTGCTCGCGCAAGACGGCAAGCCACCGCTCAACCTCCGCGCCCGTGCGCACTCCTGGATCGCCGCCGCGCAGGCCAGGCCCGCCGCGACGGCAGGGATCGACCAGCGATACGACGAAGGCCGGCTGCTGACCGAGTTCTTCGGCATCGAACCCCGGCCCTGGTTCAAGGCCAAGGACGCGCACCGGGTCGCGACGCTCAGGGTCGCCCTGCCCGGCCGCTACCGTGTCGACTACCTCGTCGACGAGCGGGAACGCCTGCCGGTCACCGTCGCATGCAACGACTCGGCACTGCTGAAGATCTACTACAACCGCGTCGTCGCCAGCCCGCCGCAGCCGCTGCCTGCCGAGTTCGTGCGGCTGCTTGACCCTGCCTGGCTGCTGCGGCGCTGGCAGCTAAGCGAGGCGGGGGAACAGCAGGTTGACGGCCGGAGCGCGCTGTGCGTCGTCGCCGAGCCGCCGATCGCGCCAGCCCCGGGCAAAGACCTTTCCAGCAGCCATAAAGCACCCCCGTCGGCCAGGCTGGTCGTGCTCGTCGACACCGAGCTCGGTGTCGTGCTGAGATCCGTGGCCTACGTGAACGACGAGCCGGCGGCCAGGTCGGAGCTGCGCGACCTGACCCTGCTCGATACGGCCGAGCCCACCGATTTCGACCGTAGTATCGCGCCGGACCTGCCGCTCCTGGACTCAGACGGAGCCCCGATCAACGATCTTGACCTGCCGCCCGCGGCTCGGGCGGTGCGGGACGTCGGCGCTGAGCTGCTGTCAGGGGCGGAATCAGCTCTCGGGTGGCTGTCGCGTCTGATCAGTGATCAGACGCG